>NZ_JBGGWB010000001.1:1045500-1394000 GCF_041321155.1 Sphingomonas sp. IW22 | reverse complement strand
GCCGATCTGGTCATGCTCGCGCCCGTCAGCGCCAAGCCACCGGCGCCATTGCTTGCCGTAAACGGGACCGAGTTCGCCCCAGCGCGCAGCGAAGGCATCATCGGCAACAATCCGCTGCTCGAACGCGGCCTGTTCGATGTGCTCGCCGGTTTCGCGGCGATAGGCGGCCAGCGGCCAGTCGGTCCAGATGCGGACGTTGTCGCGCAACAGCGGCTGGATGTTGGTGCCGCCGGTCAGGAACCACAGCATCTCGCGCACCGCCGTTTTCCAATAGACGCGCTTGGTCGTCAGGATCGGCACCTGTCCGCCCGACAGGTCGAAACGCAGCAGCGCTCCGAAAATCGATCGCGTGCCGACGCCGGTGCGATCCATGCGCTGGTCGCCATTTGCCAGAACATGGTCGAGCAGGTCGAGATACTGATATTCCGGGTGTCGCATGCCTGCTCCTTAATGCCCGCGCGCCAAGTCGGCTACGTCGTTCATGCTCCCGCGCAACGGTGGCTGGACGCATCACGCCGCCAAGGGATGCTTGGTCCGGATCGGACCAGATTACCCTTCGATTTCGAGATTGTTTTGTCGAACGTCGGCGCCGTCACATGCAAGGGGGTGCGGATGGGCGGGGGGAACCAATGTGTTACCGATTTGACGGCGGCGAGGGCGATTTTCGCACCGCTGGCCCATGCCCCGCGTGAGGTTGCGGCTTTTGCTTATCTGGACCGGGCACACCGCGTTATCGCGCTTCGCTACACGCCGGCCGGGTCAGTGGCGGCGATCACATTGCCGATCCGCACTGTCGCGCGCGAAGCGCTGGTATTCGACGCTGCCGGGCTGCTGATGGCGCATAACCACCCGTCGAACGATGCACGGCCAAGCGCCGCCGATATCGATGTGACCCGCCGGTTCGAGCGTGCGCTGGCAGCGCTCGACCTGAAGCTGATCGACCATCTGATCCTGACGCCTAGTGGTGTCGCCAGCTTTCGCGAACTGGGGCTGTTATAGCTGTCATGCGAAAATTCGATTGCGGACGTTGAGGATGCGAGCCGATTTGGCGAGTTTGACGTTGTGGTGCGATGACCGACGCTCCGGCTTGTCCGAACGCCCCACATCGACGCAATGACCGTCCCCGGTGCCGCAAGGGGGGCTGTTGCGCATGACGACGACCCAAATGCTGTCCATCGGCCTGTTGGTGGGCATGATGGGTTTGTTCCTGTGGGGGCGGTTTCGCTATGACGTAACGGCGATTCTGGCGCTGCTGGCGGGACTGGCGCTGGGGTTGATCGATCCCAAAGCGGCGTTCACCGGCTTTTCCGACGACATCGTCATCATCGTGGGGTCGGCGCTGGTCATATCGACGGCGATGCAGCGTTCGGGCCTGATCGAAGTCGCGCTGGGCGTCGTCGCGCGGCGCGTGACGCGGGTGCGATCCCAACTGCTAGTGCTGACCGCCACGGTCGGCGTGGCGTCGGGCCTGGTCAAGAATGTCGGCGCGCTGGCGATGCTGATGCCCGCAGCGGTGCAGACGGCGAAAAAAACCGATTCCAGCCCATCGGTCTTCCTGATGCCAATGGCGTTCGCATCGCTGCTGGGCGGATTGACGACACTGGTCGGCACATCCCCCAACATCATCGTCAGCCGCGTGCGCGAACAGATGACGGGCCAGCCGTTCGGCATGTTCGATTATCTGCCGACGGGATTGGGGCTGCTGGTCGTGGGGCTGATTTTCCTGCGTTTCGGCTATCGCCTGTTGCCGCGGGAGCGCCGCGCCGCGCCGACCATGGGTGAGGCGCTGAACATCAAGGATTATGTGACCGAGGCGACGATCGAGGAAGGGTCGCCCGCCATCGATGAAACGGTCGCGGACTTTATCGAGCGCCACGAACATGGCGTCACCATCACCGGCGTGCTGCGCGCGAACATGCGGACCGTCGTCACCCCCGAATTGATGCTATGCGAGGGCGATACGCTGATCCTGGGCGGCGATCCCGACATGCTGGAGCGGGTGATCGCGGGCGATCATCTGGCGTTGGCCGGACAGGAACGCGACTTGCCCGAAGGTAGCGAGAATGACGAGATCGGCGTGATCGAGGCGGTGGTCACGCCCGGTTCGATGCTGGTCCGTCAGTCGGCCGAGCGGATGCGGCTTCAGCAGCGTTACGGCGTGAACCTGATCGCGGTATCGCGCGCGGGCCAGCGGCTGACCAAGAAGCTGGGCGAGATCGATCTGCGCGCGGGCGATGTCATCGTCCTGCAGGGTCCGCTGGGCCTTTTGCCCGAACGGATGCGCGACCTGGGTACCCTGCCGCTGGCGGAGCGCAGCCTGCGGCTGGGCAGTTCGAAGCGGCGCTGGCTGCCGCTGGTCATCCTGGCGATCGCAATGGCCGTGACGGCAACGGGCTATGTACCTGTGGCGGTCGCCTTTTTCGCGGCGGCGGGGCTGATGATGGCGATGGGCGCCCTGCCGCTGAGGGAAGCATATGAGGGGGTCGAGTGGCCGATCCTGATCATGCTGGGCGCGCTGATCCCGGTCAGCGATACGCTTCGCACCACCGGCGCGTCCGACGTGCTGGCGACCGGGCTGGCGCAGGTTGCGGCGTCGTTGCCGCCATGGGGCGCGGTCGCGCTGATCATGGTGGCGGCAATGGCGGTGACGCCGTTCCTGAACAATGCAGCAACCGTGCTGGTGATGGCGCCCATCGCGGCGGTATTCGCCCATGACCTTGGCTATCGCCCCGAAGCGTTCCTGATCGCGACGGCAATCGGCGCGGGTTCGGATTTCCTGACCCCCATCGGGCACCAGTGCAACACGCTGGTGCTTGGGCCGGGCGGGTATCGGTTCAGCGATTATGCGCGGCTGGGGGCGCCGCTGTCGCTGCTGGTCGTGCTGGTCGGCACGCCGCTGGTGATGTGGACATGGCCGCTGCATTGAGCGGCGGCGTCAATGGAAATCGCGCGATTTCTGGCGGATCGCATCCTCTGGATCGCAACCTTCGCGAAAGGCGGCGTGGTACAGGCTGCGCCCCTTTGGACGCCATTCGGGGTCCCCGCGATCGGGTGAGCCGCCGCCGCCAGGGCGCGACAGGCGCGGCATGTCGATGTCGCCGATGGTGTGCAGCATCGGCGTCAGATCCTCAAGCGTGTCGGCGATGACGTGGATGACCTCCCCCTCGCGCTGCATCCGCCCGCGCACGCCCAGCATCGCCGCCGACATGACGGTGCGGCGATTGGCCTCGAACCGGTCGGGCCACAGGATGATATTGGCGACGCCGGTTTCATCCTCCAGCGTGACGAACAATACGCCCTTAGCGCTGCCGGGCTTTTGCCGGACCAGCACGATGCCCGCCAGCTCCAGCCGGGTGCCGTCCTTCATGCGACGAAGGTCGCCCGCACGCACCATCCGCCGCCGCGTCAGTTCGTCGCGCAGGAAGGACAGCGGGTGCGCGCGCAGCGACAATTGCGTCGCGCGGTAATCCTCCACCACTTCGCGCCCCGCCGTCAGTGGATCGAGCGCGACCGCCGGTTCGGCCAGTTCGGGCACCACGCCGCCTTCGCGCGCATCGGCGGCGGCGAACAGCGGCAGCGGCGCCGCACCCAGGCCGCGAATCGTCCACAGCGCCTGCCGCCGGTCGAGGCCGAGCGCGTGGAACCCGTCGGCCCGCGCGATCCGCTCCAGCGCGGCCAGCGGTACGCCCGACCGTCGCCACGCATCCTCCACGCCCGAAAAGGGCCGGTCCGCCCGCGCCGCGACGATCGCCGCGCCATGTTCGTTCGACAGCCCGGCCACCACGCGCAGACCCAGCCGAAGCGGCAACTGCCCCGCGCCCCTCCCCACGATCCGCGTGTCCCAGCGGCTGTCGTTGATGCACACGGGGTGCACCTCCACCCCATGTTCGCGCGCGTCGCGCACGATTTGGGCCGGGGCATAGAAACCCATCGGCTGCGCGTTCAGCAGCGCGGCACAGAAGATGTCGGGATGATGGCATTTCATCCATGAAGAGGCATAGGCGATCTTGGCAAAGGACGCCGCATGGCTTTCGGGAAAGCCATAGCTGCCGAACCCCTCGATCTGCTTCACCAGCCGCTCGGCAAAATCCAGCGTGATGCCGTTGCCCATCATGCCGGCGATCAGCTTGTCGCGAAACTCGCCCACGCCGCCGGTGAACTTGAACGTCGCCATGGCGCGGCGCAGGCGGTCGGCCTGGCTGGCGGTAAAGCCCGCGCCCTTGATCGCCACCTGCATCGCCTGTTCCTGGAACAGCGGCACGCCCAGCGTCTTTTCCAGCACGTCGCGCAGCGCCTCGCTGGGGTATTCGATGACGGCGTTCGGGTCGCGGCGCAGCATTTCGCGGCGCTTCAGATAGGGGTGGACCATGTCGCCTTGAATGGGACCGGGGCGCACGATCGCGACCTGAATGGCGATGTCATAGAAATTGACCGGCTTCATGCGCGGCAGCATCGCCATCTGCGCGCGGCTTTCGATCTGGAACACGCCCAGCGTGTCGGCGCGGCGGATCATCTCGAACGTGGCAGGGTCGTCGCCCTGCAGGACCGGGGCGGCGAGCGACAGGGCAATATCCTTATGCTCGGCCAGCAGGTCGAAGGCGCGACGCATGCAGCCCAGCATCCCCAACCCCAGAATATCGACCTTCATGAAGCCCAGTTCCTCGATATCCTCCTTTTCCCATTCGACGACGCGGCGGTCGATCATGGCGGCGGGTTCGATGGGGACCAGATCGTCCAGCCGGTCGCGCGTCAGCACGAAGCCGCCGGGATGCTGCGACAAATGGCGCGGCGTGCCGATCAGTTCGCGCGACAATTCCAGCGTCAGCGCAAGGCGCGGGTCGGTCATGTCGAGGTTGAGCGCGGACACATGCCGTTCCCCGACTCCTTCGGCCGACCAGCCCCAAACCTGTCCCGCCAGCGCGCCGGTCAGATCCTCTGGCAGGCCCAGCGCCTTGCCGACCTCGCGCACCGCGCCGCGCGCACGAAACCGGCTGACCACGGCGGTCAGCGCGGCATGGTCGTGGCCATAGGTTTCATAGATCCACTGGATCACTTCCTCACGCCGTTCATGTTCGAAATCGACGTCGATGTCGGGCGGCTCTGCCCGGTCCTCCGAAATGAAGCGCTCGAACAACAGCTTGTGGCGGACCGGGTCGATCGAGGTGATGCCCAGCACGAAGCAGATCACCGAATTGGCCGCCGATCCGCGCCCCTGGCACAAAATGTCCTGGCTGCGCGCGAACTGGACGATCGAATGGACGGTCAGGAAATAGCGGGCATAGCCCATGCGCTCGACCAGCCGCAGCTCATGTTCGAGCAGCGTGGAATAGGCGTCCGGCGGGTTGCCGGCGAACCGCTCGGCCAGCGCGCGCCGGGCCATCAACGCCAGTGCATCCTGGGGTGAGCGGCCCGACATGACGATTTCGTCGGGATATTGATGGCTCAATTCGCGGGGGGAAAAGGTGCAGGCCTCCGCAATGGCGAGGGTTGCGGTGAGGGCTTCCGGCAGGTCGGCAAAGCGCCGCGCCATGTCGGCGGGCGGCACCAGATGGCCGTCGCCGGTGCGCGCCCGGCGCGTGCCCAGCGCGTCGATGGTCGTCTTTTCGCGTATCGCGGTGACGACATCGTGCAGCATCCGGCGGTCGGGGTGGTGATAGCGCACATCGCCCGTCGCCAGCGGAGTCAGGCCGTGGCGGCGCGCGGCATCGGCCAGTGCGTGCAGCCGCCGCGCATCGTCGGGTCGCCGGTGCCAGTTGAGCGCGACATGGCCATCGCCGGCGAAGATGTCGGCCATCCAGCGCATGCCCGCCTCATCCTCGAACGCGGCCATGCGCGGCACCAGCGCGCCGATCAGGCCGGGGGCATGAGCGGCAACATCCTCCCAATGCAGGAAACACTGCCCCTTTTCGCCGCGCTGCGGATTGGCGCGCGCCTTGCCCAACGTCAACAGCCGCGTCAGCCGGCTCCACGCCGCCCGGTCGCGCGGCCACACCAGCAGCACACGCCCGTCGACCAGATCGAGGCGGCACCCGGCAATCATGCGGATCGGTCGCGCCTGTGCCGTTACCTGTTCCGCCGCAACCAGCGATCGGACGATGCCCGCCACCGAATTGCGATCGGTAATGCCCAGCGCCGTGTGGCCCATTTCGGATGCGGTCGAAAACAGCTCCTCCGCCGACGACGCGCCGCGCAGGAAGGAGAAATGGGTCGCGACCTGAAGCTCGACATATTCGGCCATGGCTCACCCGAACAGGCCGTGCAGCCACCAGCTGAGATCGCCCGACACGCCGCGCACGCCGTCCCCCCGGCGATACAGCCAGTAACGGCGGCCATCCTCGTCCTCGACCCGGAAATAGTCGCGCACGCCGTGCGCTTCGCCCAGCCGGCGCCACCATTCGCCATGGATACGCTCTGGTCCGTCGGCGCGCACCACCCGGTGGCTGACCCCGCGCCAGGTAAAGCGCACGGGCGGCCGGTCGGGCAGTTCGGCGACGACATGGTCCAGCCGTTCGGGCCGTTTGAGCAGCCGGGTGGGGCGCGGCCAGGCCGGGTGCCAGGCGGGCGGCGCGGCATCGGGTGCCAGTCGGCGGACATCGTCGTCGCGCAACCGGGGGGCGGGGGGTGCATCATCGGCCAGCGGCGGCGCGACGCCGACCGAGCGTTCGGGCACGTCGCTTTCGATCGTGCGCGCGCGCCACATCCGCCCCGCACCGATGCGATTGGCGATGGCGTCGACCAGCGGGGCCAGATCGGGCGCGGCCTGTGCATCCAGCCGCTCGTCAACGGGGGCGGGGGCCAGCGGTTCGGCGCGGCGGACGTGCAGCGTCATCGCGTCGATGCCGTGGCCCGGCTCGATCGTCTCGATCCGCCGCGCGATCAGGCGCAGGAGATGCGCGGGATCGCGGCTGGCGCGGGCCAGCCCGATCCGCAAATGCTGCGGCACATGATCGACGCGGTCGGCGACCAGATCGACCACGCGCGCGCCCAGCCCGGCGTCGGCCAGCTCGCCGGTCATCTGCGGCACCAGGCGGCCCAGCCAATGGGCAATCCCCTCTGCCGTGGCGATGGGTTCGGCAAAATCGATTCGACAGGCGATGGCGTCGCGCGGGACGACGGGGTCCAGCGGTTCGGGCAAGCGCCCCATTGCCTGATCCAGCCGCTCCAGCGCGCGGGAAAAGCGCCGGGCCAGCGGGGCGCGCGGCAGCGATTCGAGCTGGCCGATCCGCTCGATCCCGAAGCGGCGCATCAATTCAATGTCGGCGCCGTCCAGCCGCAACGCCGCGACCGGCAGCGGCGCCAGCCATTCGCGCTCTGCCCCGATGGGGCAGACCAGCAGCGGGGCCGGGGCGCGGATGCCGGGGCGGGGTGGCTCCCCTAGGCGCGGGGCATAGGGATTGCCGTCGTCGCGGGGGTGGCGGATGCGAAAATCGGCCGCCTGTCGCAACCCGGCATGGCGCGGTGCGGGCATTCGCGTGGCCGCAGGGGCCGGCGGCAGGGCATGGCGTACCAGCGCCGCGGCCGCGCCGGGCGTGCCCGCGACGGCGATGCGCGCATCATGTCCTGCGCGCGTCAGCACCGCGACGATGCGCGCCGCCATCGCCGCTTCGCCGCCGAACAGATGCGCGACGCCGCTCAGGTCGATGAAGATCAGATCCTCCCCACCGATGGCGACACTGGGACTCCATTTGCGGGCCAGCGCCACAGCCAGCCGTCGCAGGCCGCGTGCATCGCCCGACGGGTCGGCGGGATGCACCACCAGCCCCGGCGCGATGGCTCGCGCGCCCGTCACCGCCATGCCGCGGCGAAGGCCCAGCGCGCGGGCGATGGGACAGGCGGCATGGATGACCAGGCGATTGCCCTCGCGCAGGCTGGTGACCACCGGCGCCTCACCCTCCTGCGGTAGCGGCGCGGGGGCGGGGGGTGCCGGGCGCGGTTCGGGGGACGGCACCTGTTTGTCGCGGGCAAAGGGCACTGCGCCGCGCGCCTCATCGGGGCGCAGCGCGCGAAAGGGGTGCTCGGCGGCTTCGCTGCGGCGGCCCAGTTCGCGCATGGGTGGGCGCTGATGCAGCGGCAGCGCCTGAATCGCGGCATCGAGCTCTGCCCGTGCCCAGCGCGCGCCGGGGCGCCAGCCGGGGGTGTTCGGCACCGAACATTCGTTTGCCTGCTCGTCCGCGACCATCGCCGCCAGCGCATCGGTTGAGGGAGCGTCCGCGCGTTCAGGCCGCGCGGCGATCGCGCCCGCCCGCCGCAGCCGGTCGATCGACCAGTCGGGCAGGCAGAGCGCAGCGACCCGTCGCATCGCATCCCTCCAATAACCATTCCCCCGTTTCCCCGCCCCGCTGACGCACCAGCGCCACGCGCCAGCGTGCGCGGCCAACCCCCGGCACCGACAGCGGCGTCGATGGTGCGCAACCAATGCGCCAGCGCGTCACCGCCGCCGATGGCGCACCCAGCGGATCGGCCCCCGGCCGCCCATGCCGCTTGAGCATCAGGGCGATCGTCCGCCCGCCCTCCGCCGCCAGTTGCAGGCGGCGCGTGGCGGGCAAGCCGACGCGCTTGACCTCCCCCACCACCGCGCCCAGCCCGCGGTGGCGCAGCCCTTCTTCCATCAGCGCCAGCGCTTCGGCATCGTCGGCGGCTTCGGCATAAAGGACGCGTTCGGGGGCTAGGCCGACTTGCGCCAGCCCCGGCGCGAACAGGTCGCGGCGGCGCACCACCCACAACACGGTGCCCCATGCCCGCGCGGCAATACCGCTTAGAAACAGGGTGGCGGCGGCATCGTCGGCCAGGTCGGCGCTTTCGCCCGCGATTTCATGCAGCGCGTCGAGTCGCAACCCGTCCCCCGCCAGTCGCGTGTCGACCGCCCCGATGCCGAAGGGCAGGGCGGGACGACGGCGAAAGCCGTTGCCTTCGATCGCATTCAGCGTCGCGCGGAGTTCGGCTAGGGTGGCGGACATGACGACTCGATTGAACCAGAATGTTCCTATTCTGTTCCAATCCGTGAATGAGTCAACCGGCTTTCGCGAAGCGTTGGTTTCAGATGTGACTTTGCCTCTCGCCAAGTGCGTTGTAATTTTATAATAACGCGCCAATGATGATCCGCCCGCGCCGTCGAACGACGCCGGCATCCTTGGAGAGCATGGTTTGACAGGCGTTCCACCCGCCAATCGCCCGCCCCTGTCGCTGCATGTGCCCGAACCGCGATTCCGGCCCGGCGACAAGGTTGATTACAGCCATATCGACGTGCCGCCTGCCGGTGCCGCGCGCCGTCCCGAACCGGGCGACGCGCCCGACAGCTTTCACGAACTGGCCTATGGTCTGGTGCGCGTGCTGGACGATCAGGGGCAGGCCGTCGGGCCATGGGCGCCGCGCCTGTCGCCCGATATGCTGCGCCTGATGCTGCGCAAGATGGCGCTGGTGCGCGCGTTCGACGAACGCATGTTCCGTGCCCAGCGTCAGGGCAAGACCAGCTTCTATATGAAGTGCACCGGCGAAGAAGCCGTGTCGGTTGCCGCCACCATGGCGATGCAGCGCGACGACATGTGTTTCCCCAGCTATCGCCAGCAGGGCATCCTCATCACGCGCGGCTACAGCCTGGTCGAGATGATGAACCAGATCTACTCCAACCGGGGTGACAAGCTGCAGGGCAAGCAGCTGCCGATCATGTATTCGGCGAAGGATCATGGTTTCTTCTCGATCTCCGGCAACCTGACGACGCAATATCCCCAGGCCGTAGGCTGGGCGATGGCGAGCGCGGCCAAGGGCGACAGCCGTATCGCCGCGACCTGGTGCGGCGAAGGGTCGACGGCGGAGGGCGATTTCCACTCCGCGCTGACCTTTGCCACCGTCTATCGCGCGCCGGTCATCCTGAACGTCGTCAACAACCAATGGGCGATTTCGAGCTTTTCAGGCTTTGCGGGTGCCGAGGCGACGACGTTCGCCGCGCGCGCGCTGGGCTATGGCATTGCCGGGTTGCGTGTCGACGGCAACGATCCGCTGGCGGTCTATGCCGCGACCGAATGGGCGGCGGAGCGCGCGCGCACCAATGCCGGGCCGACGCTGATCGAACATTTCACCTATCGCGCCGAGGGGCATTCGACCAGCGACGATCCCACCGCCTATCGCTCTGCCGAAGAGGCGACCGAATGGCCGTTGGGCGACCCGATCCGCCGGTTGCGCGACCACCTGATCGCGCTGGGCGAATGGGACGAAGACGCCCATGCCGCGCAGGATCTGGAACTCGCCGAAACGGTGAAGAAGGCGCAGAAGGAAGCCGAGGCGAACGGCATCCTTGGCCACGGCCTGCACCAGCCGCTCGACACGCTGTTCGACGGCGTGTTCGAGGAAATGCCCTGGCACCTCAAGGAACAACAGGCCCAGATGCTGGCCGAGGAAGAAGCGAGCGGACGGCCATGGGCGCGCAAGTGAGCGAGATGCACGACGAAGGCGATGCGGCGGGCGAAACCAGCCGCATGAACATGATCCAGGCGATCAATTCCGCCATGGACGTGATGATGGCCCGCGATTCCAGCGTCGTGGTGATGGGCGAGGATGTCGGCTATTTCGGCGGCGTTTTCCGCGCCACCGCCGGTTTGCAGACCAAATATGGCAAGACCCGCGTGTTCGACACGCCGATCACCGAATGCGGGATCATCGGCGTAGCGATCGGCATGGGCGCTTACGGCCTGCGCCCGGTGCCGGAGATCCAGTTCGCCGATTATATCTATCCGGCGCTGGACCAGCTGGTGTCGGAAGCGGCACGGCTGCGCTATCGTTCCGGTGGGGAATTTACCGCGCCGATCACGGTGCGCTCTCCCTTTGGCGGCGGCATTTTCGGCGGGCAGACGCACAGCCAGTCGCCGGAGGGCATCTTTACCCACGTATCGGGCATGAAGACCGTCATCCCGGCCACCCCCTATGACGCCAAGGGGCTGTTGATCGCCGCGATCGAGGATAACGATCCCGTCCTCTTTTTCGAACCCAAGCGCATCTATAACGGTCCGTTCGACGGCAATTGGGACCGCCCGGCCAAGAACTGGTCCGCGCATCCCGGCGGCGCGGTGCCGACCGGCTATTACCGCATTCCCTTGGGCAAGGCGGCGTGCGTGCGCGAAGGCGGCGACCTGACCATCCTGGCTTATGGCACGATGGTGCATGTGGCGCAGGCGGTGGTGGAGGATGCGGGCGTCGATGCCGAAATCCTCGACCTCCGCACGCTGGTCCCGCTGGACATCGAGGCGATCGAGGCGTCGGTAAAAAAGACCGGCCGCTGCATGATCATCCACGAAGCGACGCGCACCGCCGGTTTCGGCGCGGAATTGTCGGCGCTCGTCACCGAACGCTGTTTTCACCATCTCGAAGCCCCGGTCGAGCGCGTGACCGGGTTCGACACGCCTTATCCGCACAGTCTTGAATGGGCCTATTTCCCCGGCCCGGTGCGGATCGGACAGGCGCTGAAAAAGATCATGAAGGACTGACCCCATGGCGCTGTTCAAGTTCCGCCTGCCCGACATTGGCGAGGGCATTTCCGAGGCCGAAATCGTCGCGTGGCACGTCAAGGTCGGGGACCGGGTCGAGGAAGACCAGAGCCTGGCCGACATGATGACCGACAAGGCGACCGTCGAAATGGAATCGCCGGTTGCGGGTACCGTTGTCGAACTGGCGGGCGAAGTCGGTGATCAGGTGCCGATCGGATCGACGCTGGTGGTGATCGAAACCGAAGGTGCGGAGAGCGATGACGCACCCGCTCAGGGCGACGCCCCCACCGCGCCGGTGGTCGAGGAACAGGTCGAGGCCGAGAATCCCGGCGTCGAGGAAGTGGCGCCCACCGAAGCGCCCGCACCCGTCGAAACGCCCGCCCCGGCGCCTGCTGCGTCTGCCCCGGTACCTGCGCCGGTTGCGGACAAGGCAAAGGTGCTCGCCTCTCCCGCCGTGCGCGCGCGGGCCAAGGATCTGGGCATCGACCTGTCGCAGGTGCGGCATGAAGGGGCGCATGTCCGTCATGCCGATCTGGACGCCTTCCTGCGTTACGGCGCGGCGCAGGGCTATCACGCCCCGCACGCCAGCCGCGCGCGCGATGACGAGCAGGTCAAGGTCATCGGGATGCGTCGCCGCATTGCCGAAAACATGGCCGCGTCGAAGCGGGCGATCCCGCACTTTACCTATGTCGACGAAATCGACGTAACCGCGCTTGAGGCGATGCGCGGCGACCTGAACGCCAATCGCGGCGACCGGCCCAAGCTGACGCTGCTGCCGTTCCTGATCGTGGCGATCTGTCGCACGCTGCCCGACTTTCCGATGCTGAACGCGCGCTATGACGACGAAGCGGGCGTCGTGATGCGTTCGGGCCGGGTGCACATGGGCATGGCGACGCAGACCGATGCCGGGCTGATGGTGCCGGTCATCCGTGACGCGCAGGACAAGAATGTCTGGCAACTGGCGGCGGAGATCACGCGGCTGGCCGATGCCGCGCGCAGCGGCAAGGCGAAGTCGGACGAACTGTCCGGATCGACCATCACCGTCACGTCGCTGGGGCCGCTGGGCGGCATTGCCACCACGCCGGTCATCAACCGGCCCGAAGTGGCGATCATCGGCCCGAACAAGATCGTCGAGCGCCCGGTATTCGACGGGGACGACATTCGCCGCGCCAAGCTGATGAACCTGTCGATCAGCTGCGACCACCGCGTCGTCGATGGTTGGGATGCCGCCAGCTATGTCCAGGCGGTTCGCAAGCTGTTGGAAACACCGGTGCTGCTGTTCGCCGACTGAACGGTTCCCGTGGCGCATGGCATGGGGTAGCGTCGCGTCCGTGACCGACGCGCCGCTTCCCATCGCCTTTGCCCGGCATCTGGCCCGCGACCGGCGGCGTTCGGCGCATACGGTACGCGCCTATCAGGCAACGGCGGAGCGGTTGCTGGCGTTTCTGCGCCTGCACTGGGGAGGCCCCGTCGCCGCCGGCGACCTGTCGCGGTTGAGCCAGGCCGATCTGCGTGCCTTTCTGGCGGCGCGGCGGGAAACGGGGTTGGGTAATGCATCGACCGCGCGCGAATTGTCGGCGGTGCGCGCGCTGATGGCCTTTGCCGGGGCGCCGCCGCCGCGTGTTTCCGGCCCGCGCGTGAAAAAGGGCGTACCGCGCCCCATTGCCCCCGCCGAAGCGGTCGCGCTGGCCGAGGAAGTGTCAGAG
Source organism: Sphingomonas sp. IW22 (assembly GCF_041321155.1). GTDB lineage: Bacteria > Pseudomonadota > Alphaproteobacteria > Sphingomonadales > Sphingomonadaceae > Sphingomonas. Next base: position 1,380,817 of record NZ_JBGGWB010000001.1, on the reverse strand, counting down.
GATGCGCGTGAACCGTGGATCGGCGCGCGCGACTGGGCAGTGCTGCTGCTGCTGTACGGCGCGGGCCTTCGCATTGGAGAGGCGATGGCGCTGACCGGCGCGGCGCTGCCCGTCGGCGACACGCTGCGCGTCACGGGGAAGCGGGCCAAGATGCGGGTCGTGCCGCTGTTGCCCGCCGTGCGCGACGCGATCCAGGCTTATGCCGCCGCCTGCCCCTATCACCTGTCGGGGGATGCACCGCTGTTTCGCGGGGCAAAGGGCGGTCCCCTGTCGCCCGCGATCATCCGCCGGTCGGTGCGCGCGGCGCGCGTGCGGCTGGGTCTGTCCGACCGCACCACGCCCCATGCGCTGCGGCACAGCTTTGCCACGCACCTGCTGGGCCGGGGCGCCGATTTGCGCGCGTTGCAGGAGCTGTTGGGCCATGCCAGCCTGGCGTCCACCCAAATCTATACCGCGGTCGACGCGGCGCATCTGCTGGACGTCTATCGAAATGCCCATCCGCGTGCCTGAACCCGCGAAGCTGACGCGCTTCAACGCCATCGCCCGCGACGGGGCCGCGCGGGGTATCGAGCGCGCGGTGGCGGTCGAGCGGCCGATTGCGGTCGAGTTCAACGGCATCGGCTATGCCGTGCTGATGGCGACGCCCGCCGATCTGGATGATCTGATCACCGGCTTTGCGCTGGCCGAACGCCTGATCGAGCGGGCGGGGGAGCTGGCCGAACTGGACCTGCACCCGACCGACCGTGGCGTGATCGCGCGCGCAACCCTGATCCCCGAACGCGCTGCGCGGGTGGCGGACCGGGTGCGGCACCGCGTGTCCGAAAGCGGGTGCGGCCTGTGCGGGATCGAGAATCTGGAACAGGCGCTACGCCCGTTGCCACGTGTCACTGCGACCAGTGATGCTGGCGATGCGGCCTGTTTCGCCGCGCTGTCGGCCTTGCGCGATCATCAGCCGCTGAATCGCGCGACTGGCGGCGTCCATGCCGCCGCGCTTGCCGCCGCTGACGGCACGATCCGCCTGGTGCGCGAGGATGTCGGCCGCCACAACGCCTTCGACAAGCTGATCGGCGCGATTGCGCGCGGCGGACTGGGTTGGGACGGCGGCCTTGCGCTGCTCAGCTCGCGCTGTTCGTTCGAACTGGTGGAGAAGGCGGCACTGGCGAATTGTCCGCTGCTCGTCACCATTTCGGCGCCGACGACGCTGGCGGTGGAACGGGCGGGCGAAGCCGGGCTGCGGCTGGTGGTGCTGGCGCGGCCTGACACGATGCTGGCGGTGCCGTGATTCTGGGTGCGGTTCTGGCTGGCGGCGAATCGCGCCGGTTCGGCAGCGACAAGGCGGCGGCGCTGCTGGATGGCCGTCCGCTGATCGATCATGCGCTGGCGGCGTTGGAGCCGCATTGCGATGCACTGGCTGTGGTCGGGCGAGAGTGGCCGGGCGTAGCGGGCGTGCCCGATCGTCCGGGTCCGGGACTGGGGCCGCTGGGCGGGCTGAACGCCGCGCTGCATCACGGCGCCGGGATGGGCGCGGATGCGGTCCTGACGCTGGGGTGCGACACGCCCGCCGTGCCGCACGCGCTGCTGGCGATGCTGGCGGGGCGGGGCGATGCGGTCTTTGTCGGCGGCCTGCCCATTATCGGCATCTGGCCGGTGCGCCATGCCGCTTTGCTCGACCATTTCGTCGCGACCGACCCGCGCCGCTCGATGCGCGGATGGGCGGCCGTGTGCGAGGCGGTGCCCGTCGACGCGCCGCCACTGGCCAACATCAACACACCGGGCGACCTCGACACGGTGTTGCGGGACCGCCCGCCACCCTGCTAGTTACGAATGAAACCAGATACAGGCGGACACGCCGACAGGAGATGAGGATGCGGACGATCGACCATTTCATTGCGGGTCATGCCGGTGGCGGATCTGCGCGGACGAGCGAGGTGTTCGATCCCAACAGCGGTCAGGTGCAGGCAACCGTGCCGCTGGGCGACCGCGCGCTGCTGGACGCTGCCGTCGCCGCCGCACAGGCCGCGCAACCCGCATGGGCGGCCACCAACCCGCAACGCCGCGCGCGCGTGATGTTCCGGTTCAAGGAACTGGTTGAGGCGAACATGGACGCGCTGGCGCACATGCTGTCGTCCGAACATGGCAAGGTGATTGCCGATGCAAAGGGCGACATCCAGCGCGGGCTGGAAGTGGTCGAGTTCGCATGCGGCATCCCGCACGCGCTGAAGGGCGAATATACCCACGGCGCCGGTCCCGGCATCGACGTGTATTCGATGCGGACGCCGATCGGCATCGGGGCTGGCATCACGCCGTTCAATTTCCCGGCGATGATCCCGATGTGGATGTTCGGCGTCGCCATCGCCTGTGGCAACGCCTTCATCCTGAAGCCGTCGGAGCGTGACCCATCGGTCCCCGTGCGCCTGGCCGAACTGATGCGCGAAGCTGGCGCGCCGGAGGGGATTTTGCAGGTCGTTCACGGCGACAAGGAAATGGTCGACGCGATCCTCGATCATCCGGCGATCGGCGCGGTCAGCTTCGTCGGCTCCTCCGACATCGCCCATTATGTCTATCGCCGCGGGGTCGAGGCCGGAAAGCGCGTACAGGCGATGGGCGGGGCCAAGAATCATGGCATCGTCATGCCCGACGCCGATCTGGATCAGGTGGTGAACGACCTGTCGGGCGCGGCATTCGGTTCGGCGGGGGAGCGGTGCATGGCGCTGCCCGTCGTGGTGCCGGTAGGCGAAAAGACCGCCGATGCGCTGCGCGAAAAGCTGATCCCCGCCATCGCCGCGCTGCGCGTGGGCGTGTCGACCGACAATGACGCGCATTACGGCCCGGTCGTGAATGCTGCGCACAAACAGCGCGTCGAAAACTGGATTCAGACTGGCGTGGACGAGGGCGCGGAACTGGTCGTCGATGGACGCGGGTTCAGCCTTCAGGGGCATGAGCAGGGCTTTTTCATCGGCCCCAGCCTGTTCGACCGCGTGACGCCCGACATGCAGTCCTACAAGGAGGAAATCTTCGGTCCGGTCCTCCAGATCGTACGCGCGCCTGATTTTGAAACGGCGGTGCGGCTGCCCAGCCAGCATCAATATGGTAATGGCGTCGCGATCTTTACCCGCAACGGCCATGCCGCGCGCGAGTTCGCGGCGCGGGTTGAGGTGGGCATGGTCGGCATCAACGTGCCGATCCCGGTGCCCGTCGCCTATCACAGCTTTGGCGGGTGGAAGCGTTCCGCCTTTGGCGATGTCAACCAGCATGGGATGGAGGGCGTGCGGTTCTGGACCAGGGTCAAGACCGTTACGCAACGCTGGCCCGATGGCGGGGTGGGCGACGCCGCCAACGCCTTTGTCATCCCGACCATGGGCTGATGATGGACGGAACCGTGGGCGCGGCGGGGATTTGGTCGGGCAGACGCCCGATGGAGACCCGCATGCGCGCCCGCCTTGCCCTGTTGCCCGCCCTGATCCTTGCCGCGTGCGGCGACCCCGCGCCGGAGCAGAATACCAGCATCGACGTGCCGCCCCCCGCCACCCCGACGATCGAAGTGGCGCCGACGCCGGAGCCGGTCGAGACGCCAACGCCGGAGGCCGAAGCGACGCCGGATGTGGGCGCGGGTGCCGCGTTGGGCCCGGTGGATGCCATTCCCGCCGAATGGCGCGGGACATGGGCGGGCGGCGACGGATGCGGGCGCGCGGCGACGATGCGCGTGCGCGTCGAGGCCGACCGGCTGATGTTCTATGAAAGCGAGGGGCGAGCGGACGAGATCGAACGCCGCGCCCCGCGCGAAATCGCGCTCCGGCTGGAAATGTCGGGCGAGGGCGAGAGCTGGACGCGCCGCGCGACGCTGGCGCTGTCGGCCGATGGCGAGCGGCTGACCCGAACCGAATCGGGGCTGGACCCCGTCACCTATACCCGATGTGGAAGCTGACCGAATGACCGACCAGTTTGATCTGACCGATGACCAGCGCGAGATTCAGGAACTTGCGCGCCGCTTTACCGCCGATCGTATCACCCCCTTTGCTGCGGAATGGGACGAAAAGCACATCTTCCCGCGCGATACGGTAAAGGCCGCCGCCGAACTGGGTTTTGGCGCAATCTATGTCAGCCAGGAATCAGGCGGCATCGGGCTGGGCCGGTTGGAGGCGGCGCTGATCATGGAGGCGATGGCCTATGGCTGTCCCTCGACCAGCGCGTTCATTTCGATTCACAACATGGCCGCATGGATGCTTGACCGCTTCGCCTCGGCCGAGTTGAAGGATCGTTACCTGCCCCGGCTGGTCGGCGCCGAATGGCTGGCCAGCTATTGCCTGACCGAACCGTCATCGGGTTCGGACGCTGCTGCGCTCAAGACGCGGGCGGTGCGCGACGGCGACCACTTTGTCGTGAACGGTACCAAGCAGTTCATCTCGGGCGCGGGCGAGAATGAGCTGTATCTGGTGATGGTCCGCACCGGCGGCGAAGGGCCGAAGGGCATTTCGTGCCTGGCCATCGAACGCGACATGCCGGGCGTCAGCTTTGGTGCGAACGAACGCAAGCTCGGCTGGCATTCGCAACCCACCCGCGCCGTCACGTTCGAGGACGTGCGCGTGCCTGTCGCCAATCTGGTGGGCGAAGAGGGCGCGGGGTTTCGCATCGCGATGATGGGGCTGGACGGCGGGCGGCTGAACATCGGCGCGTGCTCGCTGGGCGGCGCGCAGCGGTGCCTGGACGAAGCGGTCCGCTATACCAAGGAGCGGCAGCAGTTCGGGCGACCGATCGCGGACTTTCAGAACACGCAGTTCATGCTGGCCGACATGGCGACCGAGTTGGAGGCGGCACGTGCGCTCCTCTACATGGCGGCGGGCAAGGTGACGTCGGGCGCACCCGATCGCACGCGTTTCGCTGCCATGGCCAAGCGGCTGGCCACCGACACCGGATCGGCGGTTGCCGACCGCGCGCTGCAACTGCATGGCGGCTATGGCTATCTGATGGACTACCCGGTCGAACGCTTCTGGCGCGATCTGCGCGTGCACTCGATCCTTGAAGGCACCAATCAGGTGATGCGGATGATCGTCGGGCGCGATCTGTTGCGGCAAGGGTAAGGGCATGACCGACGATGTGATCATCGAGCGCGACGGCACGCTGGGCCGAATTCGGCTGAACCGGCCAAGGGCGATCCATGCGCTGACCGCCGATATGTGCCGCGTGATGCTGGACACGCTGGGTGAATGGGCGAGCGATCCATCGCTACAGGCGGTGACGATCGACCATGCCGATGGCCGGGGCTTTTGCGCGGGCGGCGACATTCGTCTGATTGCGGAGAGCAGCGCGGGGGACGGACAGGCGGCGCGCGACTTTTTCCGCGTCGAATATGCCATGAACCACCGGCTGTTCACCTTTGCCAAGCCGGTGGTCGCGTTCATGGACGGCATCACCATGGGCGGCGGCGTGGGGATTTCGCAGCCTGCGCGTTTCCGCGTCGCGACCGAAAATACGCGCTTCGCCATGCCCGAAACCGCCATCGGCCTGTTCCCCGATGTCGGCGGCGGCTGGTATCTGTCGCGCCTTGACGGGCGGATGGGACAGTTTCTGGCGCTGACCGGTCACCGGCTGGACGGGGCGGAGTGCCTCGCGCTGGGGTTAGCCACGCATTACATGCCGGCCGACGCGCTGGTCGAGGCAAAGCGCCGCATCGCCGCCGATCCGGCGGGGATCGAGGGGGTGCTGGACGCGCTGTCCACCGCCGCGCCCGACGCCCGTATTCTGGCGCACCGCGACGCCATCGACCGGCTGTTCGCCAGCGACCGGCTGGAAGATGTGCTGACCGCGCTTGAGGCCGATGGCGGGGAGTGGGCACGCCAGCAGCGCGACACGCTGGCCACCAAATCGCCGCAGGCAATGAAGGTCAGCCTGAAGCTGTTGCTCGACGGGCGAACCATGCCCAGTTTCGAAGACGAGATGCGTCAGGAATTCGCGGTCGCCAGCCATGTCGTCCAGCGTCCCGACATTGTGGAGGGCGTGCGCGCGGTGATCGTGGACAAGGACAATGCCCCGCGCTGGAACCCTGACACGCCCGGCGGCGTCAGCGACCACCTGATCGACCGCATCTTTGCGCCGCTCCCTGCCGATGAGGAATGGAACCCCGCATGACCGATTATGAAACGATCCTTGTCGAACGGCGCGAGCGCGTCACGCTGATCACGCTGAACCGGCCCAAGGCGCTGAACGCGCTGAACGGACAGGTGCTGGCCGACCTGCTCGCCGCGCTGGCGGCGTTCGATGCCGATGACGCTCAAGGCTGCGCCGTCATCACCGGCAGCGAAAAGGCCTTCGCGGCGGGCGCCGACATCAAGGAAATGTCGGACATGGGCTTTGCCGACATGTACGGCCGCAATCACTTTTCCGGCTGGGAAGCGTTCGGGCGCACGCGCAAGCCGGTGATCGCGGCGGTCGCGGGCTATGCGCTGGGCGGCGGGTGCGAGCTGGCGATGATGTGCGACTTCATCCTGGCGGCGGACACGGCGAAGTTCGGCCAGCCGGAGATCAAGCTGGGCGTGACCCCCGGCATGGGCGGGTCGCAGCGGCTGGCCCATGCGGTGGGCAAGGCCAAGGCGATGGAAATGGTGCTGACCGGCCGGATGATGGGCGCCGAGGAAGCTGAGCGCGCCGGCCTGGTCGCGCGCATTATCCCCGCCGCCGATCTGGTCGAGGAAGCGGTGAAGACCGCCGCCACCATCGCGTCGATGGCCCCGCTGGCGGTGCTGGCGAACAAGGAAATGGTGAACGCCGCGTTCGAAATGCCGCTGGCGCAGGGCGTGCAGTTCGAACGCCGCCTGTTCAACGGCCTGTTCGGGACCGAGGACCAGAAGGAGGGCATGGCCGCCTTTGTCGAAAAGCGTCCCGGCAACTGGAAGGGGCGCTGACATGGCACGCATCGCGTTTATCGGGCTGGGCAATATGGGCGGGGGCATGGCCGCCAATCTGGCCAAGGCCGGGCATGACGTGCGCGCCTTCGACCTGTCGGAAGAGGCACTGGCGCGCGCGAAGAAGGCAGGGTGCCTGCCCGCCGAAAGCGCTGCGGCCGCGTGCGAGGATGCCGAGGCGGTGGTGACGATGCTGCCCGCCGGCAGCCATGTCGAAAGCGTCTATGGCGAAAGCGTGCTGGCGACCGCGCCGCGCGCCGCGATCCTGATCGACTGTTCGACCATCCCCGTGGCCACCGCGCGCACCGTGGCCGAACGGGCAGCGGAGAAGGGCTTCGCGATGGTCGACGCGCCCGTGTCGGGTGGCATCGCGGCCGCCAATGCGGGCACGCTGACCTTCATGGTCGGCGGCAGCGCCGACGCGTTCGAGCGGGCGAAGGGCTATCTTGACGACATGGGCAAGGCGGTGATCCATGCCGGTGGCGCAGGCGCGGGTCAGGCGGCCAAAATCTGCAACAACATGCTGCTGGGCGCGACGATGATCGCGACGTGCGAAAGTTTCGCGCTGGCAGAAAAGCTGGGGCTGGACCTCCAGACCTTTTACGACATCGCATCACAGGCGTCGGGGCAAAGCTGGTCGATGACCAGTTACTGCCCGGTGCCCGGCGTCGGGCCGGAAACGCCCGCCGACCGCGATTACCAAGGCGGGTTTGCTGCTGCGCTGATGCTGAAGGACCTGCGCCTTGCCATGGATGCGGCGGCGGACACATCCGCCGACACACCGATGGGCGCGCGCGCGGCGGAGCTGTATCAGCGGTTCGTTGATGGCGGGGACGCCGCCACCGACTTTTCCGGCATCATCCGCATGTTGAAGGGGTAAAGCCGTTTGGCACCCCGGCCCGCGAGCCGGGGTGCCAAGCGGATCAGGTCCCGGCGGTCGTCGCTGCCGCGTTGCCGCGATATTTGTCGAACCATGCCAGAATTGCCGACGCCTTTGCCGCCGACTGGCTGGGCCGCGCGGTGAAGCCGCCATGGCTGGCGCCCGTCACCTTGACCAAGGCGGTCGGTACGCCGCGGATTTGCAGCGCGGCATAATATTGCTCGCTCTCGCTGACGGGGGTGCGATAATCCTCGCTGCCCACCACCACCAACGTCGGTGTCTTGACGTTGCCGACCAGGCTGAGCGGTGAGCGCTGCCAATAGCTCATCGGGTCTTCCCATGGCTGTTTCGAGAACCAGTAGCGCGACGTAAAGCCGGTGCCGTCCATGGTCAGCGCCTCGCTGATCCAGTTGATGACCGGCTTTTGCGTGGCGGCCGCCTTGAACCGATCGGTCTTGCCGACGATCCAGCTCGTCAGCACGCCACCGCCCGAACCGCCGGTGACGAACAGGTTGTTCGGATCGGCCACGCCCGCGCCGATCGCCGCGTCGACGGCGGCCATCAGGTCGTCATAATCCTCCGCCGGGTAATTCTTGTCGATCAGATTGGCGAATTCGGCACCGTAAGAGGTCGAGCCGCGTGGGTTGGTATAGAGCACGGCGTAGCCAGCGGCGGCGTACAGCTGGTAATCGCTGGAGAATACCGGCGCATAGGCGGTGTGCGGCCCGCCATGGATTTCCAGGATCAGCGGCACGCGTGTGCCCGGCTGATAGCTAGGGGGCAGCACCAGCCACGAATCGATCTTGCGCCCGTCCTTTGACGTGACATCCAGCGGGCGAAGCTGCCCCATCGCCTTGCCCGCCAGCCAGGTTTCGTTGAGCTGGGTGACGGGCTTGCCGCTCAGCCACACGTCTGCCGGCTTCTTCCAGTCGCCGCCGGTATAGGCGACGCGCCCGTCGTTAGAGATGGAGAAGGTGCCGCCGGTATAGGGCCGGTCCAGCCCGCCGCCCGCCAGCCCGTCAACCACCGGCGTCACGCGACCGTTCAGGTCGATGCGCGCGACCTTCTTCACGGCATGGTCGTCATAGGAGACGAAGATGCTGCGCCCGTCCTTTGCCCAGACGGCGGTGTCGATTTCGCGGTCGAGGTTGGCGGTCAGCGAGCGCGGGTTCGATCCGTCGCGGTCCATGACATACAGCTGCGCCGGTTCATGGCTGCGGCGCTTGTCGTCATAGCCGAGATAGGCGATGCGCGCGCCGTCGGGCGACACGGCGGGGGCCGCATCGGGGCCATAGCGCCGCGTCAGTTGTGTCAGCGCACCGGTCGTCACGTCGACCGAGTGGATGTCGCTGTCGTTCGGCTCCCGCTCCCAATCGGCGCGGCGGTTGGTAGCGAACACGATCGAGCGGCCATCGCGCGACCAGCTCAAGGGACCGCCGTCGTTGAAATCGCCGAAGGTCAACTGGCGCGGCGCGCCGCCATCGGCGGACACCACGAACAGATGGTCGTAACCCGGCTTCAGATACCCCGCGCCGTCCGCGCGATAGGTGACACGGTCGATGATCTCCAGCGGTTCGGCCCATTTCGCCCCTTCGGGCTTGGGCGGTGCCTTGCCCAGCTTCATGCCCTCACCCGGCACGCGCATGGCATAGGCGATCTGGCGACCGTCGGGCGACCAGCTGAGCGAATCGGGGCTGTCGGCCATGCCGGTGATGCGCGCCGTCTCGCCGCTCGCCATCCAGCGGACGTGCAGTTGCGGCGACTGACCCTCGCCCGCGGAGACATAGGCCAGGCGCGTGCCGTCGGGCGACCAGCGCGGGCTGCTGTGCGAACCGGGGCCGGCGGCCAGCGGGGTCTGCACGCCGGTCTTGGTGTCGATCAGCCAGATGGCCGAGCGCATCCGGTCCGCCATGATGTCGCCCGAGCGGCGGACATAGGCGATGCGCGAACCATCGGGGCTGATCTGCGGGTCGCTGGCCTGTTCCAGGCTGAACAGGTCGCTGCCGGTGAACAGGCGGCTGGGCGCCTGCGCGGTGGCGGCGGGCGGCGTGGCATCCTGCGCGAAAGCGGGGGCGGCGGTGCTGGCGAGCAGCAGCACGGCGAAGTGGCGAAACATCCGGTGATTTCTCCCTGTTGCGCGTGCGAAGGTCGCGCGCCGCCCGCCGATAGGCAAGCGGTTTCGCGCGTTACCGTCAGTTGCGGAAAACGACAGTGCGATTGCCGTTCAGCAACACCCGGTCCTCAAGGTGATGCGCCACCGCCGTCGCCAGCACGCGCCGTTCGATGTCGCGGCCCTTGCGGACCAGATCGTCGGGCGTGTCGGCATGGCTGATCGGCTCGACATCCTGGGCGATGATCGGCCCTTCATCCAGATCGGCGGTGACGTAGTGCGCGGTGGCGCCAATCATCTTCACCCCGCGCGCATGCGCCTGATGATAGGGCTTCGCGCCCTTGAATCCGGGCAGGAAGCTGTGATGGATGTTGATGCAGCGGCCCGACAGCCACGACGCCAGATCGTCGGACAGAATCTGCATATAGCGCGCCAGCACGACCAGATCGGCGCCGCTTTCTTCCACAATCGCCTTCAGCCGCGCTTCCTGCTGCGGCTTGGTTTCGGGCGTGACGGGCAGGTGGTGGAAGGGAATATCACCGATGCCGCCGACATTCAGCGCCGTTTGCGGATGGTTCGACACGATGGCGGCGACATCCATGTCGAGTTCGCCGATGCGGCGGCGATACAGCAGGTCGCCCAGACAATGGTCGAACTTGGATACCATCAGCACCACGCGCTGACGTTCCCCCGCGCCGCGCAGCTTCCACGCCATGCCATGTTCGGCGGCGACGGGTGCGAAGGCGGCACGAATGGCGGCGGCGTTGCCCGTCGCCAGTTCGAACACCACCCGCATGAAGAAGCGGCGGTTCATCCGGTCGTCAAATTGCCGGGCATCGACGATGTTGCCGCCATGCCCGGCCAGAAACCCCGCTACCGCCGCGACCAGCCCCGGCCGGTCGTCGCACGACAGCGTCAGCGTGCAGAGTTCGCCCATCACATTTCCCCCGACCGGTCGCGCGGCCGCGCCAGCGCCGACAACATGCCGCGAACCGTGCGGACCTCCTGCGCCGTCCAGCCGGGCTTGGTCAGCAGCGTCCGCATGGTCCGCTTGGTCGCGGGCACGCGGTCGGGCGGGAAGAAATAACCGGCCCCCTCCAGCATCGTCTCCCACTGGCCGATCATGCCGTCCAAATCGGTCTGGCTGGCCGGCGGGTCCAGTTCGGTGTCGGTCGGCTGGACCAGCGCGACATGCTTGGACCATTCATAGGCGACCAGAATCACCGCCTGCGCCAGATTGAGCGACCCGAACTCCGGATTGATCGGCACGGTCAGGATCTCGCGCGCGATGGCGACGTCGTCGGTTTCCAGCCCCGACCGTTCCGGCCCGAACAGGATGGCGGAGCGGCCGGTGCGGCCATGAATGCCGTTTGCCGCCTGTTCGGGGGTGACAACCGGCTTGGTCACGCCGCGCTTGCGAACGGTGCTGGCATAGACATGGGCGCAATCGGCCACTGCGTCATGCACGCTGTCGAACACACGCGCCTGTTGCAGCACGATGTCGGCGCCGCTGGCGGCGGGACCGGCGGCGGGGTTGGGCCAGCCGTCGCGCGCGGCAACGAGGCGCATTTCGGTCAGCCCGAAATTCAGCATCGCGCGCGCCGCCTTGCCGATATTCTCGCCCAGCTGCGGGCGGACCAGCACGATCACAGGCGGGGGCGCACGATCCGCCGCCGCTGCCGCCGCTTCGGCCGTTTCGAACGCCTGTGACCAGATCAGCGTCGCCTCGGGCATGGCCGACATGACGCCGTCGATATCGTCGCCATGGCCGCTGTGAAGCGCGCCGTCGGCATCGCGGATGAGATAGGCCCAGAACTGCATGGCCCGCGCTTATCCCCCGCGACTGCCCTTCGACAAGCGCGAAGGCGGGCTTACCCCTTCGGTTCGGGCAGGTTCAGCCGCACCGGCGCGTCCAGCGCGTCGTGCAGGCGCAGGAACAATGCGTCCCCCGCCGGTCGCGGCAGGTCGATGGCTGCACCGACAAAGCCGATCGGCACATTGGTGGGCGACGTCAGCTCGGCATTGTCGCCAATGGCGGCGATCAGGAACAAGCCGCGCCCCGTCAGCGAACATTCCCCTTCGCCTTCGGTGCACGACAGGCCCGTCAGTTCGGGCAGGCGGACAACCTGCGCCAGCGGTTGCCAGTCGCCGGGCGCGCCGTCGTTCAGCAGGCGGAAGCGAACCGGCCCGGCAACGCTGCGCCCGAACAGCGCATGGGGCGTGACGCTGGCAACCACCACATCCTCCCCAATGCGTTGCAGCGCGCCCGTCTTGAAATCGAGGCGGGCGGTGGTGCCGTCGCGCGTCGCGATCTCGATCCCGTCGCGAAGCGGCCCGTTTGCCACGCGGAAGGAGAAGTCCAGACGCCCGCCTTCGGGCAACAGCGCGTCGGGCAGGGTGATGGGCAGCACGCCTTCAGGCGCCTGATACGCTGCCTTGCGGCTTAGCAGGCTGGCGGTGGGGCGGGGCGGGGCAATGTTGGCGCGGGCGCGAGTGGTGCGCCCGTCCTTCAGCGTGACCGTCGCGTCCACCGGCCCGGCTGCGCGTTCGACCGCCGCTTCGCTCAGCATGGTCAGCCGGTCGCCATCGCCGTCGCGCGTGATCGAACCGGGCGTGAAGCGCAGCGACCCGACCGACAATTGCTTTACCTGATCCAGCCGCGCGCCGCGCAGCACGCCCTCCCGGTCGCCCGAATGAACGGTGAAGCCGTCGATACGGCTGGCCTCGACCCGGCCGGTCAGCTCGATCGTCTGGGGCGGGGTGGCGCCGAAACGGGCAATGGCCAGCGACAGCGGACCCGCCCGTGTTCCCTTCAGCGGCAGCGTCGTCTCCAGCTGGTCCGGAGCGGTCATCTTCCACGCCACGGTGCGATTGGCGCCGCCCGGCTCACCAAGCGCGACCTGCGACACACAGGCCGCCGCGCCGCCATGCAGCGTCAGCTTATGCTCTCGGCCGACGATCACCGTGGCATCGGGCTGGGCCTGCCATGCGCCGGGTGCGTCCAGCACGCCGGGAAGGCGCGGCCCGGAAAAGTCGTCGAACCCCCATTTGCCGTGCAGCACCGCCCCGGTGACGCTGCCCAGATCGGACAGGCCATCCCGACCGGCAATGCGAACGCCGCCCGCCTCGGCATCGGCGACGACAGGCAGGTCGCGACTGGCGCCGCCGCTGCCGGTGACGGCCAGCGACAGGTTGCGAGCATAGCCGGTGGCGTAAAGCAGCGATGCGTCCTCAAGCGGCAGTGTCGCCTCTGGCCGGGCAAGGCATACCGAACCCTGGCCGCCCGCCTGCCAGCGTGGCGGCGCAGCGGTGCCGATGGGCGGCAGCGGCGCGACCAGCACCGAACGCGGGTTCTGAAACGACGGCGCCGCGTTCAGCTTCAGGCGGATCTGCTCTCCGCTATTGACCGACAGGGCGGGCAGATACTGATATTGCGCGGTCCGAAACGCGCCGAACAGTCGCGCCACATCACGCGCCAGCCCGATATACGGGCTGTAATAACCGCCCCCCGCCTCTGGCGTGGCCGCGATGCGATAGGCCAGGTCGACCGGCGTGCCGGTCAGCGTTTCCGCCAGCGTCGATCCACGCTGTGCCTGCAATACCAATGTCTCGCGATTCTGCGTCAGGCACGCGGCCTGCAGCGCGCGGGGCCGCGACAGGCATTCGACGTTTAGCTTGATGCCCAGCGACTTGGCCAGCACCGGCGCGACCGTGCCCAGGCGCGCGGGGTCGCTGTCGCCGATCCGACCTACCGCTGCGACAAAGGCGTCGAGCCGCGCATGGTCCAGCGATGCCTGATACAGATCCTGTGCCGCGCGCACGAACACGCCCGGCCGCCCGCGCACGGCATCGCGCACCGTATCGAATCCGCCTCCGGTTTCGGGCGCCAGGAACAGGAGCGCCTGTTCCGCCCCCTCCGGCACGGTGATTTCCAGCGCGCTATTCTTTTTGCTCCAGGTCTCTGCGTCGAAGAACCATTTTTTCGGCGGCGGATTGGTCGCGCCGCGCAGAAAAGCCGCGATCAGGATGTAGCGCGCCGACTGATCGTCCGGAAACGCCGCCCGCGCGATCAGCCGGTCGCCCGCCCGCAATGCCGGCACCGCCGTGATCGGCAGCGTGACGCCGCCGCGCTCGACCGTGATGGCCAGCGCCGGCCCTTCAAGATCGAAGCCGTTTTGCTGCTGCGCTCTGGCGGCGACCCCGGTGAACAGGATCAACCACGCGACAAGGACCGAAAGCACGCGAACCATGGGGACGCTATACAAGCCAAGCGGCGCGGCGACACAAGGGAATCGGTGCTCTGTCAGCGGGATGGCGCATATTTTCGTCGCCCCAAAGGCGGAGATTTCATCGGGGGCGATGCACCGCTGACGAATCTGCCCGTTCGGCACTTGGTAAGTGCGCCTAACTGTGCCAACCCTGCGCCCTGCCAAAGCGCCGCCGGAACGAGCGGGCGACGGCATCACATCTGCTTGTCAGGGGTGGCTGAACGGGATGAGGATGACGTTTTCCGGCCAGGTGACCGGATCGATAGCCGTGCTTGCAGCGCCAGGGCGCCGGGCATGGCAGGGGCGAAGGGACCTTGCGGGAAAGCTCGCACGCCCGCGATCGGCGGCGCCCGCCACGTTTTCCGACATTCGTCGAACCCCGGCGCCCCGCTAACCGCGCTTTCCCCGTCATCTTCATCAGGGAGTTCACCATGAACCTTCGCCACATCGCCGCCCTCGCCCCGGTCGTTGCGCTGGGCTTTTCCACGGCCGCCCTTGCCAGCACGCCGGTCGAGGTGGTTCAGCGCCATGTCGACAGCATGAAGCGCGGCGAATTGCAGCCGATCATGGATGATTATTCGACCGACACCGTCGTCGTGACGCCGCAGGGACTGGTCGCCGATCAGACCCCGGCAAACGGCCCCGGCGTCTTCTCCGGCCAGGCACAGGCGCGCCGCGTCTTCGCAACCCTGACCGACCAGGCGCATCACGACGGCGTCAAGGCCATGGAAACGAAGATCGAACCCGCTGGCAGCGACGGCGCCATCCTCCACTGGGTCCAGTTCAAGGGCCAGCCGCAGCAGGTAACCGGCAAGGACGTCTTCATCGTGCGCGATGACAAGATCGTTTTTCAGGCGATTTTTGTGGATTGATCGCCAGCGATCCGCCCCAGCCGCGCGCTTGATCGGCGGAGTCTGTTAGACGGTGTGAACCTGTGCCTCGAACCTGCCGCTTGCGCATGTAGACGTTCCGGTGCTCGGCTCGAACACCGCCACCCTCAGAATTCGGCCAGACACGACATCCGAAATGTCCGGCCGAATTCGGGCCTGGCCAGGAAATAGGGCTGCGACGGGTGCTGCCAGTCTAACGCGAACCCGTCTCTGCACGATGCAGGCCCGTCTTTGAGCGCAAGGAGCGAGCTCGCGAGCATTCCCCGCTCGGCGAAGGCAGCCGAGCTGCGTTCCTTGTAAATCCGGCGATCAACGAGATGACGTTCGAGGCTGACGTGGTTGTAGACGTTGGCGTGAACGCTGGCGAACTTCCTCTCCTTCTGCACGACAATCGGCCTGCCGCTAAACTTTTGGAACACAGCCATCAGCCCCTCGACGTGATGTCGTAGAAGCAGGTTCGAACGGGCACCGCGCTTTGTCCGTACGGAGGCGGGCACGGGTGGGCGAGATTACCCCCGACCGCATCATCGCGGGGTCTACATGAGCGACATCGACGCCAAGATTGCCGCGCTCGAGGCGCTGTCCTCGAGCGACCTGCGCGCGCGCTGGCGCAAGTTCACGAAAAGCCCGCTGCCGCGTGTCAGCCCCAAACTGCTGGGCCTGACGCTCACCTAGGAGATCCAGGCGCAGCGGCTTGGCGGCCACAGTCGCGAGACTACCCGCCGGCTGGATCAGATCGCGCGCGGAGAAACGCGCACCGATGCGACGCGCCCCGGCATGCGGCTCGTACGCGAGTGGCAGGGGAGGATGCATGTCGTCACGATCGACGAGAATCAGTCCATCCACCGTGAGGGCCGCACCTCAAGCGGAAGCGCGGTTTCGTGAACCGCATTCCAAACTCTCGTAAAGATCGGGGCTAGATGGCGGAGCGGGAGGGATTCGAACCCTCGATACGGTTTTGCCGTATACTCACTTTCCAGGCGAGCGCCTTCGACCACTCGGCCACCGCTCCGCGGGCACTGGAAGGGGGGCGCTTAGGGCAGGTGGCTGGATCCTGCAAGGTGGGGATTGCATGAAGTGCATCGCTTATGCGACGTTTGCGCATGTCGATGCTTGCCGCGCTGCTTGCCGCTCTTCCCCTTCCCATGGTTCAGGCACAGCCCGAAGCGCCGCCCCCGCAATCGCCGGGGGAGATCGTGGCGGCAGCACCGCTGTCCGAATGGCGCTCGATCGAGGCACGCGACCTGCTGGTCATCGATCTTGCACCGGCGGGTCGTGGTAAGCAGCGGCGGGTGGTGATCCAGCTGGTGCCTGCGCCCTATTCGACGGGATGGGTCGATAATATCCGGCGGCTGGCCAGCGCGCATTGGTGGGACGGCACCGCCGTCGTGCGGGTGCAGGACAATTATGTCGTCCAATGGGGCGATCCGACCGAGAAAAAGCCGCTGCCCGCCGGCATCCGCAGCGTGCCCGAAAGCGCCTATGTCACGCCGCTCGACGCGATCGGCGCGACCCAGCCGACGATCGAGGGCCGCGACCTGTCCGAACGGGCGGGACAGGCGGCCCGCCTGTCGGAAATCGCCATCCGTGACACGGTGACGCCGCGCGCCCCGCAGGGCTGGCACGAGCGCGACAGCTATGCCGAGTGGGTGGAACTGATCGGCGGATGGCCTATCGCCGTCAGCGGCGACGCGGCGACGATTCCGCATTGCTATGGCATGGTTGGCGTCGGCCGGAATCTATCCCCGGATACGGGGAGCGGGGCCGAGCTTTACGCGGTAATCGGACAGGCGCCGCGCCATCTGGATCGCAATATAGCGATTGTCGGGCGCGTCGTGGCCGGGATGGAGCATCTGTCCGGCCTGACGCGCGGCACGGGCGATCTGGGCTTTTACAAACGCGCGTCAGAGCGGACGCCGATCGTGCGCGTGCGACTGGCCAGCGAGTTGCCAGCGCGCGAGCGGCCGCGCTTTGAGTATCTGTCGACCGAGGGAGAGGCCTTCGCGCGCTATGTTGCGGAACGCGCCAACCGGCGAGATGCGTTTTTCAACGTGCCCGCCGGTGGCGTCGATATCTGTAACCTGCCGGTGCCCGTGCGGGCGGTTGCGCCTTAGCGGCCGATCCAGTCGGCGACTTCGGTCGCGACCTGATTGGCGGCCTGGTTCAGTCCCGCGGCGGCGTTGGGGGCGTCAATGGCGGTGACGGGCACGCGCGCTTCGAACCGGCGTTTGTCGAACGTGGCCGCACCCTTTCGCAACAACGACGCGTCATAGGTGACGATCGCCGCGCGGGCGTTGGCATCCAGCCCGAACTGGCGCAGCTCACCGGTCAGCTGTGCGCCAGGATCCAGATTGGCCTGACGGTTGGACAGCACGACATAGCCGGTGCGGGCGGTGACGGTGTCGGACAACAGGCGCGCGAACAGGCGGGCGGGCGGCTCCACCCATTCGGCATCCTTCACATAAGCGATGCTGGTGTCGGTGGCGCGCACGGGTACGCGGGTGACCGACACTTCCTGTGGCGCGACGGGCACCCGGATGGTGATGTTGCGCGCGGTGCCGGTATCGGCGGCGGCGCCCACCGGCACCTGGGCCACCGGGTTCAGCGTCAGCAGCGACGGCGGCGGTTCCGCCCCAAAGCGGATGCAGGCGGCCAGCGGGAGGGTGAGCAGGATGGCAAGCTTCTTCATCATGGCGCTTCCCTCATTGTCCTTCATAATCGGGGAGCTTGGGCGATCCGACCAGCGACCCGGCACCACCCCGGTTCACGCGTTCGGCCGTTTCGGACAGCGATTCGGTCAAGGTCTGAAGGTCGGACACCAGGCGGCCGACCTCGGGCACGGTCTGTTTCGAAAATGCCTGAAGCCCCGGCCGCGCATCGCCGATGGCGGAGTCGAGCGTTTCCGCACTCTTCTGTGCCGATGCGATGGCCTTGTTCAGATTCTGCATCGCGGGCTTCACATCGTCGGCCAGCACGCCATTGGTGGTCGCGGCCAGTTCGCCGATCTGCTGCGCGGCGGTGCCCGCTTTTTGAATGGCGATGCGCGTTTCGGCCATGGTCGCGGCGATTTCGGGGCCGCGATCGGCCAGCGCTTCCGACAGGCGGTTGGTGTTGGCCAGGATACCGGCGATCGAGTTCTGGTTGCGGTCCGACAACAGCTCGGTCAGGCGTTCGGTCAGCGTTGAGATGCGCTCAAGCAGCTGCGGCGCCGAATTGAGGATCGCGCCAAGCCCGCCCTGTCGCGTGGGAATGACGGGCACGCCAAAGGGGCATGCCTGTGACGCGCTGTCCTGGGGACAGGAAATGGGCGCGGCGCCCTTTACCGCGCCGTCCAGCGCGACCTGGCTGACGCCGGTGAAGCCGATGCCCTGAATGGTCGCGGTCGTCCCTTCCAGCACCGGAACATCGTCGTTGACGCGGATGCGCACGCGCACGAATTGCGGATCGGGCTTGAACAGTGCGATATCGGTCACCTGCCCCGACGGCACGCCCGAAAAGCTGACGGGCGATCCCTTGTTCACGCCATCGACCGCCTGCTTGAAGAAGATGTCATACTCCTTCTCGTTGCCGCCCGACAGGCGCGCCAGCCAGACGGTGAACAACGCCAGCATGGCCAGCAGGATCAGCACGACCGCGCCGACAAGGACGTGATTGGAACGGGTTTCCATGCGATTACCTCATGTCCGAGCGCGCGGGCGCCGGGGAGGGGGAAGGGGTGGCGACATCCGGGGCCGCACCGGCGCGTTCGGCGCTGGCGACGGCAGCACGACCGCGCGGGCCGTTGAAATATTCCTGAATCCACGGGTGGTCGAGCGCCAGCAATTCGGGGATCGTGCCGACGGCGATCACCTTCTTGTCGGCCAGCACCGCCACCCGGTCGCAAATGGCGTGCAGCGTGTCCAGATCGTGGGTGATCAGGAACACCGTCAGGCCCAGTGACCGTTGGAGCGACTTGGTCAACTCGTCAAACGCCGCCGCGCCGATGGGATCCAGGCCCGCAGTCGGTTCGTCCAGAAACAGCAATTCGGGATCCAGCGCCAGCGCGCGCGCCAGACCCGCGCGCTTCTTCATGCCGCCCGACAATTCGGAGGGGTATTTCGGCCCGGCCTCGGCCGGCAGTCCGGTCATGACCACCTTGTAATTCGCGATTTCGGCCAGCAGCGCCTGTGACAGGCCGGGATAGAATTCG
Source organism: Sphingomonas sp. IW22 (assembly GCF_041321155.1). GTDB lineage: Bacteria > Pseudomonadota > Alphaproteobacteria > Sphingomonadales > Sphingomonadaceae > Sphingomonas. The sequence goes on along the minus strand of NZ_JBGGWB010000001.1, from coordinate 1,361,581 downwards.
CGCAGCGGCACCTGCACATTTTCGGCGACGGTCAGGGTGGAGAACAGGGCGCCACCCTGAAACAGCACGCCCCAGCGCTTGCGCACGTCGACCGCTTCGGTTTCTTCACGGCCGATGGTCGGTTCGCCAAAAACCTCGATATTGCCGTCGACGGGGTGCTGAAGGCCGATGATCGAGCGCATCAGCACCGATTTGCCGGTGCCCGATCCGCCCACCACGCCCAGTATCTCGCCCCGCCGCACTTCGAGGTCGAGATTGTCGTGGACGACCTGATCGCCGAACGCGTTGCGAATGCCGCTGACGCGAATGATGGGTTCGCCGTCGCGGCCGGGCGTAAGCTCGCTCATATCCAGCCGATCCAGGTGAAGAAGACCGCAAAGAAAGCGTCGAGGACGATGACGAGGAAGATCGCCTGCACCACCGCGCTGGTGGTGCGCAGGCCGACCTGTTCGGCGTCGCTTTCGACCAGCATCCCCTGAAAACAGCCCGACATGGCGATGATCGCGCCGAACACCGGTGCCTTGACCAGGCCGACATACAGGTCGGTGATCGGCACCACTTCGCGGATGCGCTGGATGAAGGTGATGGGCGGAATGTCCAGGCTGATCCAGCACAGCAGCCCACCGCCAATGATCGCGACCAGCGACGCGTAAAAGCCCAGAAGCGGCATCAGCATCACGGCCGACAGCACGCGGGGCAGCACCAGCGCCTCCATGGGGCTGACGCCGATGGTGCGCATGGCGTCGATTTCCTCGGTCAGCTTCATCGTGCCGAGCTGCGCGGCAAAGGCCGAGCCCGATCGGCCCGCGACCATGATCGCCGTCATCAGCACGCCCAGTTCGCGAAGCGTGATGCGCCCGATCAGGTTGATCGTGAACACCTCGGCCCCGAATTGGCGCAACTGTACCGCGCCTTGTTGCGCGATGACGATGCCGATCAGGAAACTCATCAGCCCGACGATGCCGAGCGCGGAGACGCCGACCACTTCGAACCGGTGAACCGTCGCGTTGAAGCGGAAGCGGCTGGGATGGCGCACGACATTGGCAAAGGCGATCGCGGTCGCGCCCATGAAGCCCAACAGGCCCAGCAGCGTGCGGCCCGCCACCGCGGTCGCGGCGCCGACCTCGTCCAGCACGCGCAGGCCGGAGGGCAGCGGGCGGGGCGGGACGGCCAGCGGGCGGTCGGCGTCGACCACCTGTTCCATCAGCCGTTCGGCCTGTTCGCTCAATCCGGTGATTTCGGCGCCGTTGTCGCGGGCGAAGCGGTGGACGACCCATGCGCCCACCGTGTCGATTCGCTCGATCTGCGACAGGTCGAGCGTGCGCGCCGCCTCCTGTGCTTCCAGCCGTTCGGGCATGTCGCCCAACCGCGCGAGCGACAGGTCGCCCGTGAAGCGGATCGTATCGCCGCCCGCGCCGTCGCGGACAAAATCGGCCTGTCCCGTCATCGCCCGCCTCCATCAACGATTCGCGCTGGATCGGCAAGCGTAGAGGCGCCATTGGCGGCATCATGGTGCGTTTGGCGATCTATGACATGGACAAAACGATCACGCGCGACGCGACGTGGACGCGTTTCCTGATCGCAGGCGCGCGTCGTCGCGCGCCGTGGCGACTGGCGCTGCTGCCCGTCGCCGGCGCGATGGCGTTGGGTCACCCGCTGCGGTTGGTCGACCGTGCGCGGCTGAAGGGGCTGACCCAGCGTCTGATGCTGGGGCGGCGCATTCCCGCCGATACGATGCGTGATCTGGTCGCGGCCTTTGCCGGCACGATCGAGCGCGATCAGGTGATGGCTCAGGCGCGCGCGCGGATCGCGGCCGATCATGCCGATGGCTATCGCCTGGTTCTGGCGACCGCATCCTATCGTTTCTATGCAGAGGCGATTGCCGCGCGGCTGGGCTTCGACACGGTGATCGGTACCGAAGTGCGGCGCGATGCGGCGGGCGATGTGTTGAGCGGGGTGGCCGGCGACAATTGCTATGGCCCCGCCAAACGGCGCATGGTGGAGGCGTGGCTGGACCAGCAGGGCATCGACCGTCGGCACGCGCATATCCGTTTCTATAGCGATCATGTCAGCGATGCCCCCATGCTGGAGGCCGCCGACGAGCCGTTCGTGGTGAACCCGCACCCGCCGCTCAAGCGGATGGCGGCGGCGCGGGGATGGCCGATCCTGGACTGGCGCTGAAGTCAAAGCGCCGCTTCGATGGCGTGAAGAACCAGCCCGACGGAGCCGCCCACCAGCGTGCCGTTGATGCGGATATATTGCAGGTCGCGGCCGACCGCATTTTCCAGACGCAGCGTGATCGTCGCGACGTCCCACCCGCGGATGGTGTCGCTGACGAGCCGGACGATCGCATCGCCGTAATCCGCTGCCGCCCCGACTGCCGCACGGCGGGCAAAGCGATTGACGGTGCGCGCCAGCATCGGATCGCCCTGTAACGTGTTGCCGAGCGCGGCCATCGCTTCCCCGAACCGCCCGCGCATCATCATGTCGGGATCGCGCGCCAGCCGCAGCATCCCGCCACGCATCCGTTCCCATACGCCCTGCCACCAATCGCCCAATGCGGGGTTGTCGAGCATCTCTGCCTTGAACGCCATGACGCGAGCCTGGGTGTCGGGGTCGTGCTGAAGATCGTGGGCCAGCTTCGCCAGCCCTTCCTCAGCCTTGGCGCGAAGGGGGTGATGGGGATCGGCGGCCATTTCCATGACCATCCGGTCCAACCCATCAATGATCTTGTTGGCCAGCGTTTCGTCCAGCCCCGTCCAGCGCAGGATCGTGCCGGACCGTTCCTGCACCATGGCGCGGATCAGATGTTCGTTCGCCTCCAGCACGCGCGCGGCCCAGCGGATGATACCGTCCATCAAAGGCACGTGGCGCCCGTCGACAATCGCCGCATCCAGCGCGCGGCCAAGCATCGGCGCGACGTCGAGCTGGCGTAGCTGGCCCGACAGTGCACCGCGCACCATGCCGCCCAGCCTCTCCTGATCCAGCGATTCGAGCAGGTCGGCGGCCATTCGCGATGCGCCGTGGCGCAGACGGCCTGCACTGGCCGCGCCGCCGGGATCCGCCAGCCAGCGACCCAGCGCCGCCGCGACGTCGATGCGCTGCATCCGCCGGGCGACGACGCGCGGGATCAGGAAATTGGTGCGCAGGAACACCGCCAGCGTGTCGCCGATGCGGTCCTTGTTACGCGGGATGATCGCGGTGTGCGGTATGGGCAGGCCCAGCGGATGTCGGAACAGCGCGGTGACTGCGAACCAGTCGGCCAGACCGCCGACCATCGCCGCTTCGGCAAAGGCCTGAACATAGCCCCAGCCGGTCGAGTCGCCGGCATGAGCGCGCGCCAGCAGGAACAGCGCCGCCATCGCCACCAACAGCCCGGTGGCGATGCGGCGCATCCGCTGAAGTTGCAGGGGCGGGGCGTCGCCGGGGGTGGAGACGCGCTGCGGACGATTCATATCCGCAACAATCCCCGAACCCGGCGAAGGTTCAACCCCGGATCGTCACTCCGCCGGCTGCGACCCCGTATCGTCGGGGCGATAAGGGATGTGGCCGCCGGGCCGATGTTCGATCAGCGTTGCCTGATCGTCGGCATTGTCACCCGCCCGGTAAGTCAGCAGTCGACGTGACAGGCGCGGGCCGGCCCATGCCTCAACCGCGACCGCCAGGCTGAATGTGGCGGGCACGATCAGCAGCGTCAGGATGGTCGACAGCGTCAGGCCCCCGATCACCGTGACCCCCATCGGCGCGCGCCATGAACCGTCGCCTGACAGCGACAGCGCGGTCGGCACCATGCCCGCGACCATCGCCACCGTGGTCATTACGATCGGCTGCGCGCGCTTGTGCCCGGCGTCGACGATCGCGGTCATCTTGTCGACGCCCTTGGCCATTTCCTCCAGCGAGAAGTCGATCAGCAGGATCGAGTTCTTGGCGACGATGCCCAACAGCATCAGCAACCCGATATACACCGGCATCGAAATCGGCTCGCCCGTGATCCACAGCGCCAACAACCCGCCCAGCGGCGCCAGCAACAGCGAACCCATGTTCACGAACGGCGGCATCACCCGCTTGTAGAGCAGCACCAGCACCGCGAGCACCAGCAGAATGCCGGATACGACGGCAATGATGAAGTTGGTGATCATCTCTGCCTGGAACTTGCTTTGCCCCAGCGTCAGCCGGTTCACACCCAGCGGCAGGTTCTTCATCGACGGCAGGGCGTCGATCTGCTTCATCGCCTCGCTGCTGACCACGCCCTGCGCCAGGTCGGCACCGATCATCAGTCGGCGCTGTTGGTTGACGCGGTCGATGCGCGTCGGCCCTGCGCCAAAACCGATATCGGCAACCACCGACAGCGGCACCGATCCGCCCATCTGCGTCTGGACCGGCAGGTTCTGGATCGTCGACAGCCGCTCACGGGCATTTTCATCCAGTGCGACGCGGATCGGAATCTGCCGGTCGTTCAGGCTGAAGCGCGCGCTGTTCTGATCGATGTCGCCCAGCGTGGCGATGCGGATCGCGTTGGACAGCGCCGATGTGGTCACGCCCATGCTGGCGGCCAGGTCCAGCCGCGGACGGATGGTGATTTCGGGGCGTTGCAGGTCGCCCTGCACGCGCGGCGCGACAACGGTCGGCAGGCGTGCCATTTCGGCCATGATGCGGTTGCCCGTTTCGGCCAGCAGCACCGGATCCTCACCGCCCAGCGTAATCGTCAGGTCGCGTCCCGACCCGCCCCAGCCGCCCTGAGCGCGGAAGTTGACGCGTGCGTCGGCGATCGCCGCCAGGCGCGGGGCTAGGCGGCGTTCGAACTCGTTGCTCTTTTCCTTGCGGTCCTCGGCCAGCATCGCCGTCACGCGCCCATTGCCGACAAAGCTGCGGGCATAGGTATCAGTGACGATGTCTTCCTGCGCCAGGATCTGTTGCACCTGCTGAACGACGCGGTCCGTCTGGGCCAGCGTCGTGCCCGGCACCATTTCGACCATCGCGGTGACGTCGTCGGCATCCTGCGTCGGCTGGAACGTCTGCGGCAGGACCGTGAACATGAACAGCGTCAGCACCAGTGCCAGACCGCCTGCGCCAACCACCCAGACGCGGTGATCGAAGATCGGTGCAACCAGCTTGCGCCACCAGCCGCCCTTCGCGGCAAAAGCCTTGGCGCGTTCATGGCGCAGCGACCAGCGAAGCACGCCGACATAAGCGTCCATGATCGGCCCCTCGCCATGTTCGGCGTGACCCTTGGCCTTCAGGAAATAGGCCGCGATCATCGGCGTGATCAGGCGCGCCACGGCCAGGCTGACCAGCACTGCGGCAACGACGGTCAGGCCGAAATTCTTGAAATACTGGCCCGAAATGCCCGGCATCAGGCCTACGGGCAGGAACACTGCGACGATCGCCATCGTGGTCGCCAGCACCGCCAGCCCGATTTCGTCGGCGGCGTCGATCGATGCCTGATAGGCGGATTTGCCCATCCGCATGTGGCGCACGATATTCTCGATTTCGACGATGGCGTCGTCGACCAGCACACCCGCGACCAGGCTGAGCGCCAGCAGCGTCATCTGGTTGAGCGTGAAGCCCAGCATGTCCATGAACCAGAAGGCGGGGATCGCCGACATCGGGATGGCCAGCGCCGAAATCGCCGTTGCGCGCCAGTCGCGCAGGAAGAAGAACACGACGATGACGGCCAGGACCGCACCCTCGACCAGCGCCGACAGGGCGCTGTGATACTGGTCCTCGACATATTTGACGTTGTTGAACAGTCGTTCGAAACGCACCTTAGGGTTGCGTTCCTGAAGCTGCTTCAGCTTTTCGACCGCGCCGTTGTAGACATTGACGTCCGATGCGCCCTTTGCGCGCTTGATGTCGAATGCGATGACCTGACGCTTGTTATATTCGGCCTTTGACCGGATTTCGGCATAAGCGTCCCGCACGCGGGCGATGTCGGCCAGCCGCACGGTGCGCCCGTCGCCCAGCGCGATCTGGGTCTGGCCGAGGTCATAGGCGCTCTGGGCATTGCCCAGCACGCGCACCGCCTGTTCCGAGCCGGCGATTTCCGCGCGGCCGCCCGCGGCGTTCAGATTGACCTGACGCAGCTGGTTGTTGACCTGAGTCGCGGTGATGCCGAACGACTGGAGCTTTACGGGGTCGAGCACGACGCGGATTTCGCGGTCGACGCCGCCGATCCGCTCCACCGTCGACAGGCCGGGAACCGACAGCAATTCCTTGGCGACGGTATTGTCGACGTACCAGCTCAACTGCTCGATCGTCATGTCGGGCGCGATGGCGGTAAAGCTGGCCAGATCGTTGTCGGTGGTGTTGGCGCGATAGATTTGCGGTTCGAGAATGCCCTCCGGCAATTCGCTGCGGATCTGGGTGATGGCTTCTCGCACATCCTGCACCGCGCGGTCGATCGGCGTGCCGATCGCCAGCTGGACGACGGTGGTGGACGAGCCTTCCTGCACGTTGGACGAAATCTCGTCGATGCCCTGAAGCGAGCGCACCGCCGATTCGACGCGTTGCGTCACCTGGGTCTCAAGCTCGGTCGGGGCGGCCCCGGGCTGGCTGACGACAACGATCGCGACGGGGAATTCCACGTCGGGCTCGTTGTTGACGTCCATTCGCATGAAGCTGACCAGCCCCGCAATCGTCAGCGCCGCGAACAGCACCAGCGAGGGAACGGGATTGCGGATCGACCAGGCCGAGATGTTGCGGAAGTTCATCGCCCGCGTTCCTTCTGTTCGCTTCAGCGCTCGATCTTGACGAGCGTCGGCTTCACCTTCTGACCCGGCGCCAGGAAGCCACCGGCGGTCAGCACCACGCGTTCATTGCCGGTCAGCCCGCTGGCGATCGACACGCCCTGATCGGAGACTTCCCCGATTCGGACGTCACGCCGCACGACTTCGTCCTTGTCGTTCAGCACATAGACGAAATTGCCCTGGCTGTCGCTCAGCACCGCCGATTCGGGCAGCTGCGGCGACACCGACGCACCGGCGACGATCCGCGCGCTGGCAAAGCCGCCTGGGCGCAGGCTTTCGGCATAGGGCAGGGCGATGCGGGCAATGCCCTGGCGCGACTGCGGGTCGATGATGGGCGAAACCTGCCACACCTCGCCGCGCACCGATTCTGTTGCGCCGACGGGCGTCACATCGGCCACGGCCCCGCGACGGACGCGGGCAAGATCGTTTTCGGCCAGCTGCGCGCGCATTTCCATCTGGCCGTTCATGGCGATGCGGAACAGCACGCTCTGACCGCCGCCGACAATCTGTCCCGGCTCGATCGCGCGCGCCAGTACCAGCCCGGCGGCGGGGGCGCGAATGTCGAGGCGGCGATTGCGCGCCCGCGTTTCAGCCAGCTGCGCTTCGGCCACGGACACCCGTGCGCGTGCGGCGTCGCGCGTTGCCGTGCGGCGCTCGACATCGGCCTTTGAAATAAAGCCGCGATCGACCAGCTGCTGCGCGCGCTTCAGTTCGGATTCCGCGAGTTCGGCGTCCGCGCGCGCCACCCGCACCTGTGCGGCGAGTGATTCGGCGGTTTCGGTCTGGACCGAGCGGTCGACCGTTGCCAGCGTCTGGCCCGCGCTCACCCAGTCACCGGGTTCGACCATCACCCGCGTCACCGCCCCGCCTTCACCGACGACGCCGATCGGCATCTCGCGGCGTGCCGCAAGGGAGCCGGTGCCGGAAATGATCGTGCGGACTGTATCGCTGCCCGGAACGGCCACGCTGATCGAGGGGATTTGCTGATCACGCGCGCCGCCGCCCTTCAGCGGATCGACCTCGGCCGGCTTGGGCGCCAGAAAGAACCAGACGGCCAGCCCGGCCAACACGACCACCGCCGCGATGATGGCCCAACGACGCCAGCGGGGCGGCGGAGCCGCTTCACCTGCCAGCAAACGGCCTTCCGCATCAATGGTCGAAGTCTCGTAGTTCATCCTGCACCCCTGTGGCCCACCCCCTGAAAGGGTGCCAGCGCGTCGCTTGTCAGCAAGCTGTATTATCGGAATAAGTCACCGACCTCAAGCCGGCCAATAATCACGTGCGCGACATGCGCGATTCACACTGTAATCGCAAGCGGATGCTGTCCTGCCGAGTACTACTCTGGCATCGTTGCCGTTCAGCAACGGTTGAGGTGCGCAATGCGAGAGCCAATCGATCAATCGAGGCAGAAGGACGTTGAAACGATGCCGAAACTTATCCCCGTCATGTTGATGATCGCGGCAACCTCATCGCCTGCACTCGCGCAGGAGGCGACGCCGATCCTGCCGGATGCGGCGCTGCTGGACGTGGTGGCCGAAGGGCGCACCACGCGCGTGCCCGACATGGCGGTGATCAACGCGGGCGTCGTCACCCAGTCCGAAACCGCCGCGGCAGCCCTGTCCGCCAATGCCGCGCGCATGGACAAGGTATTATCCGCGCTGAAGCGCGCGGGCGTGTCGGAACGCGATATCCAGACCGCGACGATCGCGCTCAACCCGCAGTATCGCTATGGCGAAAACGTCCCGCCGGTCATCACCGGCTATCAGGCGTCCAACCGGGTCAGCATCCGCTTTCGCGATGTGGCCAAAAGCGGTGCGATCCTCGACGCGCTGGTGCGCGAGGGCGCAAATCAGATCGACGGGCCCAACCTGACGCTTGCCCAGCCGGACGCCGCAATGGACGAGGCGCGGGCGGATGCGATCGCGCGGGCACGGTCGCGGGCCGAACTATATGCCAAAGCCGCCGGCATGCGGGTGGAGCGTATCGCTTCGATCAGCGAAGGTTCGTCGGGCAGCATGCCGCGCCCGATGATGATGGTGTCGCGCATGGACGCGGCCCCCGCCCCTGAAACCGCCATCGCGGCGGGCGAACAGGATGTGACCGCGACCGTTACCGTGCGCTTCGTCCTGCGCTGACATGCAAAAGGGGCCGCCCGGTTTCCCGGACGGCCCCTTTTTCAGTCCTGTCGAAGGGCGTGTTAGCGCACGCGACCACGACGGACGAGATTGACGATCGCCAGCAGGATGATCGCACCGACCAGCGAGGCGAGGAACGTGTAAAGCGTCACGCCTGCGTTGATCGAACCACCAAAAAGCAGCCCGCCGATGAACGCACCGATGATGCCGACGACGATGTTCAGCAGGATGCCCTGCTGTGCATCGGTGCGCATGACCATGCTGGCAAGCCAACCGACGACACCGCCCACGACCAGCCAAATGATGATACCCACGATATCCATGTTACGTCCCTCCGTTGCATGCCCAATTCGCGGGCTGTCTGAGGCTAGGACTCGTCACGCGGGCGAATGTTCCGCAACCGGCCTGATCCACGGCGTAAACTACGGTCGAAAAAAAATGGGCGGCCCGCGTCGGGGCCGCCCAGGGGACGTCGGCTGTTCCGGCCGATCTCAATATTTCTGCTGGCGCTCGTAAAGGGAGCGGTAGTGCTGGATTCGCGTCACGCGCAGTCCCGGCATCCCCGAACGGTCAATCGCGCGCTGCCATCCCGCGAATTCTTCGACCGTCAAACCATAGCGATCGCATACTTCGTCGATGGTCAGCAAGCCACCATTTACGGCAGCCACCACTTCGGCCTTGCGACGCACGACCCAGCGCGTCGTGTCGGGGGGCGGCAGCGTGTCCAGCGTAAGCGGCTCGCCCAGCGGCCCGATAACCTTGCCCGGCCTCATTTTCTGGTTCTCGATCATAACCTTACCTCGATCGGGGCGGGGCCCCCTCTCTTACGCAACCGAAACTAAAACCTTGGTCTTGAAGAACCGCTAAAACGGGAGGGTAAACACTGTGTTTACTCCTGCCGCCGAATCGACAAGATGCGCGCCGTTTCACGATCGAACGCGCCGTGCGCGCGCCCGACCGTTATTTTCGCCAGCTGTGCGGCCAGTCGCGCGGTCGGCGTAGCCGACTGTCGCCCGGCCGCGGTTGCCAGCAGCATATCCACCGGGCTGGACGCCAGACGTGCACGGACATCGCGCTCAAACCGCGCGAGGCTCAGATCCATGCCGGGATGCCTGATACGCCCTTACCCATGGATCCGGTTTAGCAGCGATTGCTAAAGGTCCCGTAAAGACGCCGTTTTGCATCGGGGCGTGCGAATCCCTATAAGGCCGGATGATGTTCACCCCCGATTTTCAGCTTCCCCCGCCCGTTCAGGGCCGTCGGATCGTGGTCGCCATGTCGGGCGGCGTCGACAGTTCGGTCGTCGCCGCACTGGCCGCGCGCACGGGTGCTGAGACGATCGGGGTCACGCTTCAGCTTTACGATCACGGCGAAGCAGTCGGCCGGGCGGGCGCGTGCTGTGCCGGGCGCGACATTCGCGATGCGCGCGCGGTATGCGACCGGCTGGGCATCGCCCATTATGTGTTCGACCACGAAACCAGCTTTCGCGAGCAGGTGATCGACGATTTCGCCGACGAATATCTGGCCGGGCGCACGCCGATTCCGTGCGTGAAGTGCAATATGGGGCCGAAGTTCACCGACCTGTTCGCCATGGCGCGGCAATTGGGCGCCGATTGCCTGGCCACTGGTCATTATGTGCGCCGTATCGTCGGCCCGCACGGTGCCGAGCTTCACCGCGCGGTCGATCCGGCCCGCGACCAGAGCTATTTCCTGTTCGCGACCACGCGCGAGCAGCTGGACTTCCTGCGCTTTCCACTGGGCGGAATGCCCAAGGCGGAAGTGCGCGCACTGGCCGCCGAACTGGGGCTGGGCGTTGCGGCCAAGCCCGACAGCCAGGACATCTGCTTCGTCCCCGATGGCGATTATGCCGGGCTGGTGCGAAAGTTGCGGCCTGAAGCGGGTGAGGGGGGCGACATCGTCCATGTCGACGGTCGCGTGCTGGGCCGCCATCGGGGGCTGGTCCACTATACCGTCGGCCAGCGACGCGGACTCGAGATCGGCGGGCTGGCCGAGCCGCTTTACGTCGTTCGGCTGGACCCCGCGGCCAAGCACGTGGTCGTCGGCCCGCGCGCCGCACTGGCCGTGGCAGCAGCGCGGATCGAGGGCGTGAACTGGCTGGGTGAAGAAAGCGACGGCCCGATGACGGTCAAGGTCCGCTCATTGGCCAAGCCCGTGCCCGCGCGGCTAGACGGCGACCGCGTGGTCTTTGCCGCGCCCGAATATGGCGTGGCGCCGGGGCAGGCGGCAGTGCTCTATGCCGGCGACCGCGTGCTGGGCGGCGGTTGGATTGCCGCGACCGAGGCCGCCGAGGTCGCGTTCGCCGCCTGAGGCCACCGGGCGAGGGCGTTAGTCCTCAGACCCGGTTTCGTCCTCTGCCTTGCGCCGGCCCTTGAATCCCTGAGCCACGACGAACCATTCGACCGAGCCCTTTCGGCTCGATGGCGGCTTGGCGTGTTTCACCGTGGCGAAGTTGCGCTTCATTTCGGCGACCATCGACGTGTCGCCACCACCGGCAAACACCTTTGCGACAAAGGTGCCGCCGGGGCGCAGCACTTCACAGGCGAATTCATGTGCCGCCTCAACCAGCGCCGAGGTGCGCAGCGCGTCGGTCTGGGGGTGGCCCACCGTGTTGGCGGCCATGTCGGACAGGACCAGATCGGCCTCGCCCCCCAGTTCCTCCTTCAGCCGTTCGGGCGCGGCGTCGGACAGGAAGTCCATCTGGAGGATGGTGACGCCCTCGATCGGGTCGACGGGCAACAGGTCGATGCCGACGACGCTGGCCTGCGGCAGACGACGGCGCACCACCTGACTCCAACCGCCGGGCGCGAGGCCCAGATCGACGATCCGGCGCATCCCCTTCAGGAACGAGAACTTCTCGTCCAGCTCGATCAGCTTGTAGGCGGCGCGGCTGCGATAGCCCTCCGCCTTGGCGCGTTTGACATAGGGGTCGTTGAGCTGACGTTCGAGCCAGCGCGTCGATTGCGCCGTGCGCCCGCGCGACGTGCGAACGCGAACCCGGCTGCCGCTGCCACCCCGGCTCATGCCGCACCACCTTGCATCAGGCGGCGCAAAATGCCCTCCCTGATGCCCCGATCCGCAATTCCCAGCCGTTCGGCAGGCCACAGGTCCAAAATCGCCTCCAGAATTGCACAGCCCGCGACCACCAAATCGGCGCGTTCGGTGCCGATGCACGGCACCTTTGCCCGCTCGGCCAGCGTCAGGCCCGCCAGCCGCTGGCTGATGGTCCGCATGGCGTGGGCGGGCACGATCAGCCCGTCGATGGCGGAGCGGTCATAGGCCGACAGGCCCAGATGCACGCTGGCCAGCGTCGTCACTGTCCCGCTGGTGCCCAGCAGGCGCGGCACGCCGCGGGGCCGCCCGACCCGCGCGGCAAAGGGTGAAAAGGAATCGGCCACCAGCGCGCGCATCCGCGCATAATGCGCCTCAAGGCTTTCGCCGGGTTCGGCGCCGATCGCGCTCGCTTCGGTCAGGGATACGACACCCCAAGGCGCGCTGTGCCAGTCCAGTACGCGCGGCGCGGGATCGCGATTGTCGACCAGCACCAGTTCAGTCGATCCGCCGCCAATGTCGAACACCAGCGCCGGCCCGTCGCCCGGTTCGATCAGCGCGTGACAGCCCAGTACGGCCAGCCGCGCTTCTTCCTCGGCCGAGATGATATCGAGCATGATTCCCGTTTCCGCCCGCACGCGGGCAATGAATTCCGGCCCGTTGCTGGCCCGGCGACATGCTTCGGTCGCGACCGACCGAGCAAGCGCCACATTGCGCCGCCGCAGCTTGTCCGCACAGATCCGTAGCGCCGCGATGGTGCGGTCGATCGCCGCGTCGGACAATTCGCCACTGGTCGCCAACCCTTCGCCCAGGCGAACGATCCGCGAAAAAGCGTCGATCACGGCAAAGCCGGAACCCTGTGGACGGGCGATCAGCAGCCGGCAATTATTGGTGCCCAGGTCGAGCGCCGCATAATGCCGCCCTTCGGGCGCACGCAAACGGCGCTTGCCCGGCGTTTCGGCCGATCGTGCGGGCGCGGGACCTTGCCTGCGCCGCTTCGGCGACTGGGTGGATATATCCCCCATGCCGTTTACTCACTTATGTTCTATCCGTCACAGCGAAGATCGCTGCCGGTGCTTGGTAACCACGCTAACGCATGGATGCCGGGCCATCAAGGTGGCGAGAGGCCCGGCGATATTGTCGCTTGACCGTTCGGCGCCCCCGCCTTATGTGCCGCGCCTCCGGCGATTGCCCTGTCGTCTAATGGTAAGACTACGGACTCTGACTCCGTCAATCGTGGTTCGAATCCACGCGGGGCATCCAGTTTCAGGCTCATAGCGCAGCCTTTTCAATGGATTGCGTTGATGCTTTGGCTACCTTTTCGGGAAGGTTAGCCAAAACCAGTGCCATCGCAGCGTCGGCCAGCGCCCCGCGCGCGTCCTCACCAGCATATCGGCGATACTCCTTCACCGTCTTGTGGCCGGTGATCGCCATGCCCTGATCGTCGCTGCAACCGGCCTCACGGCAGCGCCGCGCCGCCGACTTGCGAAGGCCATGTGGCGAGCAATGTGGCACCCCGGCAGCGATGCAGGCGCGCTTCATCATGTTGTAGAAGCCCTTGGGCGTGTAGCCCTCGCCGTGCTTCGCCTCCAGCAGCGTCCCGGCGCCGATCGGTCCCGCTTCCAGCGCTTCCGCCAGTGGCGGCACGATCGGCACGTCGACGGCGTTGCCGGTCTTTGACTGGTCGAGGCGCACACGGCCACCGGCGATCGATTCGCGCGTCATCAGGCGCACGTCGCCGCTGCGTTGCGCCCCATAGAGCAACAGGGCGAACGCCAGGCGCGGTTTCGTGCCCAGCGGGTGCTTGGCCTCGAATGCGGCCAGCTCGTCCTCTGTCCAGCGGTGATAACCCTCGCTGACCGTTTTCGGCGCGCTGGTATCCTTCACCGGGTCAAAGCCATGCGGGATGATCTTGGCGCGACGGCCGATGCGCATCAGCTGGGCCAGCAACTTGCGAAGCCGCGCCGCCGCATGTGGCTTGTGCCGCATCGCAGTCATCAGCCGCGCGATGCGATCGGCATCAAAGGCTTTAAGCGGATCGTTCCCGAACTTGTCGCGGAACCGCTCCAAGACGCCCCGATAAACCGTCTGTGTTGCCGGTGCGAGATCGTGAAAGGCATTGTCGCTGTAATAGCGCGCAATGGCGTCAGACACGCTTCCAGGCACAATCCGGCCAGCGCCGACCGGCACCAGTTCCTGCTCGATACAGGCGGCATATTCCCGGTCGAACGCCTTGGTCCCGTGCGGTTCCTTGAAATAGTGCGTCGGATAGCCCTTGCGACGAAAGCGCCACCGGCGCTTGCCGTGACGGTCCTCAAAACTTCCGACATAGGCGTAGCGCTTCGCCATCAGCCGCTCGCAAACGCGTCTATGCGCGCGTCCAGGTCGTCGGGCAGCAACGGCACCGCGATCTGTTCGGCCGGGACGATCGCAAGCCGTCCGGTCGGGTCGATCAACACCGCCACGCGCACGCCCGCATCACGCGCACCGGCAAAGGCGCGCTTGATATCATCTTGCGTGAAAATGGCGGGGCGGCGCGCCATTATTCGTCGGTGCTCGCGGCCAAGTTGCCTTCAAGAACCGTCCCCAATCTCATCATCACGCGATTGATCGTAACGGGCAACGAGAGGACGATTTGAGGCGTGGCCTCGCGACCATCGGCAAACAGGTTGCGCAGGTCTTCGACCGTCGCAATCGAAAGGCTGTCGTCAGAACCTAGGAACCGACTTGAGCGAGGCCGGATGAGAATAAACGGCCCACCCTCCCATCGCCACCGCTTGGCCTTGCTTTGCTCAGTGAGGTGCGCTCCGATAGCCGCGCGAATGGCCAAGCGGTTCTTGTTCAAAAGGGTCGCGGCGCGACCGGCCGGAAAGCCCGCTTCGGCGGTGATCGACTGCATAATTCCGAGCATGATCGCGTCGATCGCATCGTACCGCTTGTGACCAGTGCCGTGCCGCTCGCCGATATCCACCCCCCAAGACTGAACCGTAGTGGGGGAGACGTCGGCGGCCGCATAGATGACACCGCCGCGAAAACCATTCTGCACGACCGACTTTGCCATACCGCCTCCATATTGATGAACGCTCGTATATACGAAGAATGATGAGGCGGCAACTTTATACGAACGTTCGTTCCTTGCGCGCTGGAGGCCGCAGTCGTTCGGCATCGGCGCGAAGGTCGAAAACGAACCGGCGATCGACAACGGCAACGTCGACGGAGCTGGCGATCAGCAGCTTCTCGGCGAGCGCTGCCCCATCTGGCGCAGGCTCGCGCATCAGGCGCTCGCGCGCGGCATCGCAGGCCGCGTGCAGCTCGTTTTCCCGATGCTCCAGGGCGGGAATGCCCTCGGCCGCTTCGGCCGCGTCGGACCGTGCCACCCATTCCACGTAGCGCCGCGCGACCGGCGCGGCCCACACCTCCTGTCCCCACAGCGGGCCGTCCTTCGCCGCCAGCGCCTCGGCATCGCTCGGCCGCAGCAGGAACGATCGGTTGCCCTGTTCGCGGGTTGGCACTTCGAAATGCAGGCTGGGCGTCGGTCCCGCCGATCGCCAGGCCCGCTCGACCGCTGGGTTGTATTCGCGCTGGTAGAAGCGATTGATCGCCGCATCGGCCGCGCGGTATTCGGCGAGCAGCTGATCGAAGCGGCGAGCGGGTGCGGCTGCGACCGCGATCGGCGCGGCGACCGCGGCGATCGCCAGCGCGCCGCCGCCGACGAACTGGCGGCGCGATGCGCGGGCAGGGGAAAGATTGGTCGAGTTTACGCATGACGCACGGGGGGCGTCGGCGCTAAGGGCGCAAATAGCCATGTCGATCTCCCAACGATCGGTTGTGGTTAGAGCCGGAGCGAGGCTGCAACCTTGCTTCGGCTCGACTTTTTGGTATCAATGCTTCATGGCCGGGTCAAGCGCTGATAGCAAAAAGTCGATGGGGAGACCTCGTACGGGGATTGGAACGCCCGTCATGGTCCGCCTGCGGCCCGAACAGCTTACTGCGCTAGACGCATGGATCGACCAGCGCGACCCACGGCCTTCGCGCCCCGAAGCGATTCGCATCATCCTCCAGGAGAAATTTGCATGACCGTGCTTGTCCGCATCATCCAAGGTGAGGAAGACGGATACAGCCTTTACGACATGCAAGTGGCGGTCGTGCCGCGTAAAGGCGACACCTTGACGATGCGCTTCCCTGATCGGACGCATGACGAATACGAGGTTGTGCGCGTCAACCATCTGATCGAGGTCAAGACTGGCGGTCTTGGCATTTCGGATGATCTTGTGGCTGTTCGCGTCTATGTCCGACAAATATCGCCAGCGATAGAAAGATGATCTAGCATGACAGGCCGTGGTTCATTGCCCGACTTGCACGCGTCGCACGCGGCATTGATGCAAAGCCAAATGGAGGCAGCTCGCCGTCAGTGGAAAATCAGCGACGCGGCTGATGCAACATTGCGACAGGCATCGGATGCGATCGAAGATTTGGTCGAGGAACTTGCGACGTTCGAGGAAAGTATCGACCCAGCTGAGGAAGCACGTATTGTAATCATCGGAGGTCCCGCTGGAACCACGCTCTTTCCATCAACTATTGGCGCGCTGGGACACGATCGCATCCGGTTCGAAGGCGTTGATCAAGAAGGCGCCAAGGTCGTCGTAATCCAGCACGTATCGCAGTTTAACGTGATGCTGAAGGCTACCAAAGTCGGTAAGAATCAGGCGCGACGTATAGGGTTCCATTCGCTCGAAGGCGAAGAACCCGCGCCGACGGATCGCTAACTCGGCGCCGTCGCAATTTGTAGCGCCAACCTCCGCCGCGAAGTCGTAAACCCCATCGCCAGCAGCATGAACCCGCTGCGATCGATTCGCGTGTGACAGCATAGCCGCATCCCGCCCAGACCCGCCGTGACCGGATGCTGATCGAAGTGTATTGGGGTGCGTGATGCCGCAGCGCGATGCGCTCGGCGAGGTCGCGGCTGTCGATCAGCGTTTCCGCTCCCTGTTGGGCTGTCATCGGCCACCGCGTCGAATCCCCGCCGCTGCGCGCGCCATGGCCGATTGCGAGGCGGAAACCTCTCGAACCGCGATTTCGCCGCTGATCGCCGCGACACGCGGCACGATCCGGTGATGAAAATTTCCCTCTGTGACGAAGCTTAGAACTGAGCCTATATACCGGGGCATGAGCGACGCGTTCGGTATCGGCATCTACACGGCACCGGAAGCCGCGCGCATGATCGGCATGCGGCCGAATACCCTGCGTCGTTGGCTTACGGGCTATAAGCATGACGATAAGCGCGAGGCCGCGCTTTGGTCGCCTCAGTATGAGCCGAGCGAAGACGACGGATTGTTGCTTGGGTTCAGAGATTTGATCGAGGCGCGGATCGTCGCTGCGTTGCGCGCGAAGAAGATCGGCCTGCCGACCATTCGCGTGTGCATGGAGCGAGCGCGGGAGATTATTGGTCAAGATCGGCCGTTTTCGACCCGTAGCTTCAAAACCGATGGCAAGAAGATTTTTCTGGAGATCACGCGCGGACTGGATGAGCCGCAACTGATCGACCTCAAGCATCGGCAAGGCGTTTTCAGCAGGGTCGTCGCGCCCAGCTTGGACGATCTGGATTTTGGAGACCAGGCTGCCGAGCGCTGGTGGCTCCTCCATGGACGCAAATCAATCGTTGCTGATCCAGCGCGGGCTTTCGGGCAGCCCATAATCGCGGATCACGGCATAACCACCGCCCGCGTGGCCGAAGCCGTGGAAGCCGAAGGTTCCGTTGAATCGGTTGCCAAGTTGTATGAGATCAAGCCCGCGCTGATCCGCGATGCCCTGCGTTATGAGCACGAACTGGAGCTTCGCAAGGCGGCGTGAAACTTCTGGTCGATAACAATCTGCCCCCACGACTTGGTAGCGGGTTAGGAGCGTTGTTCGATGGCGAGCATATCGTCCAGCACATCAAGCAAAAGTTCGGGACTGGTAGTCTGCCGGACGAGGAATGGATCGAGCTTCTCGGCCGGGAGGGTGGCTGGTGCGTCCTTTCTGGCGACCGCAACATCGCAAAAAGGAAGCCTTCGCGGGCGCTGTTCATGCGGTCGAATCTGGTAGGCTTTTTTCCCCAGCCCGCAGTAATGAAGATGCCGCTTCACGCCCAGGCAGCACGCATCCTGACGGTGTGGCCCGCCATGGTTGCCACTGACCTTGCGACGAGCGCTGGCTGCTATGAAATTGGCGTTAAGACCGGACAGCTTCGCCAGATGGTTTAGCGTCGGTTGGCTCAATGGCACCGACTGGCGGTATAGCGATCTCGCAAGCGATTGTGAGCGCCAGCTCCCGCTGAGACGTCGGAAACCCCATCGCCAGCAGCATGAAGCCTTCGCGATCGATCGAGGCATGCCGCACATAGCGCGTGCCACCCAGCCCTGCTGTCACGGGATGCTGATTGAACCGAAAGTGCGCGGCGGCGGCCGGGCACTGCTTCAGCACCAGGTCGATTGCCTTCAGTATATTGTGATGCCGCAAGCCCGCGCGATCGGCGAGCTGGCGGCTGTCGATGATCGGCGAAGGATCGTTCACGTCGGTGCAGCCGCTACAATCGTGACAACTGCGGTGTCTTGGAGCGCTGCCGTCATCTGATTCTCCATGATGCGGCTGCTGGCGGCGGACCTGCACCGCCAGCTATCGGCCGCCGTGGCCGCCGCGTCAGGATGGGAGAGGGGAAATACCAAACCCCAGCGCGGTCCTGATTGGTTGCGGTTATCCGCGCTTCGCTTTCGTTTAGATAGTTGCCCCGTTCAGCCGGATTTGAACCGTAGCCGCGTCAACCGCCGCGCCGATCGTGGCCGCACCGACGTAAGGGTTGCCGCTCGCGGTCGTGGTCAACCGGCGGTTCGCGTTGTCCCAAAACAGCTTTGCACCAGGCGCGATTTCCCCTGCTGCCTTGGGCAGGTCGAAAACGCCAGTGACCGCGAGGGGGCCGACCATGCCCTCCGGGCTGTCGACCGGTGCGACCCCGAACAGGCCGGGTCCTATTAGCACGCCGTTGCCCGCAGCGCTCGCGACGGGATACCTCACATCTGGGCGATCGCCCTTCGATACAAAATTCTGCATCGTCCAGCCCTCAGTTCGCTGCGCCGGGGTTCTTGAAGCCGCCGCGATGGTCGATCACGCCCGCGCCGAAGTCCATGTAGATGCGATACTTCTGGCCAAGCACGTCCCAGCCTTGCTCCTGATCCATCTTCGGACCCGGATTGCTGTCGAGATATGCGTGCTCGAAAACTGGCGCGGATCCGGTTCCCGCGAACACGTACCAAGCGTTGCCGGTCAGACGCACGTCAATCAGAGGCTTGAGCTTGCCGGCAAAGGCGTTCACCTCGCCGATGCTAGTCGCGGCGACGTTGGCCAGCAGCTGGTCGATCAGCGTTTCCAGCTTGGGACTGGCAACGATGTACTCCGGAACCACGTTAAGCGGCGTGATACCGTCCAGGTCCGTCTGGCTGCGCATGGCGAGGCGAGCGCTGCCGAGCGTCGACACGCTCGGCAGCGCGCCGGCGGGCGCAAGGTTGCCGTGCGCCGCCGCGAATAGCGGCTGCCCGTCGGCCATGACCGGATTGCCGTTCAGCAGCTCGGCGAACAGCGACGCTTCCGTCTCGGCAGCCGCGCGCGCCATGATCCGGATGGGATCGCCGAACGCGCCTAAGTCGTCGTTGATAATCGCCTGACGGCTTAGCGCGAACTGCTTGGCGAAGGTGCGAAGCTTGTAGCCCTCTTTGCGGGTGCGGAAGCTGCCATGCTTGATTTCGCCACTTTCCAAGACCTCTTCGAGCTTGCCGAAACCGGATAGCTCGATGCCGGAGATTTCCCGGAAGTCCCGCGCCGTGCGCTGCCGGCTAACCTGCTTGAGCGGCGATGCGGCCGCCTCGAAAACGTGCAGCAGGAACCGGTCGCCAGCGCCGAGCAGCAACTCGGGAAAGTCGCTGGTCGTCAGCATGCCGCCACCACCGCCACGGGAGTAGACATCGGCGAGCACCCCCGAATGGCCGCGATTTGAGTTCCAGGCGGCAGCCTCGAGGACCTCGTTCGGCCCCATACGATTGACGCCCCGCGCTCCAGCCCGCTCAAGCATTTCGCCGGCCAGCTGTACCATCGACAGCCCCATGAACTGACGCGCTTGTTCTGTCGGCGCGGTGCCGCTCATCCGAGCAAAAATCGCATCCTCTATGCTGCGCGCGTGAAAGTCAGGATTGTCCATCGTCCGATTGCCGCCACCGATAATCAACCGCGCCACGGGGCCAAGGCCGTGATGAAAGGTGACCCCGCCATTGGCAATCCCGGCGGCATCATTGCGCTGTTTCTCGCCGAGAATCTTCAGAACCGCCGACGATGCCTGCTTCTGTGTCACACCGCGTTCGGCGAGTTCCAGGGCAAGCTCTGACCGAAGATGCGGTTCGATTTCGGTCGCGTAGCCGACGAATTCGCGCAACCACGCGATCGGCGCAGGCTGGCTATCATCAAGCCGGACATCCTGATCATCATCATCCTCAGCAATCGCCGGAGCGTGCGCAGGTGTAACGGAACGGCGTGAGAAGCGGGAGAATAAGCCGTTGGACATAAATTTTGCCTCCGAAGGGGAAAGGTTGCGAATGCGGCAAGGGGATAAGGACGAAGGGGCTGATCGGACCTGCGCGCCAGCGTCGAGCGGCACGGGTACGAAGCTCACCTCGTTGGGCTCCCAGTCGACCGCCCGATAAAGGGGGCGCTGATTGGCGCTGCGCGTCACGTCATAGGCGTGCACCGTATAGCCAATCGACAGGTTGCGGATGATACCGGCGGCGATGTCAGCAACGATTGGTGCAAGGTCGGACCGCTCCGAAAGCTTCAGCGTCGCGATGCCCTGTCCGCGAACCATTCGTGCGCTTCCCGGGACGACAATACCGATCTGATCGCCAAGCGCGCCGCGCTTATGTGCGTTCAGCACCGGAGCGCCGGCGTTCAGGCGATCAAGGCGAACATTGGTCGACCCGGTCGCCAGCTCTTCGTCAACGAGGCCGCCCTCTTCCCAAATGAACTGATGTCCGCGCGCGCCCGTCGTCCAGACGACATCAATCGTGCGATCTTCGGCGTTCCAGCTTGTCGGCTGCAGCTGCGCCGCGCGCGTCGTGGCGGGGAGGGGGATCTTACGCTCGGCGAGCTGCGCTTCCGGGACGCGCGGCAGAAGCCGATCGATCAGCCGCGCGGCCTCGCTGCGCGTTGCGATTGCCATCGCACCAGAGCCTCCATGCCGGCGGGAATTGGGTAGGTAATTGCTCATGCGAACATCATCCCCATCGGATCGCGCAACCGACAGGGTGCGTATGCGGCCAAATGCGGCCACGTGAGGCCATATGCGGTCATTCCGCCGCTTCGGACCGCTGGCGACACCCGCGCTGCAATTCGATTAGCTGCTCCATCGTGTAGCGGATGCGCCCGCCAGGCGTGACATAGTGACCCACCTTTCCGGCTTCCCGCCACCGCCGCAACGTGCGCGGCGACACGCCCACAATACGAGCCGCCGCTTTCTCTCCGAAGTCGAACAAGCCGGATGGTGAGTAATTCATGCCGATAGTCCATCAGGTGAACAGTTCAGTTCACAAGGTTCAAAAAGAAAACATGCGCTTGAACGGTGAACCTGCGCGCTTAGCCCCACCGCAATAGGCGGCGGCACCGGGGAAGGACCCGTTGGGGTCAGTGCTTGGTCGCTCCGGCGTCTTGCTTCGACGCTTCCCAGGTCGCGAACGTCTCGTTCATCATCAACCGCATCAGTTGGGCAGCGCCATCGTCCCCGAATGTGCGCTGGAGGATGGTCGCGGCGGCGCGCATCAGCCCTGTTACCGCGTCGGCAGGATGCTCCGTTGCGTCTACCGCGATCAGGGCCAGGTCATGGGCGAGCTTTGCCCCGCGATCAGGCATTTTCACTCTCCACCCGGAGCGAGATCGAAGCCTTCCTTTTGAGCGTATCCATGATTACCGTGCTGATCGCCGCTGCATCGTTGGGCGCCGCGATCAGCGACGCTGCGTGGATAAGGATTGCGATCTGATCGATCGGTGCAGGTGCAACGCGGCCGATATGCGCGACGATGGCTTGTGAGGCTAAGCCGTGCTGTCCGGGATTCATCATCGGCCAGCTCCGCCTTCAACGCATTTTCTCTTCATCATTTTAGACCTCTTTCTAAATGACGGACAAACAGACGTGTTATGAAAGCTTCGCACATGCGCCCGCGCCCGCCTTATGGGCTTTCCCCTTATTGCTATCCGTTATGTCTGTTTTGTCCGTCATCCGCGCATTTCTGCGGCTTTCAGCGACGGACGATTGACTGACAAACGGACGATTTTGCGGAGAGTTGGGCGAACCGAATTTTGTGCTGACCTCGATTTAGTCTCTTCGAAGTGGCTTGGTTCACGAAATGACGGACCATTAGGGGCAAATGTCCGTCATATGTCCGTCATTCGGCCAAACGTAGGGTGCGGCGCGCTGCTGCCACTGGATCACGAGCATCTCTGCCCGCGATAACTTCATGACGAAGCTCCAAGAGCGCCGCGAGAAGAGCGTCGACCCTCTGCAATAGAGCATCCGCCGACGCGAACGCTGTCGCCCCGCCGACTACGCCCCCAAGCCCAGTGCGAAGGCTGTCTGGTACGTCGGGGAAGTCGCTTGAAAACCCGACGTCAGCGTAATGGACGCCATTGGACTGGATATGGCGATGACCGAGCAGCGCCATCATCTTACGAAGCTTGCTGAACGTGATCCCCGGTTCACCAGCGGATGCAGCCCAAGAAGCATATGCTTCGAAAATCGCTCGGCTACTTAGACGCGATCCGACGACGCGCCGCAGCTGTGCACGATAGAAGCGCTCGAAACCGGGCGGCAGCGCAATTGGAAGGGTTGCTGACTCCACTTGGAAGGGCATTGGAAGCGTCATAGAGACCTTGCCTTTTGTTTCGGATATGCGCGAAAACGGCAGATTTCCGGGCATTTCCAGCATTTTGATTTGATAGCTTTTGGAAGCTTGGAAGGGTTGGAAGGGTTATTGGGTATGTTCCTACGTGCGCGCACAGGCGCACACGCGCGCCCGCATACGTGCGAGGGGTACGCGCAACCCTTCCAACCCTTCCAACGACGCAGATTTGCTGGCTTTTGACCCTTCCAGCCACGGTTCCAGCCGGAAGGGTTGACCCTTCCACGGCGAGGCGAAGGCGTCGCGTCGGCCGGGTGCGGGCCGGAGGCGGGATGCCCGCAACGGTTAGCCAAAACCAATTCGCAGATAACGGAAATCCGCCAATCATGTCGAGCGGGTAGCCAAGCTAAGGCGTTGAAAGACGTATCTTTGTCACACCCACGCGGGGCATCCAACACCGGACCATCCCACATCGTCATCGAAAGCATGCGGCACGCCCTGATCGAGCAGGCGCGCGTATCGAACCGCGTCAAACGCGCTGCATCATAGGTGATTCGCGAAAGGGGATAGGATGGTGGGTCCGCCGGGGCTCGAACCCGGGACCTCTCGATTAAAAGTCGCTTGCTCTACCGACTGAGCTACGGACCCGCACCATTACGCCGGACAGGGCCAGCGTGCGCGCCCACCTAGGGGCGCAGAAGGCCGGGGTCAACCGGGCGGTGTCGCCCAAGGCGTGCGCGCAATTGCGCCAGCCTCAGGCCTGTCACCGGATCGCGCCAGCGCGGCGCGATGCGCGCGGCGGGGCCAAGGACGAAGTCGCGGGTGCGAAAGGCCATGTGCGGCACCGTCAGTCGCCTGTTCGCGAATCGGCCCCCCGACCACAGGATGATGTCCAGATCGATCACGCGTGTGCCCCAGCGGCGCCCCGCGCGGCGACCGAAATCGCGCTCGATCCGCTTGAGTGTGGTCAGCAGCGCATCGGGTAAGAGGTCGCTTTCAAGCAGCAGCACCGCATTGGCATAGCGGCGGATCGACGGACCGATGGGTGCGCTGTCGATCATCGGCGACATTGCGGTTACGCGTCCCGGCAGCACGCCGGCGGCCGCGCGCAGCGTATTCGCGGGGCGGCCGTGGCGACCCGGCCGGTTCGAGCCGAGCGCGATCAGATAGGTTGCATGGCCCACGCCCACGCGCCTATCGCCGCATGATGTTCGCGCCAAGCCCCATCCCCGATACCGAGCCGCCGCGCGATTGCCCGCGCTGCCCCCGCCTGGTCGCTTTCCGAGAGGCGCTGCGCGTCGAATATCCCGATTGGTGGAATTCCCCCGTCAACGCATTCGGCGATTCCCAGGCATGGCTGGGCATTGTCGGGCTGGCACCGGGCAAACATGGCGCCAATCGCACCGGGCGGCCCTTTACTGGCGACCATGCCGGCGTGCTGCTGTTCGATACGCTGAAGAAATTCGGACTTGCCGAGGGTGAGTATCTGGCGCGGCCCGATGATACGCTGGCGCTGAAAGGCGCGATCATCATCAACGCGGTCAAATGCCTGCCGCCCGAAAACAAGCCGACCCCGGAGGAAATCCGCACCTGTCGCCCGTTCCTCGAAGGACAGATCGCCGCGCTGCCCAGTCCGCGCGTGTTCGTGGCGCTGGGCCAGATCGCGCACCAGTCGGCGGTCAAGGTGCTGGGCGGCAAGCTGCCCAAGGCCAAGTTCGGGCATCTGGCCGAACACCGCATGCCCGGCGGACAGGTGCTGATCGATAGCTATCATTGTTCGCGCTACAACCAGAACACCGGCCGACTGACGGCGGAAATGTTCGAGGCGGTATTCGCCCGCGCCCTTGAGGTTCGCGAAGGGCTTTAGGTCGGGGTATCACAACCGACCTCGCGGGACGCGGTCCTCCTTAGGCCTGGCAACTGGTCGCGCACGCCTTCCGATGTGAAGGCGGGGGGGCCGGTTGTCCGGCCCTCCCGCCCGGCATCAGTCCTTCAGATTGGCCGGTACCGCACCGCCACTCTTGCTCAGTTCGCGCATCACCGCCTGGTGCAACCAGATGTTCATTTCCGCGCTGCCGTCGGTCGCGCCCTGATAGCCGAGTTCGGTCGCCAGCTCCTTACGGTTGGCAAGGCTGGAATCGAGGTCGAGCAGCTTCATCAGGTCGACGATCGACGTTTTCCAGTTGAGGTCGGGATTACCCTTGGCCTGGGCAATGCGTGCGATTGCCGTTTCAGGATCGACGGGTGCCGGTGCTGCGGGCTGGGCCGGGGCAGGCGTCGGTGCCGGCGAGGGTTTCGGCGCAGGCGCCGCACTTGGCTGCGCCGGCGCGGGCCGGGGCGACGCTTGCGGTGCGGCCGGGGGAGCAGCGGGGCGGTTGTTGCGGTTGCCGAGATAATTGTCGCTCAAGGGGCCGCCGCTGCCGAAAATGGCGGTCTTGATCTTGCCCAGGATGCTCATGGTGGGTTCCTTGTGATTGCGCGCCGTCAACGCCTTGGCAGCGTGATAGCTCCGGGACAGCGATGGGCGGCGCTTGGTGCCAACGCGCCCTTTTTGGACCGCGCCTCGCGCGATCGATCAGAAGGCTGGCGACTGCGCATGTTGGCGCACGGCGGCGCACTCACGGTTTTTGGCACGCCAGCAGGATTTATTCGCATCCGCGCATGGGGCGAAAGCCCGCGGCCCGGATTTACGGGGCTAAGGCCCAGTGCGGGGCCGGCTTTGGGCCGTGGCAGGAGAAAAGCGGCGGGCGGTGCATTGAGGGGGGCATGACCCCGTTTCGCCTGTTCGCCGCGCTGTCGCTGACATTGCCCGCCGCCTGTAACGCCGCGCCCCAGCCTCAGCCGCCGGCACCCGCCCAAGCCGAGCGGACGGCGGCGACCACCGGCCTGGACCCCGCGATGCTGGAGCGCACGGTTCAAGCCGCCTCGCGCCTGCCGCGCATCCGGTCGATGATCGTGATCCGGGACGGGCGGGCGTTGGCCGAACATCGCTTCAACGGTGGGCCCCCGCTCGGTCGGGCGGTCAACATCAAGTCGGCGTCCAAATCGGTAATGTCCGCGCTGGTGGGCATCGCCATCGCGCGCGGCGTGCTGAAGGGAAAA
Source organism: Sphingomonas sp. IW22 (assembly GCF_041321155.1). Lineage (GTDB taxonomy): Bacteria > Pseudomonadota > Alphaproteobacteria > Sphingomonadales > Sphingomonadaceae > Sphingomonas. Next base: position 1,335,619 of record NZ_JBGGWB010000001.1, on the reverse strand, counting down.
GAGCAACCGGTGCTGTCGGTTTTGAAAGCGGATGCGCCCGCCGATCCCGATCCCCGGCTGGCGCGTGTCACGGTCGGCAATCTGCTGTCGATGCAGGCGGGGCTGGATCGCACGTCGGGGCCGAATTACGGGCGCTGGGTGACCAGCTCCAACTGGGTGCGATATGCGCTGGCGCGGCCGTTCGTCGATGAGCCGGGCGGGCGGATGCTGTATTCGACGGGCAGCACGCACCTGTTATCGGCGATGCTGACCAGGGCATCGGGGCGCACGACGCTGGCGCTGGCGCGAGACTGGCTGGCGGAGCCGCTGGGCATTACCATTCCGGCATGGTCGCGCGATCCGCAGGGGATTTACTTCGGCGGCAACGAAATGCGCGTCAGCCCGCGCGGCATGGCGCGTTTTGGCGAGTTGTACCGGCTGGGCGGCGTGATCGACGGCGAGCGGATCGTGCCCGCCGAATGGATCGAACAGAGCTGGACCCCGCGCACCGTGTCGCCGTGGAGCGGACAGCGTTACGGCTATGGCTGGTTCATCGGCGACATGCGCGGCCATCCGGTGCGCTTTGCCTGGGGCTATGGCGGGCAGATGATCTACATCCTGCCCGATCTGAAGCTGACGGTCGTGATGACATCAGACGCCACCGCCGCGCGGGAGGGCGGCCATATCGACGCGCTGCACGCGCTGGTCGCCGACGGCATCGTCCCCGCCGCCGAGCGCGGGGAGCCTCAGACTCCCTCGTCGCCCTGATAGCGGATTTGCAGGTAGCGCCCGCGCGTGGCCAGCAGGTCGAGATCGCCCTGCGCCAGTTGCGCCGTCATCGTCGCGATTTCCTGATCGATGACACGCAGCCCCTCGACCAGTTGCGCGTCGGGCGTCTGGCCGTTGCGTTCGGTGCCGCGTAGCGGTTCGGGCACGCGGCGATAGCTGTTGACCAGTTCGGGCAGCTGTTCGGCCACCAGCTTTCGCACTTCCGCCGCGGCCGGTTCGCGGTCGTCGATGCGCTCCAGCTGCGGTGCCAGCGTCTCAAGCTTCACCCCGATCGAATCGACCAAAGTGCGTGCCGGGGCGGGCAGGGCCAGGCGTTGTCCCTCCAGCCATTGTTCGGTTTGCAGCGGCAGCGCCTTGATTGGCGTTTCCGCGAGCTTTTCGGGCGTCGGTGCTGTGTCGGTCCGGGCTAAGGCGATGACCAGCGTGGTGGCGACAAGCAGCGCCATGACGATCATCGCGCCGACCGCGCCCAGCGGCACGAACGATCCGATGACCAGCGCCAGCGCGATGATAATGCCATCGGCCAGCGCGATCGCGCCGACCCGGCGGACGATCGTCCCCTCCCGCCGTCGGCGGCTGCGCTGCGACAGGCTGGAGCGGCGCGACCGGGCGCGCTCCAGTGCTTCGCTGGCGCGGGCAATCTGTTCGTCGACCTGGCTCACAGCGCCTCCAGCCGGAATGCCTGACCGCCGCCGCCCGCATTCTGGGCGGCCCCTTCGGCACGGGCGATATAGCCCTTGGATCGCTCGACTTCCTGACCCAGCGTGTTGACGGTGGTCTTCATGCTGTCCAGCGCCTTCAGCTTGAAGCTGTCGATCGCGTCCATCGTGTCATAGATGTTCTGGAACGCGCGTTGCAGCGTCTCCAGCGGGATGGTCGAGCTGGCCGATTGTTCGTGAATCTGCGCCGTCTGCGATTTCAGCAGATTCCCGGTCGATTCGATCAGCCCAGCCGTCGTGGTGTTCAGCGCGGTGATCTGTTCCAGAACCAGCTTCTGATTGGTCAGCGCCTGCGCCACCGTCACCGCCGTGCGAAGCGCGGAGACGGTGGTGGTCGACGCGCGGTCGACGCCCTTTACCAGCTCGACATTGTTCTTCTTGACCAGATCCAGCGCCAGATAACCCTGCACCGTCACCGCCATCTGCGTCAGCAGGTCCTGGGTGCGCTGGCGGGTGTAGAAGAGCGCGGTTTCGCGAATCGCCTTTGCCTTGGCCGGATCGCTGTGGTCCAGTTCGTTCGCCTTGTCCTCAAGCCGTTGGTCCATCGCCTTGGACAGGTGGATCATCTGTTCCAGCCGGCCCATCGCGGTCCACAGGTTCGCGCGTTCGGTGTCGATGGCGGCATTGTCCATCAACAATTCGTCCTTGCCCGATTGCAGGCGCTTCAGGATCGCGGCGATATGGCTCTGCGCGGACTGATAGCCCTCGAAATAGTCGCGCATCTTGTTGCCGAAGGGCAGGATGCCGAACAGCTTCTTGCGCGTCATCAGGTCGCCGCGCGCGCCGGGATCGAGATCCTCTACCGTGCGGCGCAGCGCCAGCAGGTCGGCGCCGACGCCCGATTCCTGATCCATCGCGCGCACCGGCCGGTCGAGAAAGCGGTTGGACTGGCCCGCCGCGTCGCGGATTTCCTTGTTGCCCATCGCCGCGATCGCATCGACACGCTTGCCGAATTCGGGCGAGTTCACATCCTGCGCCACCAGATCGTCGATGAACGCATCAACGCGCGCGTCCAGTTCGGACTTCTTGCCTTCATCCACCGGCACCAGCCCGGCGGCCTGCGTCGGCGCGACCGGCGGCACCGGGTCAGGCGGCGTCAGCTTGAGCGCAGGTTCGGCAGTCGTCGTGTCGGTCGCCATTCAATCCCTCCAAGCGGCTTGAACACGACGATGACCGCGTTCGCGCCGGGCTTCAACTGTATTAGATAATCAACACACCAGCATAGGCAAGCCATTCGCCGGGCGGCGTCGCCAAATGACGATTGCACGCACGCCCGGCGATGCCCAGATAGACGTTGCATGACGGTCGTAGCGGCAACTCTCTATCGCGCGGGCAAGGTGGTGGGGCCGGTCGCGCTCGACGACATGCCCGAATGTCACGGTGACGATGAATTCGTCTGGATCGGCCTGTTCGAACCGGATGAAAAGGAGCTGCGCATCCTGGCCGAACGCTATCACCTGCACCCATTGGCGGTGGAGGATGCGGTCAAGGCGAACCAGTTGCCAAAGATCGACGTTTACGGCGAACAGCTGTTCGTCGTCGCCCGCACCGCGCATCTGGACGGCGATCACATCCGCTACGGCGAAACCGCGATATTCGTCGGCAAGCACCATGTCATCAGCGTGCGCCACGGATCGGCGCGGGCGCACACCACGCTTCGCCGCGATCTGGAGGCCGCGCCCGCCATGCTTCGTCGCGGCACCGATTATGTGCTGCACGCCATTCTGGATTTCATCGTCGACGGTTACCTGCCGATCGTCGATCAGGTCGAGGAATGCGTGCTGGAGATCGAGAAATCGACGCTGGACAGCTTTCTGGACCGCGAACAGGTCGGGCGCCTGTTCACCTTTCGCCGGCAGCTGATCCGCTTCCAGCGCAATATCGCCGCGATGGGGGAAGTGGTGGGCAAGCTGGTCAATCTGGACCTGCCGTGTATCGACAGCGACATCCGCCCCTATTTCAAGGATGTGCTGGACCATGTCCGCCGGGTCGAATCAATGACCGCGACGCTGCGCGAAGTGCTGGGCCAGGTGTTCGAAGTGTCGAACCTGCTCGAACAGCAGCGACAGGGCACGATCACGCGCCAGCTGGCGGCATGGGCCGCGATACTGGCGGTGCCGACGGCGATCGCGGGCATTTACGGCATGAATTTCGATTACATGCCCGAATTGCGGGTCCGCGGCGCCTATTTCATCGTGCTGGCGGTCATCGCGGTGCTGTGCGGGACGCTTTATGCACGGTTCAAGGCGCTGAAATGGCTGTGACCGAAAACGAAGTGCTGGCACGCATCGCGCGCGGTGTGTCGGCGGTACCCGCGGCAGAGTGGGATGCATGCGCCGGGGCGGGCAATCCGTTCCTGTCCCACGCCTTTCTCTCGATCCTCGAACGCTCGGAATCGGTGGGCGGGCGCAGCGGCTGGACGCCGCTTCCGATCATCGTCGATGGTGCCGATGGCCGCCCGGCGGCAATCGCGCCTGCTTATGCCAAGACGCACAGTCAGGGCGAATATGTGTTCGACCATGGCTGGGCCGACGCATGGGAGCGCGCCGGGGGCAATTATTACCCCAAGCTGCAACTCGCCGTGCCCTTTACCCCCGTGCCGGGCCCGCGCCTGTTGCTGCGTGAAGGGGCGGATGCCGCGCCGCTGATCGCCGCGATCGAGGCGGTGGTGGACCAGAATGGCCTGTCATCGGCCCACGCGACGTTTCTCGACGAAGCGCAACTGCCCGCGTTCGAGGCGGCGGGGTGGCTGGTGCGGCAGGGGGTCCAGTTCCACTGGGCCAATGACGGCTATGCCAGCTTCGGCGATTTCCTCGCCGCGCTGGCCAGCCGCAAGCGCAAGACGCTGCGCAAGGAACGCGCGGCGGCGGTGGAGGGGCTGACGATTCGCCACCTGAGCGGGGCAGAGCTGACCGAGGCGCATTGGGATGCCTTCTGGACATTTTACCAGGACACTGGCGCGCGCAAATGGGGGCGCCCCTATCTGACGCGGTCCTTTTTCTCGCTGCTGGGGCGGGAGATGGGCGACCGGGTGCTGCTGATCCTGGCGGAGCGGGACGGGCGGCCGATTGCGGGGGCGCTGAACCTGATCGGCGACGATGCGCTTTATGGCCGCTACTGGGGCTGTACCGAGGACGTGCCCTTCCTGCATTTCGAGCTGTGCTATTATCAGGCGATCGACGCCGCGATCGCGCGCGGGCTGGCGCGGGTAGAGGCCGGGGCGCAGGGTGAACACAAGCTGGCGCGCGGCTATGCGCCCGTCGCCACATGGTCGGCGCATTACATCCCCGATCCGTCCTTTCGCCGCGCGGTGGCCGATTTCGTCATGCGCGAACGCCTGGCCATCGAGCAGGAGGCCGAGTTTCTGGGCGAAATGACGCCGTTCAGGAAGTCCGGTTGAGCGCGTTGATCGCGTTCACCCGGTCGCGCATTTCCGGACCGTAAGGCCCCAGATCCTGCATCATCAGTTCGGGCGCGCGCGCGCGGTCGTCGACGCGGAACAGCGCGCTGGTGCCGCTGCGCCACACGGGGATCAACCCGGCTTCAAGCCTGCGGTGATAGGCGGGCGGCTGGACCACCCAGACATAATCGAACGCATCGCGCGGGAATCGGACCAGGCTGACCGCGATCGGCCGCCACCATTCGCGCGCGCACTTAACGTCGGTGACGATCTGCGACGGATCATGGTTGAACCCGCGCGCGCCGGGATAGCGGACCGTCAGCAGCTGTGCCCCGGCCATCGACCATTGATCGTTCGAATAGGCCAGCTTTCGTGACAGGGCGATGCCGGGAATATGCTCCAGCCGCGACATCGTCCATTCATAGCGGCAGGTTTCCCCGACAAAGGTCAGCAGCCGGGCGCCTTCGGGCAGGTGGTCCAGTGCCGCCAGTTCCCGGTCATAGCTGCGGTCATAGAGCCAGAAGCTGTAGGTCGTGGCCGCGATCCGGGCACCGAAAAAGGTCAGGCCCGCCGCCGCCAGCAGCGCGGCATGGCGCACCGTCGCGCCCGGTTTGGGCCGCAGCGCCAGCAGCGCGATTCCCAGTACAAAGGGCGCCAGACGCATATCGGCATAGGCAGAGCCGAACACGATGCGCGGCAGCACCAGATAGACCACCAGCAGGAACAGCGCCGAAATCGTCAGGTGGCGCGAATATTCGATGCGCGGATGGCGTGCGCCATACACCATGACCAGCAACGACGCGGCCAGCGTCGCCATGTCGAACAGTTCCCACCGATCGCGAAAGATCATGGTGAACCACTGCATCTTGGCGCGCCAGTTGAACCAGTCGCCGGTGGTGCCGCCGACATGCCCGCCCGAGCGCCATGCCAGCATCAGCATCACTGGCGGGAACAGCGAGAGGCAATGCACCCCCGCCCAGAACGGCGCCTTCCACCAGCGATCGCGCCAGTTGGTGTGCATGTCCCATTGCCGGATCAGCTCGCCGGAAAAGGCCAGCACGCCCAGCAGGCCCCAGCCATAGGTATGGCAGACCCAGATGATGAGCCCGATCGGGACGAACAGCGCCGCACGCAACCGCAGCCGGTTCACCCGCGCCAGATGTAGCCACAGGCCAAAGGCGTTGAGCGCAAGGCCCATCGACAGGGCGAAGTTCACAAAGCCGAAATGCAGCGGAAAGCTGTAGACAATGGGTAGCGCGAACAACGCTGTCGCCGGGATGCGCCCATGCACTTCGCGCGCGATCCACAGCAGACCCGTGGCGATCAGCACGGGAATCGCGATGACGATCAGCTTGACCGCCGGTTCCAGCCCGATCAGCGGCTCCAGCGGCTCGATCAACAGGTCGATGCCCAGATTGCCGATCAGCTGCCAGTCGAAATTATACCAATGGGCCAGCCATGGCACCTGATCATGGGCCAGCTGCACCCGGTAACGGCCCATATGACCCGGCAGGTCGACCAGCGGCGGGATGTCCGGCCACAGCAACGGGATCGCCGCGACCAATGCCATCGCCGCGACGAACCAACGTGTCTGCCACCACCGAAGCGGCAATGCCCCCGAACCCTGCATCCGCGGCCTTCTAGCGGCGAGACAGGGGCGGCGACAAGCGGGCGTGGTGCCGGTTCGCCGCATTGCCCATGGTCGGGCGAGATCGGTATGGCGGCGGCATGATCTTTCTTCCCCGCCGCCTGGCCATGTTGTTGATCGTCGCGACGCTTGGCGCATGTACGCCTGCCCGCATCGCGACTGCCACCCCGCCGGCGCCGTTGGGTCAGCAGGTGCGCGCGATGCTCGATTCGCCGGATCTGGCGGGTACGCGATGGGGCGTGCTGGTCGTCAACGATCAGGGCCGCGAGATTGTGGCCATCGACCCGGACCGGCGCTTCGTGCCTGCGTCGAACAGTAAGATACCCGCCGTCCTCGTCAATCTGGCATCGTTACTACCCGAACCCATGGGCACGGCCGTTGCGATCGACGGCGGCGATGCGGTGTTGATCGGCGCGGGCGATCCATGGCTGTCGGCGGCGCCCGATTGCACGCGCGACTGCCTGTCCAGCCTGGCCGATGCGGTCGCGGCGCGGACACGCAGGGTACGCGACGTGATCGGCGACGACAGCCTGTGGCGCGACGAACGATGGGGGCAGGGGTGGAGTTGGAACAACCTGACCGCGCGGTCGGGCACGGCGATCTCGGCGCTCAGCCTGGATGAGAATGTGGTGACGCTGACCGTGACCGGCGGCGGGGTGGGCGCCCCGGCGGCCGTCCGCGCCAGCGACGACTGGTATGAAATCGACAACCGGGTGACGACGGCTTCCGCCACGGCCCTGTCGGTATCGCGGCTGCCTGGTGAGCGGCGGCTGGTGGTGTCGGGCACGATTGCGGCCAGCGGCGGCCCGGCGACGCTGGTGCAGGCGGTCGACGATCCCGCACATTGGGCCGCGCACCGCTTTGCCGCGATGCTGCGCGCGCGCGGCGTTCGGGTGACCGGGCGGATATGGGCGCGGCATCGCCAGCCGGGCGCGGCGGCACCATCGTCGCTGGTGCCGCTCGCCCGCCTCGATCCGCCAGCGCTGGACGAGACGCTGGCGCGCACGATGAAGGCCAGCCAGAACCTGTTCGCAGAAATGCTGTTGCGACGTGCGGGCGACGGTTCGGCAGAGGGCGGGCTGGCGCGATATCCCGCGCTGTTCGCGGCGGCGGGTGCGCCGCGCACCGGATGGGACTTTGCCGATGGGTCGGGCATGTCAAACTACAACCGCCTGTCACCACGCGCCTCGGTGGCGCTGCTGCAATGGGCTGCGCGTCAGCCATGGGGCGGGCGCTGGCAATCGGCACTGGCGGTCGGCGGGGTGGATGGCACGCTGGCACGGCGGTTCCGGGGCACCGCGCTTGAGGGGCGTGTCCGGGGCAAGACCGGCTCGCTGGCTGGCGCATCGGCGCTGTCGGGCTATATGACCGCGGCCAGCGGACGCACGCTGACATTCGCGATCTTTGCCAACGACATGCCCTTTGCCGCGGCCAGCGTTACGCCGGACATGGACCGCGCGCTGCTGGCAATCGCCGCCGCGAACTAGGCCGCGTCGAACGCCGCGATCACCGCATCGCCCGTCGCCCGGCGCAGCGCGGCGATGCCGCTGTCGCTGTGGCGGGTGGGATGCACGCGATTGGTCAACAGGGTCCAGCCCAGCCCCCGCTCGAAGTCCAGCCACAGGCCCGTGCCCGTAAAGCCCGTATGCCCGATCGTCGTGTCCGAACAGGCATCGCCCCCCGGCCATCCCGGTACATGCCGCTCCCAGCCGCAGGTGCGGGTCGGCGACACGCGTTCGCGCATGGCGTGGATCGCCGCTTCCGAAGCGCCGCTGCCGTCGAGCAGGCTTTGCGCGAAATCCAGCACGCCGTCGACCGTCCCGAACAGCCCCGCATGACCCGCCGCGCCGCCCAGGGCAGAGGCGTTTTCGTCATGCACCTCCCCCTTCAGCATCCGGTCGCGCCACATGCAGTGTTCGGTCGCGACGCTCAGCGCCGCGTCGGGGCGCCAGGCCAGACCCGGCGGAAACAGCATGTGATCAAGCGGTAGGCCGGTCAGCCGCTCGATGGCGATGCCCAGCAGGATGAAGTTGATGTCCGAATAGACGGGCGGCCCCGCGCGCCATTCGCGCTGCAGAACAAAGGCGCGCAGCCGTCGCGGATCGTCGCCATAGGTATAGATCGGCTGCACCGCCGGAAAATGCGTCTGGTGCGACAGGCACTGGCGAAAGGTCACGCGCCGCTCGACCGCGCCGGCGACGTCATATTGGCGCAGGTCGGGAATGGCGTCGGCAACCGGCCGGTCGAGGTGCAGCGCCCCTTCGTCCGCCAGCCGCAGGATCGCGGGCGTGGTGGCAATCACCTTGGTCAGCGAGGCAAGGTCGAACCAGTGCCCCAGGGTCAGCGTCTCTCGCCACGGTTCGATCTGGGCCGATCCGGTCGACACCAGCGCCCGCTGGCCATCGGCGGTGATCAGCCCCAGCGTCGCGCCCGGAATGCGGTAGGCGGAAATGGCGCGCGCCGCAGGGGCAAAGGCCGTGGCGGCGATGTCTGCTAAACGGTTCATGCCGCTACCTCCCTTGGCTGCGCGCGCAGGACGACCGGCAACAGGATGATTGCCGACAGGCTCAGCGCGCCCGACAGCAGGAAGAACGCCGGATAGCCGATATCGGCTGCAATTGCCCCGGCACTGCCGCCGATCAGGCGCGGCAACAGAAAGGCAAAGCCCGACAGTAATGCATATTGCGCCGACGCAAATCCGGGGTTCACCAACAGCGACAGGTACACGACGAACACCGTGGCGGCGAAGCCGTTACCGAACTGGTCGGCGGCGACGGCTGCATAGAGGGCGAACCTCTCCTGTGGCTGCGTACCCAGCCAGGCAAAGGCGAAATTGCCCAATCCGGCCAGCAGGGCCCCCAACGCCAGCGTTCGCCCCGCCGACCAGCGCGAGGCGAGCCAGCCGCCAAGGCCGACGCCCGCGATGCTGGCCGCCAGCGCGACCACGCCGTCGGCCACGCCAATCGCCCGCAGCGAATAGCCCAATGTGTTGACGAACGGCTTGGACAGGGTGAGCGCCAGCACGTCACCCATGCGATACAGCGCTACAAAGGCCAGGATCGCCAGCGTGGCAAAGCCGTAACGCCAGAAGAAATCGACATAGGGGCCGATTGCGCCCGACCGGCGCGCGGGGGCGTCGGGCGCCATGCGCCGGATCGCCGGTATGGCGAGCGCCATGGCGGCAAAGGGCAGCATTGCCGCAGCCAGCACCCAGGGCGTGACATTGGTGGAACTGCTCAACCCCGTCGCCGTGAACAGTGACAGCGCGAGCCATCCCACCGCGGCAAGAAGCAGCGCGACCGCCGCGAACATTGCTGCCACGGCCAGCGTTCCCGTTGCCAACGCCACGACCCGCCCGCCGCCGCGTTCGGGGGGCGTGGCCGCGATCAACAGGAACGCCGCTCCCGCGACCGCCGCCATCGCCAGATAGCCTGCGACCCAGCCCGCCCGGTCCGCGATCAGCAGAACGCCCGATCCCGCACCCACCATGGCCGCGCGATAGCCCCAGATATTGGCCGCGACGATCGGTCCCTGCATCGCCGCGTCGCCCGCCACCTCGATACGCCAGCCATCGGCGGCGATTTCCAGCATCGTCGTCCAGAAAGCCAGCAGCACGGCCCAGAGCGCCGTCAGCGCCAAGCTGCCGTCGGGATGGGACAGGGCCAGGCCAACGATCGCCGCGACGATGCCCAGTTGCGATGCCATGATCCATCCGCGCCGCCCGCCCCATGCGCGGGCAAAGCCGGGCACGGCGAACCGGTCCACCAGCGGCGCCCACAGGAACTTGAACGTCGGCAGCAACCCGACCCAGGCGAAGAACCCGATCACGGTCAGCTCGACGCCATTACGCGCCAGCCGCAAGGAGAGGATCGACGAAAACAGGTAAAAGGGAAGGCCCGCGCAGAAACCGATCAGGCCGAACAGCATCAGCAGCCGGGCTGATGGTCGGTGGTCGCCCCGATGCGTATCGATCTCGGCCATTGCCCCCGCCACCATTGGAGGGACGGCTTAGGCGGGGGTCCGGGAAAAGCCAAGCGAGAGAAATGGTTACCGCAAAATATGCATCCACATCGGCTGCCCGACCAGGCTGGCCGATCCGCGCAGCTTTTCCAGCGCCTGTGCCACGCAGCGTTCCGGCCCTTCATGCGTGACGATGGTCACGATCACCGCGCCGTCGGTCATTGCGCCGCGCTGGATCAGGCTTTCGATCGAAACGCCTGCGTCGCGCATGGCGGCGGCGATTTCGGCCAGCACGCCCACCTTGTCCACGACCGTGAAGCGCAGATAGGCCCGCCCGCGCCGTTCGCCCGTATCGGCGGGCGCCTGTGCCGCCAGGCTGGCCGACGGCATGGCATAGGCCGGGCCGAATTCGCCGCGCGCAATGTCGATCAGGTCGGCGACCACCGCACTGGCGGTCGGGCCATCGCCCGCGCCCGCGCCCTGGAAGAACAGGCGACCGACGAAATTGCCCTCCGCCACCACGGCGTTGGTGGGGCCGGTGACATGCGCCAGCGGATGATCGACGGGCACCAGATGCGGGTGGACGCGCTGGAACAGGCCGTTGGCATCCGCTTCACCCACGCCCAGCAGGCGCACGCGGTAACCCAGTGCCGCAGCCTCGGCGATGTCGGCGGCGATGACGTGGCGGATGCCGGTCACCTTCACGTCGTCAAAGGCCGGGCGCGTTCCGAACGAGATGCTCGACAGGATCGACAGCTTGTGCGCGGCATCGACGCCGTCAATGTCGAAGCTGGGATCGGCTTCGGCAAAGCCGTTCGCCTGTGCCTCTGCCAGTACCTCGGCAAAGTCGCGGCCCTCGGCCTCCATGCGGCTGAGGATGAAATTGCAGGTGCCGTTCAGGATGCCATAGACGCGCGCAATCTCGTTCGCCGCGGCACCTTCGCGCAGGCCCTTGATGACGGGCACGCCGCCCGCCACCGCCGCTTCGAACTTCAGCGCGACATCGGCTGCTTCCGCCGCTTCGGCCAGCTCCAGTCCGTGATGCGCGATCATCGCCTTGTTGGCGGTGACGAAGCTCTTGCCTGCGGCGATGGTGTTGCGGGCAAGCGCCAGCGCCGGGCCGTCCGACCCGCCGATCAGTTCGATGACCACGTCGACGCCGTCATGCCGCCCCAGCGCGACGGGATCGTCGACCCAGTCGAAGCGCGCGATATCGGCGCCGCGATCCTTGGCACGGTCGCGCGCGGATACCGCCACGACCTCGATCGGGCGGCCCGCGCGCCGTGCGATCAGCGCGCCATTGGCATCGATCAGGCGAATGACGCCCGCCCCCACAGTGCCAAGGCCAGCAATCGCAACGCGCAACGGTTCGGTCATCAAATTACCCTCCACGCGGGGGCGGCTAGTCGATTCTTGCGTGCGTGGAAACCCCCGGCGGGGTCGTTACTTCTTGATCAGCCCGATCTCGACCAGCCGTTCATACAGATAATCATGGGCGGTGATCGGCTCGGGATAGCGGTTGGGCCGTTCCGCCGAAATGCAGCCGGGCAGCGTCTTGATGACGAAATCGGGCGCGGGGTGCAGGAAGAAGGGCATGGAGTAACGCGAATGGCCGCGCCGCTCCACCGGCGGGTTAACGACGCGGTGCGTGGTCGACGGCAGGACGTGATTGGTCAGGCGTTGCAGCATGTCGCCGACATTGACCACCATCGCGCCCTCCGGCGGCTTGACCGGCAACCAGCGCCCGTCACGGTCCAGCAGTTCAAGACCCGCTTCCTCCGCGCCGAGCAGCAGGGTGATCAGGTTGATATCCTCATGCGCCCCCGCGCGGACATTGGGCGCATCTTCGGTCACGGGCGGATAGTGGAGCAGGCGCAGGATCGAATTGCCGTCCGCAACGGCGGTATCGAACCAGTCGGGCGCCAGACCCAGATAGCGCGCGATTGCTGACAACAGCCGCTCGCCCGCGCGGTCGAACGCGGTGAACAGTTCGATGAAGGTATCGCGGAACCCCTTCGGCTCGTCGGGCCAGATATTGGGAGCCATCACGTCGGAAAAGCGGTGCCCGGCGGCCAGTTCGCGGCCGATATGCCAGAATTCCTTCAGGTCGACATGGCTGGCGCCCTTGGCGATTTCGGTCTTGAACGGCGTATAGCCGCGCGCACCGCCGCCGCCGGGAATGAACCAGCCGCGCTTTTTCTCTTCCGGCAGGGCGAACAGCGCCTCGGTCATCGCCCATGCGCGGGCAATCAGCGCATCGTCGATGCCGTGGTCGCGCACGATCGCAAAGCCGTAACGCTGGAACGACTCTCCGAAATTGCGCGCGAATCCTTCGGGATCGGCTGTCTGATCGGCGAGCGAGACGGGGCGGATATCGGCAAGCGGTGAATCGAGCATGGCGGCGCCTGAATGTCTTTCGGATTGAATTTGACGTGATGCTGCCAAGATAGGGGCTCGGGCGGTGCGGCGGCAAGTCGTGCCGCTATTCGTATGCGTTACGCATATTCGGCGTGACGGACGCGATTCCCGCGTTAAGGAAGCCCGATGCAGCAACACCAGCCCCCGACGTCGCTTGACCGCGCGCCCATTCCCTTTGGCGAATTCGTCGCGTTGGCGGCGGCGCTGATGGCGCTGACCGCGCTGGGCATCGATTCGATGCTGCCTGCCCTGCCCGCGATCGGGGACAGTCTGGGCGTCGGCAATCCCAATGACCGGCAATTCGTCATCACCAGCTTCTTGATCGGCTTCGCAGTCGCGCAGTTGGCGCATGGGCCGCTTTCCGACCGGTTCGGGCGTCGCCCGATCCTGGGCGTCGCGTTGCTGATTGCGGTGGTGACGAACCTTCTGGCCGCGGTGGCGGGTAGTTTCGAATTGCTGCTGATCGCGCGCTTCATGTCGGGCATGGCAGTGGCGGGCGCGCGCGTGGTGACGGTGGCGATGGTGCGCGACTGTTTCGCGGGCCGGGCGATGGCGCGGGTGATGAGCCTGGTGTTCGTCGTGTTCATGGCCGCGCCCGTGCTGGCACCGGCATTTGGACAGATTGTCTTGCTGTTCGCGCCATGGCGCTGGATTTTCGTCGGCATTGCAACGGTCGCCGGTCTGGTTCTGGCGTGGTTCTGGCTGCGCATGCCCGAAACGCTCGCTTTCGATAAGCGCAACCCGCTGGACCCGGCGCACATCCTGTCGGGATTCCGGGAAGTCACGCGTGACCGGATGGCGATGGGTTACATGCTGGGTGCCACGCTGTTGCAGGGCGGCCTGTTCGGTTTCATCAATTCGATCCAGCAGATCATGGCCGACATCTTCGTCGCGCCGCATCTGCTCAGCGTCGTTTTTGCTTGCGTCGCCAGCACGATGGCGGTGGCCAATTTCATGAATTCGCGCGTGGTGATGCGCTTTGGCACGCGTTTGATTTCGCACAGCGCACTGACGGGGCTGATCGTCGTGGCGGCGATCCACCTGGGCGTCGCACTGGCCGATGCCGAATCGCTGCCGCTGTTCATTGTCCTTCAGGCTTTGCTGATGGGCTGTTTCGGACTTGCGGCGTCCAATTTCTTGGCCATGGCCATGGAGAATATGGGGCGGATCGCCGGACTGGCCTCAAGCTTTCAGGGCTTTGTCTCCACGCTGGGTGGCGCGTTGCTGGGGGCGGCGATCGGTCAGGCCTATGACGGGACGACGGTGCCGCTGTATGGCGGGTTCGTGGCGTTCGGCGTGGTGGCCTTCATCATCGTCGCGATTGCGGAGCGCGGACGGATGTTCCGCCCGCACTGACGGGAACGCGAAGCCGCACTGGTCCGTTAGCGCCTCCACCAAACCAGCAGGAGGTCGAGATGGGCGGACATCGCGTGCCCGAACAGGGTCCGAACGACGACGGTTACGAAGAAGACGGCTATGACGAGAGCCAGCGCGCCGAAATCCTGGAAGCGACGCGCGACGGGCCCAGCGACGGCACGGTCCTGACCGATGTCGCCCCCGATCTGGGCGACGACGACAGCGACGAGGAAGAGGACGAGATCCTGATGGCCGATGACGAGATCGGCGAGACGGACGACGACGCCGAACTCGACGAAGACGATCTGGACGAGGATGAGGCTCAAGCCGATTTCGACGACGACACCCTCGAAAGCGAGGATGGCGACGACGATCTGGACGATGGTGACCGCACGTCGATCCAGCCCTGAACGCGGGCCTGAACGCGGGGTTGACGCGCCCGCACCGGCTTGGGCAGGTTGGCGGGTAATGAACAGCATGCGCGCCATCGCCATTGCCCTTCCCCTGATGCTCGCCGCCTGTGGGGGCGAGCCGGGGGAGGGGGATCCGGCCGGCAACACCACCTCGACCGCCGGTGGCGCGTTGATGCCCATGAATGAGGAAGCAGTGCTGGCGGACAATGCCGCGCTGGAACCCCTGCCCGAACCGCCCGCCAATCTGGCCGCAGAGGACGCGGCGATGCCGGGCATCGACGCGCCGCCCAATCTGCATCGCAATCGACCGGCCGCCACCCCGTCGCCCGAACCGGGCCGGGATGAAGCGGCACTGATTGTGCGCACCTATTATGTGCGGGTATCCAAGCGCGATTTCGCCGCCGCGCGCGCAATGTGGGACGATAACGGCGAAGCATCGGGCCTGTCGCCTGAAGCGTTCGCCGAACGCTTCAACCGGTTTTCGGAATTCGGCGCCGAAGTGGGAACGCCCGACGCCATCAACGCCGGGGCGGGGCAGCGTTATGTCGAAGTTCCCGTACGCCTGTTCGGGCGACTGAAGGGCGAGGAAGAGCCTTTCGAGCGGCGCGGTATCGTCACGCTTCACCGCACCGGTGACATAGAAGGGGCAACGCCCAAACAGCGTCGCTGGCGCATTGCCGGTGCCGAAGTTCTGCCCAGGCCCGAACCCCAGTCGCCCGATGCGACGCCGACACCAGAGCCCGAAACGCCGCCGATCGTGGTTGCCCGCTATGACTGTGCCAATGGTGCGCGGATCATCGCGCGGTTCGACAACAATGCGGGAACGGTGAAGCTGCGTCGCGGGTACCAGACGGTGGGGAGCCTGGAACAGGCGCGTGCCGCATCCGGCATCTGGTATCGTGGAGAAGGCGCGGAACTTCGTGGGAAGGGCGATCAGGTCGCCATTACATTCCCCGGTGAGCAGCCAATCCAGTGCCAGTCGCGCCCGCGATGACTCCCTTTCGCCGCGAAATCGTCGCGGGGCAGGGCGACATTGACGAACTGGGCCACGTCAACAATGCCGTCTGGGTCAAATGGATTCAGGACGTCGCCACCGCCCATTGGCAGGCAGTGGCTTCGCCCCACCATGTCGACCGCTATGTCTGGGTCGTGACGCGGCACGAGATCGATTATCGCGGCAATGTCCGCGCGGGGGAGGCGGTGACTGCCGAAACCTGGGTGGCAGACGCGCCGCGTGGCGCGCGGTTCGACCGGTTGATGCGCTTTGTCGGCGCCGATGGACGAGTGCGGGTCGAGGCGCGCACCACCTGGGCGTTGATCGAGCGTGAAAGCGGGCGGTTGATGCGCGTACCCGCCGATGTGGCGGCGCCCTTTCTCGACTGAAATCCCGATGTGAAAAGGGGCCGGACGTTTCCGTCCGACCCCTTTTCCGGTTCACCTCGCGGCGATCAGGCGCCGAACGTGCGCTGCCACCAGCCGCGACGCGGCTGTGCGTTTTCCTCACCTTCGCCCGGTGCTTCATTCTGCTCGGCGGATTCGGCCTGAGCGGTCGGGCCGGGGACAGGCGCCGCATCGGCCTCGGCCAGAGCTTCCGCTTCGGGGGCGGCTTCGGCGGGCGCAGGCTCGGCCTTTTTGCGACGGGTACGCTTGGGCTTGGGCGCTTCCGCTGCCGGTTCCGCAGGCGCTTCGCCCTCCGCTGCCGGTTCGGCCACGACCGCGTCGACCTTCTTGCGACGCGTGCGCTTGGGCTTTGCAGGCGCCGCTTCGGCTTCGGCCGCAGGCGCGCTTTCCGCTTCGGCGGCCACTGCGTCTTCGGCCTTCTCCGCGACCTTCTTGCGGCGTGTGCGCTTTGGCTTGGGTGCTTCGGCGACCGGCTCCGCCTCAGGAGCGGGCTCGGCCTCGGCAACCGGCTCGGCTTCAGGTGCGGGGGCAGCTTCGGCTGGCGTCACATCGTCCGCGACTGGTGCTTCGGCAGCCTCGTCGATTGCGGCGTCGTCTGTGCGTTCGCCGGTCGAGCTGTCGGCGGCAACCTCATCGCGACGGCCACCACGGCGACCACGGCGACGGCGCTTGCGGCGCTCGCCATTTTCGCCCGCGTCTTCACGCTCCTGCTCGACAGGCGCGGCCTCCGTCCCTGCTTCGGACTCGTCCTCAGCAGCTTCCGACGCGGCTTCGCTTTCGCTGTCCGGCGATTCCTCACGACCCTCTTCACGATCGCGATTGCGACCGCGGCGACCGCGGCGGCGACGACGCTTGCGGCGCCCGCCGCCTTCGCCCTCGTCCGCGCGTTCGTGACGGGGTTCTTCCTCGCGGGTTTCGGCTTCGGCCTCGACGGCTTCTTCCTCTTCCTCCAGCTCGTCGATCTCGTCGATCTCCGGCTCATCAGGCTCTTCGATGATCGGGTCGATGCGCGGCGCATGGGCGGGCGGCGGCCCGGCGGCCTCGACCGACATCCGCGCGCCCTCAAGCTCGCCATCGGCGGCGACTTCGACCGTCACGCCATAACGATCCTCGATCTCGGCAATGTCGGCGCGCTTCTTGTTGAGGACGTAGAAGGCGGCTTCCTGGCTGGCGCGCAGCAGCAGCTGCGACCCGCGACCGCGCGCGGCCTCTTCCTCGATCAGGCGCAGCGCCGACAGGCCCGCCGACGACGCGGTGCGGACCAGCCCCGTGCCCTCGCAATGCGGGCAGGTGCGCGTCGATGCCTCAAGCACGCCGGTGCGAAGGCGCTGGCGGCTCATTTCCATCAGACCGAACGCGCTGATCCGACCCACCTGGATGCGGGCGCGATCGTTTTTCAGCGCCTCCTTCATCGCCTTTTCGACCTTACGGACGTTGGACGAATGGTCCATGTCGATAAAGTCGATGACGACCAGCCCGGCCATGTCGCGCAGGCGCAGCTGGCGTGCGATTTCCTGTGCCGCCTCAAGGTTGGTGGCAGTCGCGGTCTGCTCGATATTGTGCTCGCGCGTCGAACGGCCGGAGTTGATGTCGATCGACACCAGCGCCTCGGTCGGGTTGATGACCAGATAGCCACCCGATTTCAGCTGAACGACCGGATGGTACATCGCCGCCAGCTGATCCTCGACGCTGAAGCGCTGGAACAGCGGCACGGCATCGGCATATTGCTTCACCCGGCGCGCATGGCTGGGCATCAGCAGCTTCATGAAGTCCTTGGCCTGACGATAGCCGTCCTCGCCCTCGACGATCACCTCGTCGATTTCGCGATTATAGATGTCGCGAATGGCGCGCTTCAGCAGGTCGCTGTCGCCATAGATCAGCGCCGGCGCCGCCGATTTCAGCGTGTTTTCGCGAATCCCGTCCCACAGGCGCGCCAGATAGTCGAAGTCCCGCTTGATCTCGACCTTGGTGCGCTGAAGCCCGGCGGTCCGCACGATGCAGCCCATGGTCGAGGGCAGCTTCATGTCGGCCATGATCGCCTTCAGCCGCTTGCGGTCCGCGGCCGACGAAATCTTGCGCGAGATGCCGCCGCCATGCGCGGTGTTGGGCATCAGCACGCAGTAACGGCCCGCCAGCGACAGATAGGTGGTCAGCGCCGCGCCCTTGTTGCCGCGCTCTTCCTTCACGACCTGAACCAGCAGCACCTGACGGCGGCGGATCACGTCCTGAATCTTGTAGCGGCGGCGCAGGTTCATGCGGCGCTGACGCAGTGCCTCCGCCGGGTCCTCGCCATTGCCCTTGCGGCGCTTGGGCGACGATCCTTCGCCCTCGCCGGTTTCGGCGTCTGCCTCTTCGTCGTCGCTGGGGCGTTCGACCAGCTCGACGTCGCCGTCCTCATCGTCGTCATGGTCTTCAGCGGCGCGCAGGGCCGCTTCCTCGGCGGCATGTTCGGCCTCTTCGGCCAACAGGGCGTCGCGATCCTCCTTGGGAATCTGATAATAATCGGGGTGGATTTCGCTGAACGCCAGGAAGCCGTGGCGATTGCCGCCATAATCGACGAACGCCGCCTGAAGCGACGGTTCGACCCGCGTTACCTTGGCGAGATAGATATTTCCCTTGAGCTGCTTGCGCTCGGCCGATTCGAAGTCGAACTCCTCGATCCGGTTACCCTTGACGACGGCGACGCGGGTTTCTTCCCGGTGCCGTGCGTCGATCAGCATGCGTGTTGCCATTCAAAACTCTCCGCGGCCACCGCACGCCGGACGTGCCGGGCGGTGATGGCCGATGCGATGGATTGTCCGGCGCGCGATTCGCGTCGCCGGTCATTCGATGTGGACGAAATGCCTCTGCTGCCATGGCCGGTCCGGGGCGTTTGCCCGGCACTCCCGTCGCCACGCGCGCGCCCTGTTGGGCGGCGGGTTGGCGGAATACGGGGATAGGCCTCATGTGCAGCGTCAACCTGTGAGCGTCCGGCGCCGCCCGCTTTCGCGTCGTTCCGGACGAATTTCATCGGCTCTGGCTGTTACATCGCGAGCGACGTTGAAGCGGCCGATGCTGTCGACCTAGCATTGCCCGCGTCCCGCTTCAACCGGCGCGTTCCTGCCATGACCGGGCGCACGAGCGGGGGGATTAACGATATTGCTTCACCCCGCCGGAAGCGACGCTGCTATAGTGCCGAATCACCGGGAGTATCGGAAAACGGGGCATATGCGTTTTGACTGGACCACCGCGCGCAGGGCGCGGCATAGCGGCCGGGTGTCGTGGATCGTCGCGCTTATGGTGGCATGGCTGGGCGGTACGCCCGCTTTTGCTCGTGACATCGCCGATGTGCGCGTGGCCGATGAAGCGATCACCGTCACCTTTGACGGGCCGGTCGCGGGGGCCTCGACCTTCGTTCTTGAAGCGCCGCGACGAATCGCGCTGGATATTGCGGGCGTGGCGCCAGGTGCGCGGGTGGTGCCGGGCGGGCCGGTCGCGCGTGTGCGGCAGGGCGCGATGGCCGACGGCGCGCGGCTGGTCTTCGATCTTGAGCGGCCTGCGATTGTCCGCGAGGGTCGCTTCGATCCCGGCACCGGCACGCTCACATTAATGCTGAAGCGCGTGGACGATACCCGTTTTGCCCATGCCGCGGCGCAGGGGCGGCTGTCGCTGCCCGGCTTTGGCGGCGTGAAGCGCGACACGGGCAAGGGGGCTTCCCGCGTCAGCATGGCCGTGCCGCCTGCGCGCAAGGCGCCAAAGCTGCCGCGTATCCACGGCAATGACAAAAGCCGCCCGCTGGTCGTGATCGACGCCGGGCATGGCGGCCGCGACCCCGGCGCCATCAACGGCGAAGCACGGCTTCAGGAAAAGGACATTACCCTGAAAACCGCGCTGGCGATCAGGGATCGGCTGGTTCAGGCCGGGCGCGTGCGCGTGGCGCTGACGCGCGAGGACGACCGCTTCCTGATCCTTCAGGAGCGTTATGGCATTGCCCGCCGGCTGGGCGCGGACCTGTTCATTTCCATCCATTGCGACAGCGCGGGCAATCCGACCGCGACGGGCGCGACCGCCTATACCCTGTCCGAAGTGGCATCCGACCGTGAAGCTGCCCGGCTGGCCGCGCGTGAGAACAAGGCCGATATCATCGCCGGCGTCGATCTGGGCGATCAGTCGAACGACATCTCGTCCCTGCTGATCGATCTGGCTCAACGCGAGACGATGAATCGCTCTGCCAATTTCGCGCGACTGCTGGGTCGCGAAGCAAAACCGCTGATGCCGACCAAGGACAATTTCCACCGGATGGCGTCACTGGTCGTGCTGAAGGCCCCGGACATGCCGTCGATCCTGTTCGAAACCGGCTATATCTCGAACAAGGACGATGCCGAGTTTCTTGGCTCCAAACAGGGGCGGGAGCGGGTGGCGGAGAGCGTTTCGCGCGCGACCGAGATTTACTTCGCGCGGCGGCTTGCGACGCGTTGACCGGGCGCTGACATTCGATTGGTCGTGCGTGGCATTCCCAACCGGCGCACCATGTTCTAAACCGCGCATCCAATGGCGGATGCAGACGCGAACTCGGTTCAATTCACGCTCCAGCGCGGCGAGGGCGAAGGCGGGCGTGCGCGCTTTGCGACGATTCGCCGCCGCTGGTGGTTCCGGCTGATCGCATGGGCGGCGTTGCTGGCCGGGATCGGCGCCATCGGCGTCTGGGCGGTATTCGCCCGCGACCTGCCCAGCGTCGACGCGCTCAAGGCCTATGAGCCACCCCTGCCGACGACGATCCGGTCGGGCGACGGTACGCCGATCCACAGCTATGCCCGCGAACGGCGGGTTGAGCTGGATTATGCCGAATTCCCGCCGATGCTGGTCCGCGCGTTCCTGGCGGCAGAGGACCGGACGTTCTTCGAGCATCACGGCGTCGACATTCCGGGCTTTGCCGGCGCGGTCGTCGATTATGTCAGCAAAATGGGCACCGGGGAGCGCGCGCGGGGCGGCTCGACCATCACGCAACAGGTCGCCAAGAACCTGTTGATCGGCAACGAATATTCCCCGACGCGCAAGGTGCGGGAAATGATCCTGGCCTATCGCATCGAAAATGCGCTGGAAAAGGAACAGATCCTCGAACTCTATCTGAACGGCATCCCCATGGGCCGCCGCAGCTTTGGCGTGCAGGCGGCGGCGCGCGCCTATTTCAACAAGGATGTCGATCAGCTGGCGTTGCAGGAAATGGCGTTCCTCGCCACGCTGCCCAAGGCGCCGGAAGCCTATGGGCGTGCGCGCAATGCCGCGCGGGCGCTGGAACGGCGCAACTGGGTGCTGTCCGAAATGGCGCGCAACGGCTTTGCCAGCCAGGCGCAGGTGGCGCGGGCTCAGGCGACGCCGCTGGGCCTGATCGACCAGCGATCCGACACGCTGCAATCCAGTGCGGGTTATTTCGTCGAGGAGGTCCGCCGCAACCTGATCAACCGTTTTGGCGAAAATGCCGAAGACGGGCCGTACAGCGTCTATGCGGGGGGGTTGTGGGTGCGAACCTCGCTCGATCCCAAGGTTCAGGCTTATGCCGCCGATGCGCTGCGGCGGGGATTTATCCGGTACGAATCCGGACGGGGTTGGTCCGGGCCGCTTCGCACGCTGGACGTCGGCGATGGCTGGCAGGGCGCGCTGGCCGCCAGCAATATCGCGCTGGATTATGAAAACTGGCGTGCCGCCGTCGTGATCTCGCGCAGCGGCGATGCGGCGGAAATCGGCTTTGCCGACGGGAAGACAGGCGCGCTGCCGCGTTCGGGCGCGCAAATGCCGGTGCGCGGTTCGGGGGGCGTCGCCTTTTCCGCGCTCAAGCCCGGTGACGTGATCGCCGTTGCGCCAGAAGGTAGCCGGTGGACGCTGCGCAGCCTGCCGCGCGTATCGGGCGGCATGGTTGTCGAAGACCCGCGCACGGGCCGCATTCTGGCCATGCAGGGCGGCTTCGACGCCCGGATCGAGGCGTTCAACCGCGCCACTCAAGCAAAGCGACAGCCGGGATCGACGATCAAGCCGATCGTCTATACCGCTGCCTTTGAAAACGGTCTGACGCCCGCGTCGATCATCGTCGATGGTCCCTTCTGCGTCTATCAGGGCGCGCGGCTGGGCCAGAAATGCTTTCGCAACTTCGGCAATTCGCGTGGCGCCGGGCCGCGCACGATCCGCTGGGGTCTTGAACAGTCGCGCAACCTGATGACGGTTCAGGCGGCGAACAAGACCGGCATGGACAAGGTCGTCGGGCTGATGCAGCGCATCGGCATCAGCGACAGCCAGTATCCGCCCTATCTGTCGTTCGCACTTGGCGCGGGCGAAACCACGGTAGAGCGGATGGTGAATGCCTATTCCATCCTGGCCAATAACGGGCGCGAACTGACGCCCACGGTCGTCGATTTCGTGCAGAACCGGCGTGGCGAGGTGATCTGGCCCGAACGCTGGCGTCCGTGCGACCATTGCAACGCGCCCGATTGGGATGGCAAGCCAATGCCGCGCCCGCGCATCCGTTCGCGCCAGCTGGTCGATCCGATCAGCGCCTATCAGATGGTGCATGTGATGGAGGGCGTGATCCAGCGGGGCACCGCGACCACGCTGCGCGACCTGAAGCGGCCGATCATGGGTAAGACGGGTACGTCGTCCGGCCCGACCGATGTGTGGTTTGTCGGCGGCACGCCGCAAATGATCGCCGGCCTGTACATGGGCTTCGACCAGCCGCGCAGTCTGGGCGGCTATGCCCAGGGCGGCACTGTCGCGGCACCGATCTTCAAGGCGTTCGCGACCAAGGCGTGGGAGGGAATGGAAGTGCTGCCCTTCCGTGCGCCGCCGGGCACGCGCATGGTCCGCATCGACCGCCGTTCGGGTCGTCCGGTCACGGGCGCATGGCCGACCAACGACCCGATGGCGTCCGTGATCTGGGAAGCGTTCAAGCCCGAAAGCGCGCCCGCCCGCCAGCGCCGCAATCGCGAGGCAGAGGCCAAGGCCGCCGCCGAGGCCAAGGCCGCCGCCGAGCAGGCTGCCCGCACGCGCCAGCAGCAACAGCGTGCGACCGACAGCGATTTCTTGCAAAGGGAGGGCGGGATTTACTAACGCCGCCCCATGATACCGCCGGGCAATGGGCGGTCCCCCTGTTCTGGAAGTTGGAGAGTTCCCATGCGCGCCGAAGCGCAGGCATATGCCGATCAAATCAACGCAGCCCTCGAACTGCTGCGCCGCTTCCTCGACTGGGATCGGGCGCTTCGCCGCCTGGACGAGCTGAACGCGCGCGTCGAGGACCCGACCCTGTGGGACAATCCCAAACAGGCGCAGGACGTGATGCGCGAGCGTCAGCGGCTGGACACTGCCATCGGCGCCACGCGCGCCATCGAACAGGAACTGGCCGATACCGCCGAACTGATCGAAATGGCCGACAGCGAGGGTGACGAGGCCATGTCGGACGAGGGCGTTGCAGCCCTGAAGGCGCTTGCCGCCCGCGCCGAGGAGGACAAGATCAAGGCGCTGCTGGCCGGCGAAGCCGACCCCAACGACGCCTATCTCGAAGTCCATGCCGGTGCCGGCGGTACCGAAAGCCAGGACTGGGCCGAGATGCTGCAGCGCATGTACATGCGCTGGGCCGAGCGAAAGGGCATGAAGGTCGAACTGGTCGACTATCACGCCGGCGAACAGGCGGGCATCAAGTCGGCGACGCTGCTGCTCAAGGGCGAAAACGCCTATGGCTATGCCAAGACCGAAAGCGGCGTGCATCGCCTGGTCCGCATCAGCCCCTATGACAGCTCGGCGCGGCGCCACACCAGCTTCTCGTCGGTATGGGTCTATCCGGTGATCGACGACTCGATCGACATCGAGATCAACGAAAGCGACCTGAAGATCGATACCTATCGCGCGTCGGGCGCGGGCGGACAGCACGTCAACACCACCGATTCGGCGGTCCGCATCACCCACGTGCCGTCGGGCATCATCGTCGCCAGCCAGAACGACCGGTCGCAGCACAAGAACCGCGCCACCGCGATGGGCATGTTGCGCGCACGCCTGTACGAAGCGGAGCTTCAAAAGCGGGAGGCCGCGGCGATGAGCGATTATTCGGCCAAGACCGAAATCGGCTGGGGTCACCAGATCCGCTCTTATGTCCTTCAACCCTATCAGCTGGTGAAGGATCTCCGCACCGGGGTGACTTCGACCGCGCCGTCGGACGTGCTAGATGGCGCACTCGACCCGTTCATGGCGGCCGCGCTGTCGCAGCGCGTGACCGGCGAAAAGGTCGAGGTGGAGGACGTCGATTGACGAACGGGCGGGTGCCAATGCTGTCGCTGATGGTCCCGGCGCTCGCGCTGGCGGCAGCGTCGTGCGAGGCGCCCGTCAAGTCGCCGCAGTCGAACAGGGCGACCGAACAGGTCGAAGGCAGCTTCCCCGCTGCCGACCGCCCGATCGCCACGATCGTTTCGAGCCGCTGGTCGACGGAAGAAGCGCGCGACCGACTGAACGAAGCTGGCACGGTGATGGACAAGGCGGGCATCAAGCCCGGAATGACCGTTGCGGATATCGGTGCGGGTGAGGGCTATTATACCGTCCGCCTCGCCAGCCGCGTGGGTGAGAACGGGCGCGTGCTGGCGGAAGATATCGTGCCAGCCGTGCGCGACCAGTTGGCGCAACGCGTGGCGCGCGAACGGCTGGACAATGTCAGCGTCCGCCTTGGTCTGCCCCAGGATCCGCGACTGCCCGACAACAGCTTCGACCGTATCCTGCTGGTGCACATGTATCACGAGATCGCCGAGCCATATGAGTTTTTGTGGCGGATGCGGCCATCGCTGCGAAATGGCGGGGAAGTGATCGTCGTCGACGCCGATCGCGCGACCGAAAATCACGGCACACCCCCGGCGTTGCTGGAATGCGAATTTGCGGCGGTCGGCTACAAGCTGGTGCGGCGTGAGGAGATGGAATCGGCGGGCGGTTATCTGGCCGCTTTCCGCGCCGAAGGGCCGCGCCCCGAACCATCGGCGATCCGCGCCTGCCGGATCGATCGTTCGGCCCCGGCAGCCGCGCCGGGCGCGACGGGCGACATGCCCGGTTGATCGCACCCCGACCGCCAGGGGGAGCAAAGCGGTCGGGGCACGTAGACGGCAGAGCTCAGCCCGCCGGATATTTGACCCCCAGCTGATCTAGATAGGTCGGATAGCGCTTGGGATCATAGTAAAACGGTTTCATCTTGGGGCGCATCCGCTCCATCACTTCCTGGTTCAGGTGGATGGCGGGCTGATCTTGCGGCGTCAGCGTGGGATCATATTTCTGGTCCTTGAACTGGACATTCTGCTGAAACGCCTTGGCATCCGCCACCAGCTGCGGGTTGGTCATCATGTCGATGACGGTGGCCGACACCGCCTTTGCCCCCTGCACCGCCCCCTTGTGCGCGATCGGCGTCGCCATCGCGATGGCGGACAGCACATTATGGCCGATCATGCTGGGGATGTTCGACGGAAAGCGCACCGTGATGGTCGGCACGGTCCACATGATGTCGCCGATATCGTCCGACCCGCCGCCTATCGACCGTTCGCGCGTTTCAGGCGTGGACAGGGGTGTGATTTCGGTGGCCAGCGGCTTGATCGTGCGGCCTTTCGCTTCCTGAACCGAGCGGGCAAAGGCCTGATCGCCGGCGCTCCATTGCGGCATACCGACCGCCTTGATGTTCGCCCAGGCCGCCTCCGCCATCGGCTTGTTGCCGTAATTTGGCGCGGCATAGCCCAATGTGCGCTGCGTCACCGTGGTGCCGGTGCCCATCGCGGCCGCCTTGGCGATGGTGTTGCCGGTTTCGAACAGTGTGCGGACCGATGAGAAGGTCTGGTCGCGGAAATAATACCAGACGCTGGCCTTGTCGGGGACGATGTTGGGCTGTCCGCCGCCTTCGGTGATGACATAGTGCGAACGCTGGGTCACGGGCAGGTGTTCGCGTCGCATGTTCCAGGCGATGTCCATCAACTCCACCGCGTCCAGCGCGCTGCGCCCTTCCCACGGCATGCCCGCCGAATGGGCGGTCTTGCCGCTGAAGGTATATTCGACCGAGACCATGCCGTTATTGCCGGTATCGCCCCACGCGGTGTTGAAGTCGCTGGAAACATGGGTGAAAATGCATGCGTCCACACCCTTGAACATACCGGCGCGGACATAATAGGCCTTGGTTCCCAACAGCTCTTCGGCAATGCCGGGCCACAGCATCAGGCGGCCGGGGATCTTGTTCTTCTCCATCACCTGCTTGGCGGAAAGGGCGGCGGCGATGACCAGCGGCATGCCCGAATTATGCCCCTCGCCATGGCCGGGCGCGCCCTCCACCTGCGGTTTCAGTGTTGCGGACCCGGGCACCTGGCTCAGTCCCAGCAGCCCGTCGACGTCGCTGCCCAGCGCGATCAGCGGCCCGCCCGAACCCCATTCGGCGGTCCATGCGGTGGGGATTCCGGCTACGCCCTTGGTGATCTTGAACCCTTCTTTTTCAAGGATGCCGGTCAGATATTCCATCGTCTGGAATTCCTGAAACCCCGGCTCGGCAAAGCTGTAGAGCGAATCCACCATTTCCTGGACCAGCTTGGCCCGCTTCTCGACTCCCTCGATCACGGCCGCCTTCAGCGCCGCATTGTCTGGCGCGGCAGCCTGAGTGGCGGGCGCGGGTTCGGATGCCATGGCCAGCACGGGCTGCGTGGCCAGCGCGGTTGCTGTCAGGACGCCAATGGCGCGATACATACGCATGTCAGTCTCTCCCCCGAAAATCAGAAATTGAAGCGAACGCCCACGCGATAGACGCGGCCCAGAAAGTCATAGAGGTTGCGATTGGTCTGGGGATAAGCGGGCGTGTTGTTGCCCGTCGGCCCATTGCCGACCAGCACCGGATCGACATCGAACAGGTTGCGGATCGAGATGAAGCCCTGAAAATCGACCTCCTGCACCTCGAACGTGTAGTTGGCCGACAGATCGACATAGAAGGCGCCGTCGATCTTGTTGTTGTTGATCGTGCGGTTCTGCACGGTCGATACGGGGCAATCGGTCTGGCATTCGATGAAATTATTGTCGTACACGCCGTCCGACAGGCCGCGACCGGTCAATTGCAGGCCCAGCGGCCCCTGGTCATATTGCGCAGTCAGGCGATAGGTCCAGTCGGGGACGCTGCCCGTATTCTGTCCCGCAGCCTCGCTCGGAAAATCGATGCCGTTGTCGGTGTAGAGGCTGAGATTATAGGTGGCCAATCCGCGTAGCGTCAGGCTGCCGTCCCCCAGCGGCGTGCGATAGCTGGCCTCGAAATCCAGCCCCTCGCTTTTGATGCCGACAAAGTTGAACGGGATAAGCGTGATGCCGGTGATCGCCGCGCCGCCGCCGGTCACGCCGGCGCCCGCCGTCGTGGTGATGTTCTCACACGCCGCGGACACCGATTGTTCGTAGCAAAGATTGACCGTCGTCTGGGCGGTATAGTTGCTGATCGCCCCTTCAAGGTCGATATTGTAGTAATCGACCGATGCCGCGAAGCCCGGCAGGAATGTCGGTGTGAACACCGCGCCCACGCCATAGGTCTTGGCCTTTTCCGGTTGAAGGTTCGGGTTGCCGACCGTCTGTTCCAGGAACTGGTCGGCGCGCTGACCGCCGGTGCTGAGCGGGACGTTGACGGTGTTGGTGCGCGCCGTGCCCGGTGCGAACAGCTCACCCAGATTGGGCGCGCGAATGTCGCGGGACACGGTGCCGCGCAGGCGCACATCGGGGATCGGCTGATAGGTCAGGCCGATCTTCCACGTCGAAACGCTGCCGCTGGTCGAATAATTGGTGACGCGGTAGGCGCCGTTCAGGTCCGCCCCCTCAAACAGCGGGAATAGCGTTTCGATATAGCCTTCGTAAACAGTGTATTTGCCCTGCGTCACCAGATAGTTGCCGTAGAGCCAGCCCGAATTGAACAGCGGATCGACATCGCCCTTCACCGATTCGGCGCGCGCTTCGGCACCGAAGGCGATCGACACCGGCCCCTGCCAGTTTTCGAACAGGTTCTTGGTCGAGAAATTAAGGGCAGAAACGGTCTGTTCCAGCGTCTGTTCGCGCAGCGGCTGGTATCCGTCGTTGAAGATATAATCGATCGCCGCCGGCGTCACGCCGCCCACGCCGATGCGGTTGATCGGCACGCAGCCATTGGTCGGATTGGTCAGGGTCGACCGGCAGACGATGGTGCTCGCCGCGATCCCCGCCGCATTGCCCGCGGGCGCGCGCACCGCGTCGGTCGCCATCGCCATGCGGGCATTGTTCCAGGTGTTGATCAGCTGTTCCTGAACCTCGGCCCGGCTGTATTGAAGATAGGCGTCCCAGGTCCAGTCGCGGTCGAACAGTTCGAACGCCCCTTCGCCGCCCGCGACAAAGCGATAGACGTCGCGGACATTGTTGCTGCCCTGTGCCGGGATGCCCGCATTGCTGGTGCCGATGGCGATGGTGTTGACGCGGGTGTTGCCGGGCGTCGCGTTATACGCGTTGACCCGGTCGACAAACGCCTGCGGCAGATATGCGTTGATCAGCCCGCCATTGGCCGCCGACGGTGCGACCTGAATGGTGACGCCGGTCGATGGTGTCTGCTGATAATAGCTCAGCCCTTCATAATGAGCATAGCTGCCGGTGACGAACAGCTTGGTCTGATCCGCCACCTCATATTCCACTCGCCCGAACAGGCTGGAGCGGTCCTCGTCGGGGATCAGCGTGTTGCTGCCCAGATGGCCCGCGCGCGTGATCTCGTAATCGCCGCCGACCATCCACTGACCGTTCACGGCGCCGTAGTTCAGCTGGTTGAGGGTCGCCCCACCCGCGCCGATCGTTCCGAAATAGGTGCCCCGGAACGGTCCGGCCGAAATCAGGCCGCCGGGGGTGAATTGCGACGTGCCGATACCGGATGATACAAGCCGCGCCGGCAAGCCGTTGCCCGCGACATACGCGGGATTGTCGATCTGGAAAAATCCCGCCTGGTTCCAGTCACGGTCGATGGTGTGCTGGCCCTTTTGGGTAAAAGCCTCTCCGCTGAACACCGCATGGCCACGCCCGCCGGCAAAGCTGGTGCCTGCGGTCAGCGAAACCTTGTGGTTCGGCCCGTCGCCATAAGTGGTGACGCCATATTCGTAATCGCCCTTGATCCCCTGAAAATCGCGGTCGAGGATGAAGTTGATGACGCCCGACACCGCGTCCGAGCCATAGGCAGAGCTGGCACCGCCGGTCACGACCTCGATCCGCTCGATCAGCCCCTGGGGAAAGGTGTTCACGTCGACCACGCCATTGGTCGCGCTGGCGACCGAGCGCTGGCCGTCGAACAGCACCAGCGTGCGGTTGGCGCCCAGCGCGCGCAGGTTGACCGACGCAATGCCCGCCAGACCGTTGGACAGCGAACCCGACGAGTTGGCGGCAGTGGACGATCCGCGCACCGATGGCAGCGTGTTGACGAAATCGGCCACGTTGGCGGGCGATTCGGTTTCCAGTTCCTTGGCGGAGATGACGGCGACGGGCGTCGGCGCGCTGAACCCGTCGCGGGCGATGCGCGATCCGGTGACGACGATCTGGTCGTCGCCATCGGCGGCTTCCTGAAGCTGTGGTTCGACCGGGGCGGTCGCAGCGGATGGCAGGCTGTCGGCGGATGCCAGTTCGACGGGCGCGGTCTGGGCCGATGCGGGTGCAGCCGCCAGCCCGATGATGAGAGCAAGCCCGCTGACGCTGAGTGCGTCGGCACGCGGACGGAAACGCAGGACGCGCGAAATGGCGCGGTTGTGAAGCATCGGACGACCCCCCTTTGGCGTTGACGGCCTTCGGGCGTCCTCTCCGGATTATTTTCTGATTGGTGTCCTGCGTCGTATCCGCGCCCATGCTGCTTGCTGCGCCAGGCTCTGGAAACATCATGAAGCCTAACAGCCCGAACCTATGGTTTCCCGGCAAATATTGCATCGTTCGCAGCATGGATTGACGCTTTCCGGCGTCAACGCGGCGAACGACGCCGGAATCCAAAAGTATAGTTTGTTACAGGTTTGCACTGCCCACGACGGATGGCGCCACTGGGCGAGTCGCGACCGCGTGCATCAGGAAACTGCTGCGGATGCGCGCGACGTGGGGGAGCGTCGACAGCTCCTTGCGATACACGCGGTCGTAATCGTCGAACGAGCGGACATGGACCATCATCACAAAGTCGATGTCGCCGGACACGAAGCTGCAAAAGGACATGGACGGACAGCGCACCACCGCTTCCTCGAACTCGATCAGCACCTTCTCGGCCTGACTTCGCAGTTCGATCTGCACCAGCACACCGATGCTGTAGCCCAGCCGCGTCAGGTCGAGATTGGCGGTATAGCCGCGCAGGATGCCGCGTTCTTCCAACAGCTTGCGGCGGCGCGCGGCGGCGGTGCTGGAAAGGTGGACCCGCTCCCCCAGCGCCACGTCGCTGGCGCGGCCGTCGCGCACCAGTTCGCGCAGGATTCGAAGATCGACGGAATCGAGCGGTTCGGTTTCCGGTTCGGGCACGAAATGGCTCCTCAGGTTCGAATTGTGCCGAATCCTCTCCGCTTTTGATTGAAGTTTGCCGGAAAGCGTCAAAAGCGCCATGCTAATTTGCGGCAGTGCAAAATTATCGCAGGGGGCATTATGCGCGTTCTTATTCTGGCGGCCGCGTCGGCATTGGCGTTGACGGGGGGCATGGTGCCGCCAGTGGCAATGGCCCAGTCGCGCGGTGAGGCGCCGCTGCTGTCGGTGCGTGCCGATCCGGGCGACGCGCGCGTGCTGGTGACCTTGCCCGCGCCCGATGCCGAAGGGGTGGCGGGGCGCTTCGTCTATGCGACCTCGCTGCGGACCGGGCTGGGTTCGGCCGACCTGCGTCTCGACCGCGGGATGGTGGGGGCGGAGCAACTGCTGGCATTCCGCCGTTACGGCAAGAAGGTCGCGGTGACGTTCGAAAACCCGCGCTTCCGCGCCACCGGCGACGACAAGGTGCAGGCTGGCGGGCGGGAGAGTTTCGCGTTCAGCGTCGTCGCGCTGCTCGACGTGGTCGAAACCGGACCGGGCGGCGCACTGACGGTCGATCTGGCGCCGTTCCTGACGCGCGACGTGCTGGGCATTGCCGATGCGCTGAACGGTGGCGGCGCAGGCAGCGACCTTGCGATGGGTGGCAAGTCGGGCAAGGGCTTTCGCCTGGCCATCGACCTGAGCGTCGTGGACAACCGTTCGGTCAAGACGTTTCCCGACAATATCGAAATCGACGCAGTGCAGACCTTCACCAGCGACACGCCGGGGCGGGAGGTCGAGATGATCGCGCCAGAGCCGCGACAGGCCAGCTTCGTCGTGCATCACAGCCTGATCCGGCTGCCCGAACCCGGCTATGTCGGCCGCCGGTTCGACACGCGTTCGGCGGCGGGCGGCAATGTGTTCTATGACTATGGCTCGCCGCTGGGCGATCCGGTGATGCAGCAGGTCGCGAACCGCTTTCGCCTGGAAAAGGTCGATCCCGCCGCGCCGCGTTCGCGGGTGAAGAAGCCGATCGTCTTCTATATCGACCGCGCCGCGCCCGAACCCATCCGCACCGCGCTGATGGAAGGCGTGAATTACTGGCAAAAGGCGTTCGACGACGCCGGGCTGATCGACGCATTCCGCGCCGAATTGCTGCCCGAAGACGCCGATCCGATGGATGTCCGCTACAACATGGTCAACTGGTCGAACCGGCTGACGCGCGGCTGGTCCTATGGCGGGGGGATCGTCGACCCGCGCACGGGAGAGATCATCAAGGGCAATGTCGTGATCGGCGCGCTGCGCGTGCGACAGGACATGATCATTTTCGAAGGGCTGGTGGGCACGGCGGCTAATGGCACGGGCGGGCCGCAGGACCCGGTTCGCACCTCGCTAGACCGCATTCGCCAGCTGGGCGCGCATGAAGTCGGCCATGCCATCGGCATCATGCACAATTTCGCCGCCAGCACCCAGGACCGCGCATCGGTGATGGATTATCCGGGGCCACGCATCAAGCTGACCGGCGGGCAGATCGACCTGTCCGACGCCTATGCGCTGGGCGCCGGGGCATGGGACAGCTTCACCGTCGACTGGCTGTATAACGATCCCGCAGGCGCCAACCCGGATGCGGCGGCAGCGGCAAAGGCGCTGGCGGCCAAGGATCTGCGGTTTGTTACCGATGTCGATGGCCGTTCCGCCGATGCGCCCAATCCTTGGGGCAGCATGTGGGACGACGGGCCGGACCCGGTCGCGCATCTGGACCATATGCTGACGGTCCGCCGCGTCGCGCTGGACCGGTTCGGGCCGCAGGTGCTGCGCGCCGGTGAGCCATTGTCCGACCTGCGCCGCAAATTCGTGCCGGTGTGGCTGCTGCACCGCTATGCGGTGGACGCGGCGGGCAAGCTGGTTGGCGGCATCGATTATCGTTACGCGGTTGCCGGGGACGGTGGGGCGCCCGCGACCCCGGTGTCTGCTGAAACCCAGATGGCGGCGATGGACGCCCTGATCGATACGCTGTCCGCCACCACGCTGACGGTGCCCGCGCGGCTGGTGATGCCCTTGTCGTCGGCGACCAACGCCCGCCCCGATCCGCAATATACGCAGGAAGTGTTCCGCAATTCGGCCAGCGCCGCGTTCGACCCGCTGGTCGCCGCCGATGTCGCGGCACAGGTGACGCTGGATTCGCTGCTGGCGCCCAACCGGCTGGCGCGGATGGTCGAACAGCATCGTCGCGATCCCGCGCTGCCGGGGCTGGAGGCGCTGCTGGACCGGTTGCAGACCCGCGTGATCGGCGCGCGAAGCGATGCCGTGGGGCGGCGCGTCGCGTGGCGTGCGGTCATGACGATGGCGGCCAGCGCGCGTGGCGGCACCACCGCGCCCGAAGTGGCGGCCGCGCTGGGCGACCGGCTCCAGCGGCTGGGCACCGCCTTCCGCGCCGCCACCGGCACAAGTGAGGATGCAGCGTGGCAGCGGTACCTGGGCACGATCCTGGGCGATGAAGACCGGCTGAAGGCTGAACTCGACAAGCGTCAGGCAAAGCCGCCGATCCCGCCGGGCATGCCGATCGAAAGCGAGTGGTTCGGCGATATCGCGCTTTAAGGCGGAACCGGGCATATCCTCAAAGGCTTCCCGTTCACACGATCCCCGCTTATGAGGGATAGTAACAACCGGAACTAGCCGGAGAGGATATGACCCCCGATTTCGACTTCGCGCTCGGCGAAACCGCCGACATGATTCGCGAAACGACCCAGCGTTTCGCGGCCGATCGCATCGCCCCGCTGGCCGCCCGCATCGACGCGGAGGACTGGTTCCCGCGCGACGAACTGTGGACGGCGATGGGCGAGCTTGGCCTGCACGGCATCACCGTGGCAGAGGCCGATGGCGGCCTTGGCCTGGGCTATCTCGACCATGTCATCGCGTGCGAGGAAGTGGCGCGCGCATCAGCCTCGATCGGGCTGTCCTATGGCGCGCATTCCAATCTGTGCGTCAATCAGATCGCGCGCTGGGCGTCGCCTGAGCAGAAGGCGAAATATCTTCCCCGCCTGATTTCCGGCGAACATGTCGGCAGCCTGGCCATGTCAGAGGCGTCTGCCGGTTCGGACGTCGTATCGATGAAGCTGCGCGCCGAAAAGGTGGACGGCGGCTGGCGGCTGAACGGCACGAAGTTCTGGATCACCAACGCTGCCTATGCCGATGTGCTGGTCGTCTATGCCAAGACGGGGGAGGGGTCGCGCGGGATCACGACCTTCCTGATCGAAAAAGACATGGCCGGTTTCTCGATCGGGCAGAAGATCGACAAGATGGGCATGCGCGGGTCGCCGACCGCCGAATTGGTGTTCGACGACTGCCTGGTGCCCGACGCCAACGTGATGGGGCCGGAAAATGGCGGCGTCGCGGTGTTGATGAGCGGGCTGGATTACGAACGCACGGTGCTGGCGGGGATTCAGCTGGGCATCATGCAGGCGTGCCTCGATGTGGTCATCCCTTATGTCCGCGAACGCAAGCAGTTCGGCAAGCCGATCGGCGCGTTCCAGCTGATCCAGGCCAAGGTGGCGGACATGTATGTCGCGCTGAATTCGGCGCGTGCCTATGTCTATGCCGTCGCCAAAAGCTGCGATGCGGGGCGCACGACGCGCTTTGACGCTGCGGGTGCGATCCTGCTGGCCAGCGAAAACGCGTTTCGCGTGGCGGGCGAAGCGGTGCAGGCGCTGGGCGGTGCAGGCTATACCAGGGACTGGCCCGTCGAACGCTTCCTGCGCGATGCCAAGCTGCTGGACATCGGTGCGGGCACCAACGAGATTCGCCGCATGCTGATCGGGCGCGAACTGATCGGGGCGGCCGAGCGCGTGGCGCAATGAGCGCCCCCGTCCTTTCCACACAGGTCCAGCCCGACAGCGAGGGGTTTCGCGCCAATGCCGCGCACAACCGCGCGCTGGCCGACAAGCTGCGCGCCGATGTCGCGGCGGCGGCGCTAGGCGGTAGCGAGAAGTCGCGGGAGCGCCACGTCGCGCGCGGCAAGCTGTTGCCGCGCGACCGGGTGGAGCATCTGCTCGACCCCGGCAGCCCGTTTCTGGAAATCGGTCAGCTTGCCGCGTTCGACCTGTATGACGGCGAAGTGCCCGGCGCGGGCGTGATCGCCGGTATCGGGCGCGTATCGGGCCGCACCTGCATGATCGTCGCCAATGACGCGACGGTGAAGGGCGGCACCTATTTCCCGATGACGGTGAAGAAGCATCTGCGCGCGCAGGAGATTGCGGAGGCCAACCACCTGCCGTGCATCTATCTGGTCGATTCGGGCGGCGCCAACCTGCCGCATCAGGCGGAGGTGTTTCCCGACCGCGACCATTTCGGCCGCATCTTCTTCAATCAGGCGAACATGTCGGCCAAGGCGATTCCCCAGATCGCCTGCGTGATGGGCAGCTGCACCGCGGGCGGCGCCTATGTCCCGGCGATGAGCGACGAGAGCGTCATCGTGCGCGAACAGGGCACGATCTTCCTCGCCGGGCCGCCGCTGGTCAAGGCGGCGACGGGTGAGGAAATCAGCGCCGAGGATCTGGGCGGCGGCGACCTGCATGGCCGCAAGTCGGGCGTCGTCGATCATGTCGCGGAGAATGACGAACATGCGCTTCAGATCGTTCGCGATATCGTCAGCCACCTGCCCGCCGATCGTGACCATGGTCTGACCCTGGCGGAGCCGCGCGCGCCGAAATACCCCGCGACCGACCTGTACGGCATCGTGCCGCAGGACGTGCGCGCGCCCTATGACGTGCATGAGGTTATCGCGCGGCTGGTCGACGGTTCGGAATTCCACGAATTCAAGGCGCTGTACGGTGCATCGCTGGTGTGCGGCTTTGCCCATATCCACGGCATGCCGGTTGCGATCCTGGCCAATAACGGCGTGCTGTTCAGCGAAAGCGCGGTCAAGGGCGCGCATTTCATCGAACTGGCGCAGCAACGCCGCGTGCCGTTGCTGTTCCTGCAAAACATCTCGGGCTTCATGGTTGGCGGCAAATATGAGGCGGAGGGGATCGCCAAGCACGGCGCCAAGCTGGTGACGGCGGTGGCGACCGCGACCGTGCCAAAGATCACGGTGCTGATCGGCGGCAGTTTCGGCGCGGGCAATTACGGTATGTGCGGCCGCGCCTATTCCCCGCGTTTCCTGTTTTCCTGGCCCAACAGCCGCATCAGCGTGATGGGCGGCGAACAGGCGGCCAGCGTGCTGGCGACCGTCCACCGCGACGCCGACAACTGGACGCCGGAACAGGCAGAGGCGTTCAAGGCGCCGATACGCGATCGATACGAGGATGAGGGCAATCCGTGGCACGCCACCGCGCGGCTGTGGGACGACGGCATCATCGATCCGGCGCAGACGCGCGACGTGCTGGGCCTGGCGCTGGCCGCCAGCCTGAACGCCCCCATTCCCGAAGCCCCGCGCTTCGGCGTGTTCCGGATGTGATGGCCATGATCCAGTCCCTCCTCATCGCCAATCGCAGCGAGATCGCCTGCCGCATCATCCGCACCGCGCGGGCCATGGGTATCCGCACCGTTGCCGTCTATTCGGATGCCGATGCGAATGCGCTCCATGTCCGGCTCGCGGATCAGGCGGTGCATATCGGGCCGGCCGCCGCGCGCGACAGCTATCTGCGCGGCGACGCGATCATCGCCGCTGCGCTGGAGACCGGCGCACAGGCGATCCATCCCGGCTACGGCTTCCTGTCCGAAAACGCCGGGTTTGCGGAGGCGGTTGCCGCCGCCGGGCTGACCTGGGTCGGGGCCACGCCGCATTCGATCCGTGCCATGGGGCTGAAGGACGCGGCCAAGTCGCTGATGGCGGCGGCGGGCGTGCCGGTGACGCCGGGCTATCTGGGCGCGGATCAGTCGCCCGACCGCTTGCAGGCGGAAGCCGATGCCATCGGCTATCCGGTGCTGATCAAGGCCGTCGCCGGTGGTGGTGGCAAGGGGATGCGCCGCGTCGACGCCGCCGCCGATTTCCGCGACGCGCTGGCCAGTTGCCAGCGGGAGGCTGCCGCCAGTTTCAGTAACGATCAGGTGCTGATCGAAAAATACATCCTGTCGCCCCGCCATATCGAGGTGCAGGTGTTCGGCGACCAGCACGGCAATGTCGTCCACCTGTTCGAACGCGACTGTTCCCTGCAACGCCGCCATCAGAAGGTGATCGAGGAAGCACCCGCCCCCGGCATGGACCCCGCCACGCGCGAGGCGATCTGCGCCGCCGCCGTCCGTGCGGCCCGCGCGGTCGATTATGTCGGCGCGGGCACGATCGAGTTCATCGCCGATGCCAGCGACGGCCTTTCCGCCGAGCGGACATGGTTCATGGAAATGAACACCCGGCTTCAGGTCGAGCATCCCGTGACCGAGGCGATTACCGGCGTCGATCTGGTCGAATGGCAGCTTCGCATCGCATCGGGCGAGCCATTGCCGGTGCGACAGGACGATCTGTTGATCGACGGCCACGCGGTCGAGGCGCGGCTGTATGCCGAGGATCCGGCCACGGGCTTTCTGCCATCGACCGGGCGGCTGGCGATGCTGGATCTGCCGCACGGCGCGCTGCGCGTCGATACCGGGGTGGAGGAGGGCGATTCGGTCACCCCCTATTACGACCCGATGATCGCGAAGCTGATCGCCCACGGCGCCGACCGGGCAGAGGCGATCGAACTGCTGGCGGATGAGGTGGAGCAGACCGGCGTCTGGCCGGTCGCCACCAATGCGGGCTTCATCGCACGCGCGCTGCGCCACCCGGCCTTTGCAACCGGGCAGGTGGATACCGGCTTCATCGCCGCCAATCTCGACGCGCTGTTGCCGGATGCCGCGCCGGACACGGCGGCATGGGTGGCGGCCGCGCATACGCTGGCCTGGGTCGAAAGCGACCGGCTGGGCACCGGCGGTGTGTGGAGCGAACTGGGCGGGCTGCGCCTGAACGCTGCCCCGCGCAGCCGCATCACCGTCGAATGCGGGGGCGAGCACCGAATCGTCGACCTGCTCGCCACGCGGCCCGAAACGGCGGGGCGGCTGGTCGACGACCGGCTGGTGATCGTGGAGGGCGGCGCGGCCTTTGCCTTTTCGCGCTGGCGTCCCGGCGGCGCGGGTGGCGCGGTGGCATCGCAGGGCGCGATCCTGGCCCCCATGCCGGGCCGCGTGTTGTCGGTCGATGTCGCGGCGGGCGAGCGGGTCGTTCGCGGCCAGAAGCTGTTGACGCTTGAGGCGATGAAAATGGAACATGCCCTGACCGCCCCGTTCGACGGCGTTGTCGCCGAACTGACGGTCGAGGCGGGCGCACAGGTTCAGGTCGAGGCACTGCTCGCCCGGATCGAGGCGGAGGAGGCATAGGATGGCCGGACGTTTCTTCGACGAATGGAAGATCGGCGACCGGATCGAGCATGAAATCCGCCGCACCGTCACCGAAACCGACAATCTGCTCTTCTCGACGATGACGCATAACCCCCAGCCGCTGCATCTGGACGCGGAAGCGGCCAAGGCGTCGCAATTCGGGCGCATTCTAGTCAACGGCACCTTCACCTTCGCGCTGATGGTGGGGCTGTCGGTGGGCGACACGACATTGGGCACGCTGGTCGCCAATCTGGGCTATGACGAACTGGTCATGCCCGCGCCGGTGTTCATCGGCGACACGTTGCGCGCGACCAGCGAGGTCACCGCGCTGCGCCCGTCGAAATCACGGCCGGGGCAAGGCATCGTGACGTGGCGGCACGAGATGCTGAATCAGCGGGGCGAAGTCGTCTGCCGCTGCCTGCG
This sequence comes from Sphingomonas sp. IW22, assembly GCF_041321155.1. Taxonomy (GTDB): domain Bacteria; phylum Pseudomonadota; class Alphaproteobacteria; order Sphingomonadales; family Sphingomonadaceae; genus Sphingomonas. The sequence goes on along the minus strand of NZ_JBGGWB010000001.1, from coordinate 1,297,300 downwards.
CTCCGCCATGCTGAAGGTCCGCGACGTATGAGGCTGCGCTCGCTGCTGTTCGTGCCCGGCGACCGGCCCGACCGGTTCGAAAAGGCGCTGGCATCGGGTGCCGATGCGCTGATCCTCGACCTTGAGGATTCGGTGACCGCCGAGCGCAAGGATGTGGCGCGCGAAGCCGTGGCAGCGTTTCTAAAGGGATCGCATCCCGCGCACATCTTCGTCCGCGTGAACCCGCTCGACAGCCAATGGATCGCCGCCGACGCGCAAGTGGCGCAGACCGCCGACGGTGTGGTGCTGCCCAAGGCCGAGGGGGCGGCCAGCGTCACCGCGCTGGCGGCACTGCTAAGAGCGGATGCACCGCCCATCCTCCCCATCGCCACCGAAACCCCGCGCGCCGTCTTTGCGCTGGCCGAGTATGGCGCGGTGGCGGATCGGCTGTGCGCCCTGACCTGGGGGGCGGAGGATCTGCCCGCCGCCATCGGCGCGGCGACATCGCGGCATGACGATGGCAGCTATACCGACCCGTATCGCATGATCCGCGCGCTGACGCTGTTCGGCGCGCATGCGGCGGGCGTGGCGGCGATCGAAACCGTCTATCCCGCAATCAAGGACGGCGACGGGCTTGCCCGCTATGCCATGGCGGGTGCGCGCGACGGGTTCACAGGCATGATGGCGATCCACCCGGCACAGGTCGATGCGATCAACCGCGCCTTTACCCCCGCACCTGAAGCGGTGGCGGCGGCGCGGGCCGTTGTCGACGCCTTTGCCGCGTCGCCAGGCGCTGGTGCGCTGCAACTGGACGGGCGCATGGTCGATGCCCCGCATCTGAAACAGGCGCAGGCGCTGATCGCACGCGCGGGCGGGTGAAGTGAGCCATCGGAAAGACGAGCCGAATCCATTCGTTATCCGCATGTTCAGTGCCAGGCCGTAAAGATGGTCGCCATGCATAGGGGTTGGACCGGGTTGATGGCGGCGGCGCCGCTTTTGTTGAGCGCGTGCCTGTTCGGGGGTGGCGACCGGCCTGAGCCGCGCCGCACCGCCGCGAAATCCACCCCCGCACGCGCACCGGCACGACCCACGGCGGAAACCCGGCAATGCCTGGCCGAACTCGACCGCTACTCGATCGACTATCGCACGCTTCCGCAACAGGATTTCGGCAATGGATGCGTCGTCGTCGGCGCGGTGCAGTTGCTCGACATCGGTATCCCCGTCAGCGGCCTGCGGTCGATGCGCTGTCCGCTGGCGCGCAATTTCTCCAACTGGGTGCGCTATGCCGTCGCCCCCGCCGCGCGACAGGTGATGGGCAGCGATCTGGTCCGCATCGAAAGCTATGGCACCTTCAATTGCCGCCCCATCGCGGGCAGCAAGCGGTTGTCGGAACATGGCCGCGCCAATGCGGTCGACGTCGCCACCTTTGTCCTGTCCGATGGGCGGCGGGTCAGCGTGCTGGACGGTTGGGACGGGAACAGCCGGGAGCAGCGATTCCTGCGCGTGGTGTTCCGGTCGGCGTGCAAGCGGTTCACGACCGCGCTTGGTCCCGAATATAACAGCGCCCATGCCAATCACTTCCATCTGGACATGGGCGGGCGCCCCATGTGCCGGTGACGCCGCTTTTCAGGCGCGTACCGCTCGGCTAAGCGCGGGCCAATGAACGATACCAAAGTCCCTTCGCGCGTGTTCCGCCGCGCCGACGAGGATGCCGAGACCGCACGTCACGGCACCACCACCCCCCAGACCGAGCATCCGGCCTATAAGCTGGCGTTTCAGGACCTGGATTTCCTGCTGCGTGAGGACCTGCGCCCCATCCGCTTCCAGCTTGAGCTGCTGAAGCCCCAGTTGCTGCTGGACGAGGCGAAGATCGCCTCCACGCTGGTCATGTACGGGTCTGCACGCATTCCCGAACCGGACAAGGTGCCCGAGCTGCTTGAACTGGCCAAGGGCACCGGTCGGGAAGCGGTGGCGCAGCGGCTGGCGGACAAGGCCAAATATTACGACGTCGCGCGCGAACTGGCCCGGCTGGCCAGCGGCTTTCCCCTCGATACCGACGGCAATCGCCACTTCGTTGTCTGTTCGGGCGGTGGCCCCTCGATCATGGAAGCCGCCAATCGCGGCGCATGCGATGTCGGCGCGGAATCGGTCGGCCTGAACATCGTGCTGCCCCACGAACAGGCGCCCAACCCCTATGTCACGCCGTCGCTGTCGATGCAGTTCCACTATTTCGCGCTGCGCAAGATGCACTTCCTGCTGCGCGCGCGCGCGGTGGCGGTATTCCCTGGCGGGTTCGGCACGTTCGACGAATCGTTCGAGCTGCTGACGCTGATCCAGACCGGCAAGATCGAACGGATGCCGGTGCTGTTTTATGGCCGCGAATTCTGGGAACGCGTCGTCAGTTTCGAGGCGCTGTGCGAGGAAGGGGTGATCAACCCTGCCGATCTCGACCTGATCACCTGGTGCGAAACCGCCGAAGAGGGCTGGCAGATCGTGCAGGACTTCTGGAAGGAAAAGGAAGCGGAGGGCTGATTGCCCCTTGGGGGACGGCGACCCGTCGGGGTCAGTCGTCCTCCTCCATTTCCTGCTCGGCGGCTTCCATGAAGTCGCGGGCGGCTTCGCGGTCGTCGGCGTCCTCGAACGCGTCGTCCAGATCGGGCGCGACGCCCAGCATGAACATCAGGCACCACAGGGCAAAGCGCCGCCCGCCATCGCGCTCAAGCCCGAATTGCAGGCGCAGACGGTCGACGCCCGCCGCAATCTGTTCGGGCGGCAGGCTGGCGATATCGTCGGTGCCGAAAAAGCCGATGAGCAGTTGATCGAAATCCATGGGCCGACATTAGCGGCACGGCGCGGCGGCGGCCATCCTTTCCGCGCCGTCACTCCGCCGCCAGCAATCCCTCGGCGGCACTCAGGTCGACGCTGACCAGCCGGCTGACGCCGCGCTCCACCATCGTTACGCCGAACAGCCGGTGCATCCGGCTCATCGTCGCGGCGTTGTGCGTGACGATCAGATAACGGGTGCGCGTTTCCCGAGTCATCCGGTCCAGCAGGTCACAGAAACGGTCGATATTGGCGTCGTCCAGCGGCGCATCGACTTCATCGAGGACGCAGATCGGCGCCGGGTTGGTCAGGAACAGGCCGAAAATCAGCGCGACCGCCGTCAGCGCCTGCTCCCCGCCCGACAACAGCGTCAGCGATTGCAGCTTCTTGCCCGGCGGCTGGGCCATGATCTCAAGCCCCGCTTCCAGCGGATCGTCCGAATCGACCAGCGCCAGATGCGCCTGTCCACCGTCGAACAATGTCGTGAACAGGCGGCGGAAATGGCCGTCAACGGCCTCGAACGCCGCCAGCAAGCGTTGCCGCCCCTCCCGGTTCAGCGTGCCGATCGAGCCGCGCAACCGGTTGACGGCTTCTCCCAGCTCTTCCCGCTCCCGCGCATTGCTGGTGCGCTCGCCCTCCAGCGCGGCGAGCTCGCTCTCCGCAATCAGGTTGACCGGGCCGATCCGTTCGCGATCGGCGACAAGTCGGTCATGGCGGGCGCTCTCGTCGTCGGGCGTGCCCACATCTTCGGCCGCAAAGCCCGCGCGTTCGGGCAGCAGCGGCGGCGGACATTCGAACCGCTCGCCCGACAGGCGACCCATTTCGACGCGGCGCTGTTCCTGATTTTCCGCCCGCGCGGCGGAGCCTGCCCGTGCTTCCCGCGCCTCGGCCAGCGTTTCGGCGGTGGTGCGCGCCAGTTCCTCCGCGTGGCGCAGGGCCGTTTCCGCGGCGCGTTCGGCATTGGCGAGCCGTTCGGCGTCTTCGCGAAGGCCGCGCGCTTCGGCCTCGGCAACGCCCTGGGCGGCAAGCAGCGCGGCGGGGCGGTCGGCCAGCTTGGCGCGGTCGCGCGCGATTTCGGCGGCGCGCTTGTCCAGATCGGCAATTCGCCGTGCAGCTTCGCCCGCCCGCGCGCGCCAGCTCTTCGCTTCGGCAGCGGCGGCGGCCTGTCGTTCGCGGTCCTGCGCCAGGCTGCGGTCCAGTGCGCCGCGTTCGGTGCGCTGGGCGGCGACGGCGGCGCGGCGTCCCTCTGCCTCCTTCGACAGGGTGGCGACACGGGCGCGGGTGGCCTGTCCGTCGGGCAGGGCAGCGATGGTGGCTTCGGCCCGCGCCACATCGCCCTGTGCCTCCGCGCGTTCGGCGGTGCTGCGCTGGCGGCGGCTGTCGAGATCGGCGCGCTGGGCATCCAGCCGTTCGAGCGCGGCGGCGGCGCGGTCCTCTGCCCGCGCGGCTTCGCGTTCGCTGCGGTCGCTCGATTCGATCAGGCGGCGGGCCTGTTGCGCGGCGGCGCGCGCTTCCGCGATGGTGGCTTCGATGCGGGTCAGATCGGCGTCGGCGGCCTCTACCGCACCGACAGCAGCGGGACGCGCCGCTTCGATTGCGCGCAGGCGGTTCAGTCTTTGCAGCCGTTCTGCCGCCGCCGCGCCGCTGCCGCGTGAGACATAGCCGTCCCAGCGGCGCACGACGCCATCGAGCGTCACCAGCCGCTGACCCACGGCCAGCGCCTGTCCGGTATCGGCGGGGGTGAGGAAGGTTTGCGATAGGCGGCGGGCCAGGGCGGGCGGCGCCTCGACAGACGTCGACATGGCCACGCTGTCGCTGGGGGCGGGCGGGTCGCCGGGTTGCGGGGCGGCCCCGGCCCAGTGGCGGTCGTCGGCGGGATCGGTCCCGGCCTCCAGGTCGTCGCCAATGGCGGCGGCCAGCGCGCGCTCATGCCCCGCCTCGGGCCGAACGGCATCCAGCAGGCGAGAGCGTCCGGTGCTGCGCGTGGCGCGGTTCAGCGCCGCCGCTTCGCTGTCGAGCGCGGCGAGTTCGGCATGGGCGGTGGCGCGCGTCGATTGGGCGCGCTGGCGCTCCTCGATCGCGGCGCGTTCGCTGGCGTCGGCGGCGGCCAAGGTTGCGCGAGCGGCCTCTGCATGGCGCCCGGCCTGCGCGCGCGCTTCACCGGCGCGGGTGCGTTCGGCCTGAAGCGGACCGGCATCGGCCAGCGCGGCGAATTCGGCCTCCACCCGCGCGGCATCGCGGGCGGAGCGGTCCAGCCGCTGACGAGCGGCGGCGCGTGCGGCGTCGGCGACGCGAACCTCCGCTGCCTCCGCCGCTTCGGCGGCCAGCGCCTGTGCTAGCGCGACTTCGGCGTCGCGCGCCTGTCGTTCCGCCTCTGCCAAGGCGGTGTCGAGGTTGGGAATCCGATTGGTCGCATCAGCAATGCGGGTGTCGAGCGCCTTTACCTCCGCCCCCAGTCGCGCAATCGCCTCAGCAGCGTCGCTGGCCAGGCTGCCTTCGCGCGCGCGGTCCTCGCCCAGCCGGGCTTCGGCAGTGGCAAGCTCCCCGATCCGTCGTTCCACGCCGTGGCGTTCGCGTGCCAGCGTGTCCAGCCGATGCTGGGCGGCGGTTGCGGCATCGCGCGCGCCCTGCGCCGCCGCGCGGGCGTCGCCAAGGGCGGCCTGTGCCGTCGCCTGCTGCGCCGTGGCGGCCTGATGCGCGGTGGCGGCGTCGGTCACGCGCCCCTCTGCGGCCACGGCTTCGCGGCGGGCGGCGTCAGCCGCGGCGGCAGCGTCGCGCCACCGGGCAAAGATCACCCGCCCCTCGGCCACGCGAATCTGGTCGCTGAGTGCGCGATAGCGCTCTGCCTGTCGCGCCTGTCGCCTGAGTGCCGCGGCACGTCCGTCCTGATCGGCGATCAGCTCGTCCAGACGCTGGAGATTGGCCTCGGTCGCGCGGAGTTTCTGTTCCGCATCCTTTCGCCGGACGTGCAGCCCGGCAATGCCCGCCGCTTCCTCCAGCATCGCGCGACGGTCGACCGGCTTGGCGGCGATGACCGCGCCTATCCGGTTCTGGCTGACCAGAGCGGGGGAGTGCGCGCCCGTCGCGGCATCGGCGAACAGCAGCGACACGTCGCGCGCGCGCACGTCACGGCCATTGATGCGATAGGCGGAACCAGCGCCGCGTTCGATCCGGCGCACGACCTCGACATCGCCGTTGTCGCCGGCTTCCTCGGCATGGATGGCGACTTCCGCAAAGTCGCGTTGCGGGCGAGTGGCCGTGCCCGCGAAGATCACATCCTCCATCCCCGCACCGCGCAGCGACCGGGCAGAGCTTTCGCCCATGGCCCAGCGCAATGCTTCGAGAAGGTTGGATTTGCCGCACCCATTGGGGCCGACAATCCCGGTCAGGCCGGGTTCGATCAGCAGATCGGCGGGATCGACGAAGCTTTTGAACCCGGTAAGGCGAAGCCGCGTGATCTGCATCGCTGGTCCGCTGCAAAGCCGGGGCGGCGGCCGATCGGCCCGCGCCGCCCCGCCGGTGCTTAGGCGCCCGCTTGCTTCAGAGCGGTTTCAAGCTGCGGCCACGTCACCGCATTTTCGACCTTTTCGCCATTGATGATGAAGGTGGGCGTGCCCTGAACCTCGGTCGCGCCTTCGGTCACGCCGACCAGCTTTTGCACCAGTTCCATATTGGCAAGGCACTGGCGCGCCTGGCTTTCGGGGATGCCGCGCTGCTTCACGAAATCCAGATAACCGGCCTGTTGGGCCCATTCGGCCACCTGCTGCGGCGGGGCCATGTTCTGGATGCGGGTCTGAAACTCGGGCGGGGTCGCCTGAAGCTTGTCGAGCGTGGCGGACTGATTGGCGTACATCTGTTCCAGCAGCGGGAAGAAGGTGCCCGGGCCGCCGCAACGGCCCAGCACCGCGCTCGCCACGTCGGGCGCGCCGTGGATCAGGAAATCACGGAATTCAAAGCTGACCTTGCCCGTTTCGACCAGCTTGGTCAGCGGTTCGAATCCTTCGCGGGCAAAGGCGCCGCATGCCGGGCAGGTGCGCGATCCATATTCGACCAGCTTCACCGGCGCGTCGGGATTGCCCATGCGGTAACCGCCCTCGGCGGTTTCGCTGACCACCTGCGTCCATTGCTGACCGGCGGGCGGAGTCGCGCCCGCAACAGGCGCGGCGGCGGTGCTGCCATTGCCGGATTCGCCGCCGCCACAGGCAGCCAGCAGGGCGAGGGGAGCGAGGATCAGGATCGAACGCATGAAAGGCAAACTCCAGTTAAATCGGTTCAGCGGGCGCCGGCGGCACGCAGGCGGGGCTCCATCCCGGCCCAGTCGGTACCCTGGATCAGCTCGCCATTCAGTTCGAAGGCGGGGGTGCCCTTGATCTTGTCGAACGCCGCGCGCGTCATCGCGACCAGGCGGTCGCGCTCGGCTGCGTCGCTCAGGCACGCATCGACGGACCGGGTCAGCCTGGGGCTGACGATGGCGGTCAGGCCCGAACCGTCGGCAATCGCCTTGAGCGCGGCTTCGCGGCTGGCATTGGCGGGCGGGGTCACGCTGACGCCCTTTTCCAGCAGCGCCTTCTGATTGGCGAAAATGGCGGTGTGAACGCTCGCGAAATTGCGTGGCCCGGTGCAGCGGGCCAGCAACGCGGCCGAAAAGTCCAGCCCGTCGCGGATGGCGTGGCGCACCTCGACGCTGACACTGCCGGATCGGACCCATTGGTCGAACAGCACCGGCTTTGATTCGGTGACGAAGGCTCCGCAATGGGGACAGGTATAGCTGAGATATTCAACCAGCTTCACCTTTGCGGCGGGGTTGCCGATCACCCACGCACCGCTGCCGGTCGGCGTGACGGTGGTGCGCCAGTCGCGGCCCGTCTGGGCAAAGGCGTGCGTGGCGGGCAGGCCCAGCAACAGGCCGAACAAAAGCTTGAGAAGGCGCATCAGCTGACCTTGCCGAGAACGGGAATGGAAACGGGTTCGCCAAGGCCGGAAGCAAGCGCCTCCAGCACGGCCTTCAGTTCAGGGTCGGCGATGGCGCGCAGGCTGTCGGACAGGTCGGCGGGGACTGTGCGCGGCGCCTTGGGGCGGCTGGGTGGCCGAGTCGGGCGGCGAATGTCGCCCTGCCGGAACGCGATGCGCGCAACCGCGGCATAGCCGAAGAAGCGATTGACCCGCTCCATGATCTCAGGCGCGATATGCTGCATCATCGGCCCGTGCGCCCCCGCCACCGCCAGCGTCAGCACCCCGTCGGCGCGCTGACCATGGGGGAAGCGGATCGATTCGGGGCTGGAAACGCGTGCGTAACGCTCTCCGACGATCTCTGCCCAGCGGCTGACGATCGACGACTGGACAAAGCCGAACTTGCGAAATGCCGCGCCGCCAATGTCGGGCAACAGCTCTGCCACCGGGCGCACGCGGTTCGAACGCGGCGGCGGTGCGGGTGGGGCTTTTGCAGGCCGGGGCGGGCGCGGCTTCGTCATCGCGGGAACCCATGCCATAGGCGGGGCGTGTCCAACAAGGTGCCACCCCAAATCGCCGCCCGTCTGATAGAATGGTACGACGCCAATGCGCGCGTGCTGCCATGGCGCGCGCCGCCGGGGGCGCCGCCGACCGACCCCTATCGCGTATGGCTGTCGGAAGTGATGTTGCAGCAGACACAGGTGGCGACCGTTGCCCCCTATTTCCAACGCTGGACCGCGCGCTGGCCCGATTTCGCCAGCCTGGCCGCAGCCGACGACGGCGACGTGATGGCCGCGTGGGCGGGGCTGGGCTATTATGCCCGCGCCCGCAACCTGTTGAAGGGGGCGCGCGCGGTCGTGGCCGATCATGGCGGGCGGCTGCCCGGCGATGAAGCGGCGTTGCTGCGTATCCCCGGTATCGGCGCCTATACCGCCGCCGCGATCGCCGCCATCGCGTTCGGGCGACGCGCCGTGGTGGTCGACGGCAATGTCGAGCGGGTGGTGTCTCGCCTGTTCGCGATTTCAACGCCCTTGCCCGCGGCCAAGGCCGACATCCGCGCGGCGACCGACCGGATCACGCCCGATGCACGGCCGGGCGACTTTGCCCAGGCGATGATGGATCTGGGCGCGACCATTTGTACGCCGCGCGCCCCGCGCTGCCTGCTTTGCCCGCTGGCCGGCGACTGCGCCGCCCGCGCGGAGGGCGCACCGGAGCGTTATCCCATCAAGGCGCCCAAAAAGGCGCGACCCGTGCGCCACGGCACGATGTTCTGGCTGTGGCATGACGAGCAGGTGCGGCTGGTCCGACGGCCCGCGCGCGGATTGCTGGGCGGGATGCTAGCGCTGCCCACCGGGCCATGGCTGGATACGCCGCCGGGGCTGAACGACGCGCCGGGTGGTGGCGAATGGCGCATGATGGCCGAAACGGTCGAGCATGGCTTTACCCATTTCACGCTGGTCTGCGCGCTTGCGGGCGCACGGTGGGATGGGCAAAGCGACCCCGGTCCGGGCGAATGGTGGCCGGTTGCCGAACTCGATTCGGCGGGCCTGCCGACCGTCTTCGCCAAGGCGGCACGAAAGCTTGGGGAGTGGTGGACATGCGAATGACGTTCGGCACCGCGATGGCGGCAACATTGGCGTTTGCGGCGACGGCACCGCTGGCCGCGCAGGCGGTGCGCCAGCCCGCTCCCGTCCCGCAGGCACAGGCCACGCGCGCCCTGCCACAGGTGCAGGCGCTGGTTCAGCGTTATGTCGCGGAAAAGCGTGCGCCCGGTCTGGCGGTGGCGATCGGGCATGACGACGCTCCGCCCGCCCTGCTGGCCGCCGGTCGCACCGGCACCGCGCCCGACGCCGCCGCCGTCACGCCCGACAGCCTGTGGCGCGTCTATTCGATGACCAAGCCGATCACCGGCATTGCTGCGATGATTCTGGTCGAGGAAGGCAAGCTGAAGCTGGACCAGCCGATCAGCGATTTCTTTCCCGCCTATAAAAACATGCGAGTGCTGACCGATCCCGACAACAGCCTGGAATCGCGCCCCGCCGCGCGTGAGATCACGGTGCGCCACCTGCTGACGCACACGGCCGGTCTAGGTTACAACATCGTCACCAAGGGGCCGCTGCTCAAGGAATATGAGCGGCTGGGCATCATCCCCGCCGCGCTGAACATGCAGACCGAAGCGCAGGGCAGGGCCGTGCGCCCCAACTCGCTGCGCGAATTTGCCGAGCGGACCGCGACCCTGCCGCTGATCGCCGATCCGGGCACCAAATGGAGCTACTCCATCGCCCTCGACATCATGGGCGCGGTGATCGAGGCGGCGTCGGGGATGCCGTTCGAGCGTTTCGTCCAGACGCGCATTTTCGATCCGCTGGATATGGCATCCAGCTATTGGCAGGTGCCCGAAAGCGAGAAGGGGCGGCTGGTCGACAATTACGCGTGGGTCGGTGAAAATCTGGTCCCGCTCGATCCCGCCGCCAATTCGGTGTTCCTCCAGCCGCCCAGCTTTCCCTATGGCGGCGCGGGGCTGGTAATGTCGGCACGCGATTATGACCGGTTTCTGGCGATGCTGCAGCATTACGGCACGCTGGCCGGCCGGCGCATCCTGAAGCCCGAAACCGCGCGGCTGGCCATGTCGAACCTGTTGCCCCAAGGCGTCACCTATGCCCGTGTCGATGACGCGACCGGCGGCAGCGCGGGGCCGAATACCGGCTATGGCGCGGGCGGTTCGGTGATGCTTGAGGATGTGCCGGGCGGCCCGGCTGCCGGCACCTATGGCTGGGGCGGTGCGGCCGGCACGATCGCGTTCGTTGATCCGAAAAGCCGGGTGCGCGCGGTCGGCATGGTCAATTACTTTCCGGCAGGCAAATGGCCGCTGCGGGCGGATATCATCCAGGCCGCCTATTCCGACCTGAAGCGGTGACGCCGCCGGGCTTTACCGGCGCGACGATCGACCGCGCCGATCACCTGCGCGCCGATCCTGTGCGCCTTGCCGCCGCAATGGCCGATCCGGCGGCGCGGGTGCTGGCGATGACCGGGCTGGAGCCGCTGATTGCCGACGGGCGACTGCAATGGCGCGATGTGACGGCTGGCGAGGAGCTGGTGCTGCTGGGGCTGGACGACGGCGCCCCCCGCTTTGCGCCGGTCCCTGCCGAGCCGACAAAAGGGGCGTGGCGCGCGCCGGAGCTGATGGGCCTGCTCGCCACGCTGCCGCGTACCGAAATGGCGTTGTATGCGGGTGCCCGCAGCCTGATCGACTGGCATGCGCGTCATCGTTTCTGTGCCGCCTGTGGCAGCGCCACGGCCGCGTTCAAGGGCGGATGGGGGCGACACTGCGATGCGTGCGGTGCGCAGCATTTCCCCCGCACCGACCCGGTCGTCATCATGCTGGCCGAACATGACGGGCGCGTGCTGCTGGGGCGCGGCCTGAACTGGCCTGAGGGGCGCTATTCGGCGCTGGCTGGCTTTGTCGAACCCGGCGAATCGATCGAGGAAGCGGTCGCGCGCGAATTATGGGAGGAAGCGGGCGTGCGCGTGCGCGACGTCCGCTATGTCGGCAGCCAGCCCTGGCCATTTCCCTCGCAACTGATGATCGCGTGCATATGCGACGCCGATGACGACGCGCTGGCGGTGGATGCGACCGAACTCGCCGATTGTTTCTGGGCGGATGCGGCGGATGTCGCCGCCGCGCTGGCCGGGGCGCCCGGCGCGCGGTTCATCGCGCCGCCCGACTATGCCATCGCCCACAGCCTGTTGCGGGCGTGGCTGGATCAAAGGCGCTCCATCGCCTGAGGATAGCTGCCGAGCAGGCGGACCCAGGCCGAATGAAAGCCCAGTTCCTCAAGCGCGCGGTCGAAATGCGGCTCCCCCGGCCGACCGGTTATGTCGGCATAGAACTCAGTCGGGGCAAAGCTGGTGCCGCGCTGATAGCTTTCCAGCTTGGTCATGTTCACGCCGTTGGTCGCAAAACCGCCCAGCGCCTTGTACAGCGCGGCGGGCACATTCTTCACGGCAAAGATCAGCGTGGTCATGAATGGCCCGTCGCCCACCAGCGGACGCGATCCACGCGCCAGCACGACGAAGCGGGTTACGTTATGGTCTGAATCGGCAATGTCGTCGGCCAGCACGTTCAAACCATAAAGCGGCGCCGCGGCGGCGGGGGCCAGCGCGGCGACGCGCGGATCGCGCTTTTCGGCAACCAGCGCGGCGGCCCCGGCGGTGTCGGGATAGCTGACCGGCTGAATCCCATGCGCGCGCAGCCAGTGGCGGCACTGGCCCAGCGCCTGCGGGTGGCTGGTCGCTTCCTTCACATCATCGCGCGCGCCGGTGCCCAGCAGGGCGTGTCGGACCGACAGGAAATGCTCGCCCGTGATGACCAGACCGGATTCGGGCAGCAGGAAATGAATGTCTGCGACGCGCCCGTGCAGCGAATTTTCGATCGGAATGATCGCGCAATCGGCCCGCCCGTCCTGCACCGCGTCGATCGCATCGGCGAAATCAAAGCACGGCAGCGGCAGCGCATCGGGAAAGGCCTGGGTCAGCGCAACATGGCTGTTTGCGCCGGGCGCACCCTGAAAAGCCACGGCCCGATCGGGGGCGGCGGCGGCTGCGGCGGTCATGGCTTCGACCAGCGGACGGGCCGGCGCGGGGAACTGTTCCATGGGGCGTTGCGCCTACTCACCCGGTCGTCGCGGTGCAAGCGCGGCTTGCCGCGTCGGCAAAGCCCCTTTAAGGGGATGCCGCTTTTCATTTTATTCGGGCTGACGGCATCGCAATGGATAATCGCACGAACACGATCGCGGGCTGGGTTCTGGCTGGTTGCGTCGCGGCTCTTGGGCTGACGATCGCCAGCGGTATGGCGTTCCACGGCGAGCGCCCCGAAAAAATGGGTTACCCGATCGAGGGCGTGGTCGAGGAAGGCGCCGGGGCCGAGGCCGAAGTGCCGATCGGCACGCTGATGGCGGCCGCTGATCCCGCAGCCGGGGCAGAAGTGTTCAAGAAGTGCGCGTCGTGCCACACGATCAATCAGGGCGGCGCTGCCGGTATCGGTCCCAACCTGTATGGCGTGATGGGCAAGGTTCATGGTCATCAGGCCGGATTTGCCTATTCCGACGCGCTCAAGGGCGTTCCGGGCAACTGGGACTTCGAGGCGATGAACAAGTGGCTCACCAGCCCGCGCAAGTACGCGCCGGGCACCAAAATGAGCTTTGCGGGCCTGTCGAACCCCGAAGAGCGCGCGAACGTCATCGCCTATCTGAACCAGCAGGGTTCGAACCTGCCGCTGCCCGCCGCGCCTGCCGCCGACGCGGCGCCTGCCGACGGTCAGACCGAGGCTGAAGCGAATGTGAGCGAAGGCTCGCCGACCGCCGACATGGAAGATCGCGCAACTCCGGCATCGGGCGCGCCGTCGGTCGATCCGGCTGCGACGGAAGAAGCCGCCGAACTCAAGGAATAATCGCAATCGGGGCGCGGCCCGGCGGGCTGCGCCTCAATCGTCGGGGCCAAGCCCCTCGGCCAGGTCGCGGGGCCGCACGAACCGCTCCAGCCGCGCCACGCCGGTCGCCGCATCTCCCCAGCCGCCGTCCCATGTCAGCGTGGCCAGCGCAGCGGTCGGATATTTGAGCTCCACCGCGTCGCGCAGCGAATCGCCCGTGCGGTCGGGCACCAGCATCAGCACCAGATCCTCCAGCCCCGGATTGTGGCCGATCATCAGCGCATGCTGCGCCTCTGCCGGAATTTCATGCACCAGATCGAGCAGCGTCGCGGCTGAAGCGAGATAGATGCGCCGGTCCCATGCCGGCTCCAACGCGGTGCCATATCCCTCGCTGACCCCCTCCAGCGTTTCGATCACGCGGACGGCGGGCGATGCGGTCAGATGGTCGAAGGAAAGCCCCTCTCGCCGCATCCATGTGCCGATGACGGTTGCGGCACGGCGGCCACGCGGATTGAGCGGTCGGTCGAAATCGCGCGTGACGGGATCGTCCCAGCTCGACTTGGCGTGGCGCAACAGCGTCAGGCTGGGCATGGCATCCTCGTTCTGGGCAGCTTGTCAGGCGTCGACCGCGCCCTCCTGCCCCAAGATAGCGGGCTTTGCCAGCGTTTGCACGATGGTCGCTGCTTCCTCCAGCGTTACGCGCTGCACCGGCGTGCCAGCGGGAAACGCATCCAACAACCGGCTCGGGCACGCGGCGGACAGCAGGACGAATGCGCCCCGGTCGTCGGCGCGTCGGATCAGCCGCCCGAACGCCTGCGCCAGTCGCGCGCGGACGATCCGGTCGTCATATGCCTTGCCCCCCATCGCCAGCTTGCGCGCGGCATGCAGCACCGACGGCTTCGGCCATGGCACGCCCTCCATCACCACCAGCCTGAGCGAGCGGCCCGGCACGTCCACCCCGTCGCGCAGCGCATCGGTGCCGATCAGCGATGCGCGTGGATCGTCGCGGAAAATATCGACCAGCGTGCCGGTGTCGATCGGGTCCACATGCTGCGCGATCAGCGGCAGCCCCTCACGCGCCAGCCGGTCGGCGATGCGCGCATGGACGCCGCGAAGCCGCCGTATCGCCGTGAACAGCCCCAGCACGCCGCCGCCCGACGCCACGATCAACCGGGCGTAGGCATTGGCCAGCGCGCCGACATCGCCGCGCTTCACATCCGTCACCAGCAGCACGCGGGCGTTCCCGGCATAGTCGAACGGACTCGCCGCTTCGAACCGTTGCGGCGCCAGCGACAGGTGCTGCGCACCGCTGCGCGCCTCCGCCACGTCCCAGTCGCCGCCCGCGCGCAGGGTGGCGGATGCCACGACGACGCCGTGCGCCGGTTTCAGCACCGTTTCCGCAAAGGGGCGGGTGGGGTCCAGCCAGCGGCGGTGCAGCCCCATGTCATATTCGCGCCCCTCGACCCGGTCGACCGCCAGCCAGTCGACGAAATCGGGATCGGCGGGGCCGCCGACACGCTGCGCCAGCGCGCTCCACGCGCCCACCATGTCGCGTCGCCAGCCAAGCGAGGCGATCGCCCCCTCGATCCGCGCGCGCGCGGGGCCGTCCATCCAGTCCGGCCCGTCGGCCAGCACCGCTTCCAGCCGGTGGCCCAGCGCCACCATCGGCCGCACCAGCGCGTCCAGCGCCTGTGCCGCCGCGCCCGCCGCCTCGACCAGTTCGGGGGACGGTTCGGCCAGTTCGGTCTCCAGCCCATAGCCGCCCTCGGCCCCGCCCTCGTCACGGGCATAGGTCAGGCCGCGCACCGCCGTCAGCAGCGCCTCGATCGCGCCGAACGGCTCCCCTTGCGTCACGCGCGCGATCCAGCCCTCGGACGGCAGCGCGCGGGCGCCCTCGACCATTTCGTTGATGGCGCGGCCCCCGGCCTCGTCATAGCTTGCGACATCGGACAGGCGCGCCGACAGGCCCCGCCGCCGCCCGCGCCCGCCCGCTTCGGGGCCGACGATCCAGCGGCGCAGCTCGATCGTCTCGCTGCCGGTCAGGGCGACGCCGAACATCGAATCGGCGGCTTCGAACAAGTGATGCCCCTCGTCGAACACATATCGCGTCGGGCGCGCCTGTGTCTCGCGCCCCCGCGCGGCGTTGACCATCACCAGCGCGTGATTGGCGATCACCAGATCGGCATCGGCACTGGCGCGCGCGGCGCGTTCGATGAAGCATTTCCGGTAATGGGGGCACCCGGCATAGACGCATTCGCCGCGCCGGTCGGTCAGCGCGGTCGATCCGTTGCGGCGGAACAGCGTGGGCAACCAGCCGGGCAGGTCGCCGCCCACCATGTCGCCATCCGCGGTGTACGCGGCCCAACGCGCGACCAGTTGCGCCAGGATCGCCGCGCGCCCGCCGAACCCGCCCTGCAACGCGTCCTCAAGGTTGAGCAGGCAGACATAATTCTCCCGCCCCTTGCGCGTGACGATGCGGCGACGGCGTTCCTCCGCATCGGGGATCAGGCGCGCGCCCTCTGCCGACAATTGGCGTTGCAGCGCCTTGGTAAAGGTCGACACCCACACCGCGCCGCCCGCGCGTTCGGCCCAGAGCGACGCGGGCGCCAGATAGCCCAGCGTCTTGCCGATGCCCGTGCCCGCTTCGGCCAGGACCATGTTCGGCGTTTCGCGCGCGACGCGTGGGGCAAAGGCGTGGGCGGCGGCGGTGGCGAATCGGCGCTGACCGGTGCGCTGCTCCGCCCCCGTACCGGTCAGCGCGTACAGACGGGTCAGCACTACATCCTCGTCCAGCGTCACGGTGCGCGGGGCGGGGCGGGGGGCGGCTTCCTCCCATTCGGGCAGTTTGGAGAACAGCCAGCGCTCCGGCGTGGCGGGGCGGGACAGGCGGTCGCTTAACAGCGGTGCCCATGGCCAGCGCAGGCGGGCCAGCGATTGTAGCGCGTGCCATGCCCCTTCGCGCTCCGGCCAGTCGCCCTCCACCGTCGCCAGCAGGCGGCTGGTTGCCTCGATCAGCATCGGCGCGATGGCCGCTTCGCTGTCGGGCGGTGGCAGCCCGACAGCGCGCGCGATTCCCGCCGGGGTCGGCACCACGAACCGCGCGGGAAACAGAAAGGCATAAAGTTCGAGCAGGTCGAGGCCCGACAGTTCGGGATGCCCCAGCCGTTGCCCGATCAGCGGCGCGTTCAGCAGCAGCGCGGGCGTGTCTGCGGCAAAAGCAATCGCCTCTCCCCGCCCGACGGCGCGCGCACCCGCCCAATCGGCAATCCAGACACCGGCATGGCTGGCGTGAAGGGCGGGGTAGGCGCGCACGTCCGCCTTATCGGTCACGCGGAACGTATTGGCAACGCCGCCGCGCTCAACGCGCGGGGCGCACGCGCCAGATCACATTACCCACATCGTCCGCGACCAGCAGCGCGCCGGTCTTGTCCCCGGTAACGCCGACCGGTCGGCCCTGCGCGCGCCCCTCGCTGTCGAGGAAGCCGGTCAGCACCTCCACCGGCAGCGCGCCCGTGGGGAACCCGTTTTCGGCGAACGGCACGAACAGCACCTTGTAACCAGCGGGCGGCTCACGGTTCCACGACCCGTGCTGGCCAATAAAGGCACCGCGCGCGAACCGGTCGCCCAGTTGAATATCCTCGGCAAAGCTCAGGCCCAGCGATGCGGTGTGCGGCCCCAGCGCATAATCGGGGCGGCGGGTATATTCGCGCAGTTCCAGCCGCTGCGGCTCGACCCGCTTGTCGGTGTATCCGCCCCAGTAATTCCATGGCCAGCCATAGAAACCGCCGAACTCGACGCGCGTCAGGTAATCGGGCGGCACGTCGGATCCGATCATGTCGCGTTCGTTGACCACGGTCCACAGCGTCTGGTCGACAGGGTTGATCCCCATGCCCACCGGGTTGCGAAGGCCCGCAGCATAGACGCGGTAACGCTTCTGGTCGGGGAACACCTCAAGGATGGTCGCGCGATTGCGTTCGCGGTCCATGCCGTTTTCACCGATGTTCGAATCCGAACCGACCGCGACGAACAGGCTGTTGCCGTTGGGGTTGGCGACGACGTTGCGCGTCCAGTGATTGCCCGCCGCGGGCAGGTCGACGATCTTTTCGCCCTTCGCCTCGATCCGGGTCTGACCGACCTTGAACGGGAAGCGGACCAGCGCGTCGGTGTTACCGACATACAGCCACTCACCCACCAGCGCCATGCCGAAGGGGGAGTTCAGGCCCGACAGCAATACCGACCGGCTTTCGGCGCGCCCATCGCCATCGGCATCGCGCAACAGCGTGATCCGGTTCGCCGATGGCACGCCCGCACCCGCGCGGCCCATCAGGAACTTCTGCACCTTGGCGACGATGCCGCTATCCTCGCGCGGGGGCGAATTGGTTTCGGCCACCAGCACATCGCCATTGGGCAGGCGATACATCCAGCGCGGATGGTCCAGCCCGGTCGCAAACGCGTCCACTGCCAGGCCCGCTGCGGGCGTAGGCTTGGCGCCGTTCTGCCAGCCGATCGGCTCGGCGATCCCGATCGTCGGGAAATATTGCGGTCGCGGCGGGGTGATCTTGGGCGTCTTGCCCATCACCTGCTCGATCGGCAGCTGCGCCTTGTCAGGGCGGGTCATCCAGAAAAAGACCCCCGCTCCCAGAACGACGATCAGGCCCAGCACGATCAGGATATGTTTGCGCATGGTGCCTGAGATAGCGGCTTGGCACAAAAGCGAAAGGGTGATGCGGTACGCATTGGCGATATCTGATTGGAACCGCCGTCGCGATCCGCATTTGTGATATCCATGAAAATGGCTCTTTGCGCGATGGCCGCGCTTGTCTTGCCCCTGGCGGCGTGCGGCGGCGTATCTGAACACCCGGCCGACGATGCGGTCGCTGTCACTGACACCGCGCCTGGCGATGGCGCGACCGACAGGAGCGACGACGCCGCGCCTGTCTCAAATGCGATAACGCCGACGCTTGTCCAGCAAGGCATCAAGAGCTGTGCCGCCCAGATCGGCGATGCGCAGGCGAAGCGCCTTGTCGAGCAATGCCGGATGGTCTCGCCAGCGACCCATCCGCCGTGCAACGCGGCGAATAGCTGTGCGATGATTCGCGACGAAATCGCACGAAGCTGCGAACTGTTCCGCAACGACCCACCCGCCGAGTGCGGCAATGCGGCCGAGGCCGAGCGCGCCGCCGATGTGGTCCGGCGTTATTACGACGCCATCAACGCGCGCGACTATTCTGTGGCCTATGCCCAATGGGGCGGCCATGGCGAAGCCAGCGGCAAATCCTATGGCGACTTTGCCGCCGGGTTCGCCGACACACAACGCGTCAAGGTGACCGCGCGCGAACCGACCGATGTCGAGGGCGGCGCGGGATCGCTTTATGCCGAAGTGCCGGTGACGGTTGACGCCGTGCTGACCGACGGCACGCGGCAGCGCTTTACCGGCAGCTACGCCATCCGGCGTGTCAACGACGTTGACGGCTCAAGCGCCGATCAACGCCGCTGGCACATCGCATCGGCCAAGCTGAACGCCGGGTAGGCCCTATTCCTCCGGCGTTTCGACACGCGGCGGATGCAGGCGCAACCGCGCGACGCGGCGCGAATCGGCCTCAAGGATTTCGAGCTGCCACCCGCTGGGGTGCGGCAGACAGGCACCCGCCTGCGGCACCTGCCCCGCCAAGACGAAGGCGAGGCCGCCCAGCGTCTCGATATCCTCTTCCACCTCGGCCAGACGCGGATCGACAAGGCGTGCCACCTGCTCCAGCTCGGCGCGCGCATCGGCCTCCCACGCGCCGTCTTCCAGCGGGACGATCAGTTCGTGCGGCGCTTCGTCATGCTCGTCCTCTATCGAACCGACGATTTCCTCGACCAGATCCTCTATCGTGATCAGGCCCTCGGTCCCCGAATATTCGTCCAGCACCACCGCCAGATGGGTGCGGCTGGCCTGCATCTGGGCCAACAGGTCCAGCGTGCCCATGGATTGCGGTACGAACAGCGGCTGACGGATCAGTGAATCGAGCGTTTCGGGCGGCGCATCCCCCGATGCCAGGATCGCGAACACGTCCTTGACGTGCACCATGCCGATCACGTCATCCAGATTTTCGCGGAAAACCAGCAGGCGGCTATGCCCCTCGGCTGCGAAGCACTGGACCAGATCGGCGAAACTGGTCTTTTCCTCGACCGCGACGATATCGGCGCGCGGCACGCCGACATCGCCCGCGTCGCGCTCCCCGAAATGCAGCAGGTTGCGGATCATCTGCCGCTCGACGGGGGCCAGATCGCCCGCAATGGGGCGTTCGGCCTCTTCCTCATGTTCGGTAATCACATCCTCGATGCGCGCGCGCAGCGTTTCGTGATTTTCTTCGCCGAACAGAAATGCGCGAAGCCCGCGCCAGATGCCGCCGTCGGCGGCGTTGCTACTGTCGCCGGGCGTGGCGTTGTTACTCGAACCCTCAGCCATTGGGGGTGTCAGTCCTCCTCGACGGGGTAGGGGTCGTGCAGACCCAGATGAGCGAGCGCCGAACGCTCGATCGCCTCCATGGCTTCCGCCTCGGCATCCCCCAGATGGTCATAGCCTAGCAAATGCAGGCATCCGTGAACAATCAGGTGCGTGGCATGATCGGCCACCGAAATGTCGCGTTCCGCCGCTTCGGCCGCGCAAACGCCGTGCGCCAGCACGATGTCGCCCAGCAGCACCTCGCCGTCGTCGCTGTTCTGCGTGACGGTATCGAGCAGGTCGGGCTGGACCATGGGAAAGGACAGGACGTTGGTCGGCTTGTCCTTGTCGCGATATTGGCGATTGAGAAGCTGAACCTCGTCATTGTCGGCCATCCGCACCGCGATTTCGATCGCGACGGGCGCGCCGATCCAGCCGGCATAGGGTGTGCGTTCGATCGCCGCCTGTGCCGCGCGTGCGGCCAATGCTTCCCAATCGGTGTCGGACGACCAGTCGCCCTCAGCCTGCACGGCCACATCAAGCATTTCGGTATCCGGTCACGATCGGTAACTGCCCCCTGTTTTCGGCAATACGCACGAACGCCGAAACGGGTTCATGCGCCGCCCTCATAAGCATCGACGATGCGCCCGACGATGGGGTGGCGCACCACATCGGCGGCGGTGAAGCGCACCATCGCCAGGCTCTGGATACCTTCCAACCGCGAAACGGCGTCGTTCAGGCCCGATGCCACGACGCCGCCGGGCAGATCGACCTGATTGGGGTCGCCGCACACCACCATGCGGCTGTTCTGGCCAAAGCGGGTCAGGAACATCTTCATCTGCATGGGCGTCGTGTTCTGCGCTTCGTCCAGAATGACAAAGGCGTCGGACAGCGTGCGGCCGCGCATGAAGGCGATGGGCGCGATCTCGATCTCCCCGCTGGCAATGCGACGCTCCACCTGCTCGGCAGGCAGACAGTCGTACAGCGCGTCATAAAGCGGGCGCAGATAGGGATCGACCTTGTCCTTCATGTCGCCGGGCAGAAAACCCAGCTTTTCGCCAGCCTCTACCGCGGGGCGCGACAGGATCAGGCGCTGGACACTGCCGGTGATCAGCTGAGCCACCGCCTGCGCGACCGCGATATAGGTCTTGCCCGTACCCGCCGGGCCAAGCGCAAAGATGATGTCGTTGCGGACCAGTTCCTGCATGTAGCGGGCCTGGGTCGCCGAACGTGGCACGATGGTTTTCTTGCGCGTGCGGATCATGATCGGCGGCGGGGCCGACGGATCGCGCGTGATGATGCCGTCCAGCGTCGGTTCGGACGCCATGGCGATCACCGCGTCGACCAGTCCGGGGTCGATCTCCTGACCCTGCAACAGCCGCGCGTGCAGCCCCTGCAGGACATCGCGGGCCAGCGCGACCGATTCGGCCGTGCCCTCAATCCCCACCTTGTCACCGCGAGCGGTGATGTACACGCCCAGACGGTTTTCCAGCGCGACCAGATTGGTGTCATACTCGCCGAACAATTGCGGCAGCAATTCGGGCCGGTCGAAATTGAGTTCGGTCCGCGATTTCTCGCCCATGCGGGCGGCGACGGGTTTGCGGCTCATGCGGCTCCTGATGAAGCAAGGCGGATGGTCATGCGCCGACAGATTGGCAGAAGCCAGCCGCCAGCGCCAACCCCAAACGCCTCAAGCTGCCTTTCGGACCCGTTCGATTCCGCCAAGCGAATTCGGCCCTGCCTGAACGATCTCGACCTCGACCAGCGCTCCGATGGGCGCATCGGTCATCAGGTGGACCGATTGCAGCCAAGGCGACTTGCCGAGCATCTGTCCGGGCAGCTTGCCGCGACGTTCGATCAGCACGGTGCAGGTCCGTCCGACCGTCGCCGCGTTGAACGCCGCCTGATCGCGGTTCAGCGCGGCCTGCAGCTGTTGCAGCCGGTCGTCCATTACCTCCGCCGGGACCGCGCCGCCCATCTCTGCCGCCGGGGTGCCGGGGCGGGGGCTGTATTTGAAGCTGAACGCCTGGGCATAGCCGACCGCGTCGATCAGGCTGATCGTATCTCCGAACTCGGCATCGGTTTCGCCGGGAAAGCCGACGATGAAATCGCCCGACAGCGCGATGTCGGGCCGTGCAGCGCGGATGCGCTCGATCAGGCGCAGGTAACTGTCACGGCTATGGCTGCGGTTCATGGCCTTCAGCACGCGGTCATTGCCCGCCTGAACCGGCAGGTGCAGGAACGGCATCAGCTTTTCGACATCGGCATGGGCGCGGATCAGGCCGTCGGTCATGTCGTTGGGGTGGCTGGTCGTATAGCGGATGCGGTGCAGCCCCTCGATCCGGTCTAGGGCATGGATCAGCGCCTCCAGCCCGTTGTCGTCCGCGTCGCGCCAGCCGTTGACGTTCTGTCCCAGCAGCGTGATTTCGCGCGCGCCGGCATCGACCAGCGCCTTTGCCTCATCGACGATCGCCGCCATCGGGCGGCTGACTTCGGCGCCGCGCGTATAGGGCACCACGCAATAGGTGCAGAATTTATCGCAGCCTTCCTGCACCGTCAGGAATGCCGACGGCGCCACCCGGCGGCGGCGGGGCAGGGCGCCGAACTTCGATTCGGCGGGCATATCGGTGTCGAGCGCCGCGCCCGCACCCGATGCCGCACGCGCGACCAGTTCGGGCAGGTTGTGATAGGCTTGCGGCCCAACCACCACGTCCACCTTGGCGCGGCGGACGATCTCCTCGCCCTCGGCCTGCGCGACGCAGCCCGCGACCGCGATCATCGGCGCGCGCCCCTGCGCCCCGGCATGCTTTCGCAAGCGGCCAATGTCGGAATAGACTTTCTCGGTCGCCTTTTCGCGGATGTGACAGGTGTTCAGCACGACCAGGTCAGCGGCATCGGCATCGTCGGTCGCGGTCATGCCCTGCGCGGCCATCAATTCGCCCATGCGCTCGCCGTCATAGACATTCATCTGACAGCCGAACGACTTGACGTGAAAGGTCTTGGGATTGGTCTTCATCGCCGCGCCCATACACCAAGCGGGCGCCGGGCTTAAGCCCCCGTGGCGAGCGTGTCGTGGCCGATGAACGGGCGCAGCGGTTCGCCGTTCACCTGCTCCAGCGCGGCGGCGATGCGCGCGCGGCTTTCGGCGGCGATGGCCTTGCGGCCCGGAAAGTCATGCGGGTCGAAGGGGTCGAGGAAATGGACGCGCACGCGAAAGCTGCCCCGCCTTGCCAGCAGGCGCAGCGCATTGTCCTTACCCGTTTCCGCGCCGATCCACGCGATGTCCGGACCGGCGGCGCCGTAATCCATCACTACCGGCTGAACCAGCACGCCGGGCGGCGGCGGCTCCAGCACCTTCATCATCGACGATTTGAACGGCAGCATCGAGCGGCCATCGGTCGTCGTGCCTTCGGGGAAAACGGTGATCGCCCAGTTATCGGCCAGCGCATCGCGCAACTGGTTGATCTGCTCCGCCACCCCCAAACGATCCTCCCGCCGGACATAAACGGTGCGATTCATGCCCGCCAGCCAGCCGACGACGGGCGCCTCGCCAATCTCGGCCTTGGCGACAAAGGCCGATCCGCTGGTGCCGCCGATCGCCAATATGTCGATCCAGCTCAGGTGGTTGGCGATGTAGAATACGTCGCGGCGCAGGGGTACGCCGACGCGCGATACCCGCGCGCCGCAAATCCGCGCGGCGGTGCCCAGGAACAGGCGCGGCCAAGGCGAGCCGATCCGCAAGAGCCGCCACAGATAATGCAGGGGCACGAAGAACAAGACCGCCAGCACCAGGACGAACAGCCGCACGGCAATGCGCGCGAGGCCCGATGGTGTCAGCGGCTGCGGCTGGCCGGCGGCAATGGCGGCGCGGCGGGCCTGTTCAGCGTTGCCCGCCACGCTGCCTGTCAGCCCTTGCGGTCCAGCGCGACGCCGTAGAGTTCCATGCGATGGTCGACCAGGCGAAAGCCCAGCCGCTCCGCAATCTGCTTTTGAAGCAATTCCAGCTCGGGATCGACGAACTCGATCACCTTACCCGTTTCAACGTCGATCAGGTGATCGTGATGCGCCTCTGGCGAGGGTTCATAGCGCGCACGGCCATCGCCGAAATCATGGCGGTCCAGGATGCCCGCTTCCTCGAACAGGCGGACGGTGCGGTAAACCGTGGCAATCGAAATACCGGGGTCAATCGCCGACGCGCGGGCGTAAACCTTTTCGACGTCGGGATGGTCTTCGGCTTCGGACAGGACGCGCGCGATTACCCGGCGCTGTTCGGTAATTCGCAGGCCCTTTTCGTGGCACAGCGCTTCAAGATCAATCTTGCGAGGCATGGCGACGATGTAATCCGACTTTCGCCGCTAGGGAAGGCCCGCATCGGGAGGGGCGGCGCGCATCGCGCACGCCCCTCCCGACAGGTTTGGGTCTCAGCGCTTGCCGCGCTTGGTGCCCAGGCCGATCTTCTTCGCCAGGCTGCGGCGCTGTTCGGCATAGTTGGGAGCGACCATCGGATAGTCGGCCGGCAGGTTCCACTTGGCGCGATACTGTTCCGGCGTCATCTGATAATGGGTCATCAGGTGCCGCTTCAGCATCTTCAGCTTCTTGCCGTCTTCAAGACACACGATGTAATCGGGTTTGATCGACGCGCGAACCGACACGGCGGGCTCCTGCTTCACTTCAGGCTCCGGCGCGCTACCGCCAAGGCCCGACAGGGCGCCATGTACATTCTGGATGAGCAGCGGAAGATCCGAAACCGCAACGCTATTGTTGCTAACATGTGCCGCAACGATATCGGCGGTCAACGTGACCAGCGTTTCCTGAAGCTCATTCTGGTTATTCATAAATTATCCTTTCGACCCGGATTTGGCGCTGCGTGGCGCGAGACCCGATTTGCCCTATCGACGCATCGACGGACAAATTCAAGTCGAAAGCTGGAAACGATCAGATGCCGGAAAGATCCAGCCTATAAGTGTGCGCGTCGAATACATCGCCTGATGCGCCACGATAATAATCACGACGAATCCCGACCTTTTCAAAACCTTCGCCACGATAAAGGGCGACGGCACCGTTGCCGGCCCGCACCTCCAGGTGAAGAACATTGGCCCCGCGATCACGCGCATCGCGGATCACGCCGCGCAGAAGACTGGCACCCACGCCGCGACGACGGCTTCTGGGGCGCACGCCCAACAGCAGCAACTCAGCCTCGTCGAGCGTGGTGCGTACAAGAGCGAAGCCCGCCGGCACGCCGTCGACTTCGGCCAGGGTGAGCCAGACGCCGGGCAGCGTCATCACGCCCAGGCACTGGCCCGTCGTCCATGCTTCGCCGAATTGGGGATCGAATGCGTCGGCCATCAATACGGCCACCAATTTTAGGTCGGCAGCGCTGCCGGGCCGTAGAGCGATGGCGGGCGCCGTGCTGCTCAACGCGCGCCCGGCAACTTGGCGTCGGGCGCGCGGCCATAGATCGGCGTTGCGGGCAGCGCGACCTGTTCGTCGGTCAATAACACCAGGTCGGCGGCGCAGGGGTGGCGAGCCTCCACCCTCCGGCCGCTGTCGGCCAGATGCCGGGTCCCGTCGCCCACGATCCATAATTCGGGGGCAATCGCCGCCAGCGCCGCGTCCGGCCTGAGTGAGGCAAAGCTGCTGCGGGGGCGATGCGGGCGATCGAAGCACTGCACGAAGACCTCACCGTGTCCGCCCTCCATCACCACGGCAAGGGCATCGGCTTCGGGCGCGTCGGCAAAGGCGCGGGCAGCGACCAGCGGCAATGCGCTGAATCCACTGACCGGCACGTCCCAGCCAAGGCCGAGCCCGCGCGCGGCGGCAAGGCCGACACGAATGCCGGTGAAGCTGCCGGGGCCGCAATCGACGCGAATAGCGTCGGCACGACCGCCGCCCGTCAGTTCGGCGATCATCGGCAACAGCCGTTCGGCATGGCCGCGACCCACCACTTCATGACGCGCGTCGATGACCGCGCCGCCTTCCAGCAGCGCGACCGAACAGGCGGCCGTCGCGGTTTCGATCACCAAGGTCCGCAAATTCGTCAGCCGATACGGTTGAACGTCTCGAAATCGGGGCGCGGGCTGCGATCGAAGATCGTCTCCGCATCGCCTTTGCCCAGGGTCGAGATGAAGTTGACCTTCACCTTGGGCTGATCCGGGAAGAAGGCGGCCTGCACCTTGTCCGCGTCAAAGCCCGACATCGGCCCTGTGTCCCAACCCAGCGCCCGCGCAGCGATGATGAAATAGGCGCCCTGCAACGTCGAATTGCGAAACGCGCTTTCACGGCGGGCCGCCTCGCTGCCGGTGAACCAGCTTTTGGCGTCGGTGTGCGGGAACAGCCAGGGGAGCTGTTCATGGAAATCCTCGTCCATGCCGATCACCACGGCGGCGGGCGCGTTGCGGATCTTGTCGGCATTGCCCTCGCTGGCGCAGTCGGCCAGCTTGTCGCGGCCGGCCTGATCAAGCAGCCACACGAAGCGTGCCGGCTGCTGGTTGGCCGAAGTCGGCCCCATTTTCACCAGGTCGTAAATGGCGCGCACATCTGCTTCGGTGACCGGCGTGTCGTGGTAGCCATTATAGGTGCGTGCGGCGCGAAAGATCGTGTCGAGCGCGGCGTCATCGAGCGGCTGGCCCATGTCAAAACCCCTTTTGTCGTCAATGGCCGCTCAGACGGCGCGAACTTCGGTCACTTCCGGCACATAATATTTGAGCAGCTGTTCGATGCCGTGCTTCAGCGTGGCAGTCGACGACGGGCAGCCCGAACAGGCGCCCTGCATCTGAAGATAGACCTTGCCCTGATCGAAGCCGCGATAAATGATGTCGCCGCCGTCATTCGCAACGGCCGGGCGGACGCGCGTATCGATCAGTTCGCGGATTTGCGCGACGATGTCGGCGTCTTCAGGGTTTTCCGCAAATTCGGCCGCTTCGGGCGGGACGGCGATACCGGCGGCGCTGCCGGGACGGAACAGCGGCATGTCAGCAGAGAAATGGTCGAGCAGAATGCCCAGCACATCGGGCTTCAGCCCCGGCCAGTCGACGCCGGGCGCCGCCGTCACACTGATGAAGTCACGGCCAAAGAAGACACCCGTCACGTCGCCTAAGCCGAACAGGGCGTCGGCGAGCGGCGATGCCTCTGCCTCTTCGGGTGTGGCGAAATCGCGCGTGCCGGCGGTCATCACCGCGCGACCGGGCAGGAATTTCATTGTCGCCGGATTGGGCGTGGTTTCGGTTTCGATCAGCATGGTCGCCATGTGGCCGCGACGGGCGGGGGGATCAAGGGCGCGAAGACCGCGATCAGACATCCATCTGGCGGATCGCGGCGTTCCATGCATGAATATTGGTGCGCGCCGCGCGAACGACGGGCGAGCGCCTGACCGCACCCATGAACAGGTCGGCCAACCATTTGCCCGGTTGAGCAAGGGGCCGTTCGAACTGGATCAGCAGCACCACGCATGTGCCGTTGCTGTCATTCCAGGCTTCATGATCATAAGTGTCGTCGAATACCAGCGTCTGCCCCTCCGCCCAGCGAAGGACGCGGTCGTGAACGCGCATTCGCGCATCACCGTCGCGCGGTACGATCAGGCCGAGGTTACAGGTGATCAGCCCCTTCGTGACGCCACGATGCGCCGGGATGTGCGCGCCAGGCGCCAAGGCAGAGAAGAATGCCGTCTTCAGACCCGGTATCCGGGACAGCGCCGTCGCCGTGTGCGGGCAGCGGGCAAGGTTTTCGGCAATCGGGAAGCCGTGACCGTGCAGGAAGAAGGGACGCCACTGGCACGATTCCGGCGTGGCCGTTCCGGCGGCGGCATCGGCGTGCAGGGCGACGGCACAGGCTTCCTCGCGTATCGCGCTCCATGCATTCCGCAGGTCCACGCAAAGTCGCGCATGTCCAGAACCGGATCGGTCGACACCAACGATGATCCGCCGATCAGCCGGTCGGACGCGCCGCACAGTCGGCGACCCATCCGAATGACCAGCGGCCGGTCGCCCGTAGCACCGCGACGCATGTCGGGCACACGATCGGACGGGGGTGCGGCTACGTCCTTTCGAACGGCGGGGCGGGTCATGATACGCACGGGACACCGGGATCGTTGACAGGGTCGGTCACGGGCGGCGGCCGCCCGCAAGTCTGGTGCCGCTAAGCATGATTCGGGTCGAAATCATGGCGAAGCGCGCCCCGATTGCGGCAGGGCATGGCTGGCGGGGCGCATGAAAGGGCGCTAGCCTTGCGCCCATGCTCCCCCTGTTTCGTTCGCGCCTGACGGCAATCGGCGCACTGGCGCTGGCCGCAGGCATCCCCGCCACCGGTCGTCAGGTCGCCACCCCGCCGCCTGCTCCACAGTCAGCGCCGGTCCCCGCTGCCGCGCCCACGGTCATCCCGGTGATGAAGCCGGGCCCGGTCCAGACCGCCGACGAGCCATGGCTGTACAAGGGCAGCGACATCACGCCCGACCCGGCGTGGCGGTTCGGGACGCTTTCCAACGGCCTGCGCTATGCCGTGCGCCGCAATGGCGTGCCGCCAGGGCAGGTGGCGATCCGGGTGCGGATCGATGCGGGTTCGCTGATGGAGCGCGACAGCGAGCGCGGCTTTGCCCATCTGATCGAACATCTCACTTTTCGCGGGTCGCGTTACGTGCCCGATGGCGAATCCAAGCGGTTGTGGCAGCGGCTGGGCGTGACGTTCGGCTCCGACTCGAACGCCAGCACGACATTTACTCAGACGGTCTACAAGCTGGACCTGCCCGCCGCGACGCCGCAGGGGCTGGATGAAAGCATGAAGGTGCTGTCGGGCATGATGGCCGAACCCGCCCTCACCCCAGCCGCGCTGGAGGCAGAGCGGCCCGTCGTGCTGGCCGAACAGCGTGAGCGGCTGAACCCCCAGATGCGGACGGCCGATGCGACGCGCAGCCTGTTCTTCGCCGGTCAGCCGCTGGCTGAGCGCTCGCCCATCGGCACGGTCGAGACGCTGAACGCCGCGACTGCCGATGCTGTGACGGCATTCCACCAGCGCTGGTACCGCCCCGACCGCACCACCATCGTCATCGCCGGTGACGCCGACCCTGCGGTGTTCGAGGCGATGGTGAAAAAGCATTTCAGCGGCTGGGCCGCGCAGGGCGCCGCCACGCCCGCGCCCGATTTCGGCAAGCCCCAGGGTGACGCGCCCGCCAGCGCGGTGACGGTCGAACCCTCGCTGCCGCCGGTGGTCAGCATGGCGATCCTGCGGCCCTGGAACATCACTGCCGACACGGTGCTGTTCAATCAGGAGCGCATGATCGACCAGATCGCGATCCGAATCATCAACCGCCGCCTGGAATCGCGTGCGCGCGCCGGGGGTAGCTTCATCACGGCCAATGCCGATCTTCAGGACGTGGCGCGTTCGGCCAATCTGACGGCGGTTACGATTGTGCCGGTGGGCGACGATTGGGAAACCGCCGTGCGCGACGTGCGCGCGACCATTGCCGACGCGATGCTGAACGCCCCCACCCAGCGCGAGATTGACCGCGAAGTGGCCGAAATCGATGCCGCGATGAAGAATGCCGTCGATACCAGCCGGGTGGAAGCGGGCGCGCTTCAGGCCGAACAGATCGTGCAGGCAGTCGATATTCGCGAAACATCGGCTTCTGCCGAAGGATCGCTGGGCATTTTCCGCGGCGCGGTGGAGAAGAAGTTCTTTACCCCCGCGCGCGTGCTGGCGGCGACGAAGAAGGTGTTCGAGGGCGAGCGCCGCGCGATCGTCAATTCGCGTGCGCCCGATGCGGGCACGCAGGCGCGACTGGCGGCTGTGCTGGACGAGGATGTGTCCAAACTGGCCATCGCGCGCGCCAAGGGTGGTGATATCGGCTTTGGCGACCTGCCCCGGCTGGGCGCGCCCGGCAAGGTCGTGTCACGCGAAGCAGCGGTGGTCGATCCGGGCATCGAGCAGGTGCGCTATGCCAATGGCGTCAACCTGCTGGTGTTTCCCAATGAATCCGAAACCAGCAAGGTCTATGTCCGCGTCCGTTTTGGCAGCGGGCTGCGTGGCCTGCCTGCCGACCGGGTCACGCCACTCTGGGCGGGTGATCTCGCGCTGGTGCCGTCGGGCATCGGCAAGTTCGGGCAGGAGGAAATCGACCGACTGACCAGCGGGCGACAGATCGGCATCGACTTTGCGACCGACGACGATGCCTTCATGTTCGGCGCGCTGACCACGCCCGCCGATCTTGCCGACCAGCTCAAGCTGATCGCCGCCAAGCTGGCTGCGCCCGGTTGGGATCCCAATCCGGTGGCGCGCGCGCGGGCGGTGATGCTGGCGGGCTATGCCACGTTCGACAGTTCGCCCGACGGCGTGATCGGCCGCGATCTGGAAAAGCTGATGCACGCAGGGGACGCGCGCTGGGGCGTCCCCCCGCGCGAAGCGGTCGAAGCGCTGGACGCAAGGGCGTTTCGCGACTTTTGGGAACCGATCCTAGCCAGCGGCCCGATCGAGGTTCAGGTCTATGGCGACGTCAAGGCGGATGCCGTGATCGAGGCGGTGAGTGCGTCGTTCGGCGCGATGAAGCCGCGCACGACGGCGGCCTTTTCCGGTCCGGCGCCGGGCTTTCCCGCGCACAACGACACGCCCGTGGTGCGTACGCATGAGGGCCAGCCCAATCAGGCGGCGGCAGTGATTGCATGGCCGACCGCGGGCGGCAGCGACGCGATTTCGGAAAGCCGCCGGCTTGAGGTTCTGGCAGCGATATTCCGCGACCGGTTGTTCGACCGGCTGCGCAGCCAGGCGGGCGTCAGCTATACCCCCAATGTCATCAACGACTGGCCGGTGGGGATGCCCGGCGGCGGGCGGCTGGTGGCGATCGGTCAGGTGCCGCCCGACAAGACCGATTTCTTCTTCCAGCTTGCCCGCGAAATCGCCGCCGATCTGGTGACGACCCCGGTGGCGGAGGACGAACTGCGCCGCGCCCAGTTGCCCGTGGCCCAGAACTGGATCCGCATGTCGAGCGGCAATACCTTTTGGATGATGCAGACCGGCGGGGGCACGCGCGATCCCAAGCGGCTGGAAAGCATCGCCACGTTGCCGCAGGATCTGGGCCGCATGGCACCCGCCGAGCTTCAGGCGCTGGCCGCCAAATATCTTCGCCCCGAGCGCGACTGGACCATGGCAGTGGTGCCGTCGGACAAGGTGCTCGCAGCTGCGAAGGGCCAAGGCGCTGCAGCGACGGCCGGCGCGGTCCGGTGAGCTGACGGCGGGTCGCCCCGTGCGACCCGCCGCGCCAATTTGTCCACGGCAATCTTTTTTCGTTCCTGCTTTGCCCCCTTGCGTTTGAAAAAGGCTAGGACCAACCATGCGTCGCGGCGGTTATGCGGCCGCTTATGTCGTCGGACCCGATGGGCGAAGCGACGAAACGAACCCTCAAATCGTCATTTAGCGGTTGCACCCGGCCTCGATTGCCCACAATCTATGGGGGTCACGTCCTGGGGCTGACACAATCGCTGGTGTTCATTGTGCCGCGACCCCAATATCGCGGCCTTTGCCGCCGATCGGCCCAACCTGTGACGTGGTCACTTTTTGTTCTTGCGCGTAAGCGTCCGGTGTTACCATCGGACCCGTGTGAGTGAGTCGAACGAACGAGGAACGGGGCAGTCATGGATTTCAGGGACGATGCGAAAGTGAGCGACATGACCGATATTGCCGAAGCTCCTGTCGCCGAAGCTGCCGCTCCGGCGCGTTCGGCCCGCGATTCCAAGACGATCGACCCCCAATTGCATGCAGTGGAGGTCGATCACAGCCGCGATGCGCTGTTGACCGAATTCGGCAAGGAAACGCTCAAGGATCGCTATCTGCTGCCCGGCGAATCCTATCAGGACCTGTTTGTGCGCGTGGCGTCGGCCTATGCCGATGACGGTGCCCATGCCCAGCGGCTGTACGACTATATCTCGAAACTGTGGTTCATGCCCGCGACCCCCGTTTTGTCGAACGGCGGCACCGGGCGCGGCCTGCCCATTTCATGCTACCTTAATTCGGTGCCCGACAGCCTTGAGGGGATTGTCGCGACCTGGAACGAGAATGTCTGGCTGGCGTCGCGCGGCGGCGGCATCGGCACCTATTGGGGCAGCGTGCGTGGCATTGGCGAGCCGGTCGGCCTGAACGGCAAGACCAGCGGCATCATCCCGTTCGTGCGCGTCATGGATTCGCTGACGCTGGCGATTTCGCAAGGATCGCTGCGGCGCGGTTCGGCCGCCTGCTATCTCGACATTTCGCACCCGGAGATCGAGGAGTTCCTCGAAATCCGCAAGCCCTCGGGCGACTTCAACCGCAAGGCGCTGAACCTGCACCATGGCGTGCTGATCCCCGACGCCTTCATGGAAGCCGTGCGCAACGGCGCCGAATGGGAACTGAAAAGCCCCAAGGACGGGTCGGTCCGCGCCAAGGTCGATGCGCGTTCGCTGTTCCAGAAACTGGTCGAAACGCGACTGGCGACCGGCGAGCCGTACATCGTGTTCAGCGACCATGTGAACTCGACCATGCCCAAGCATCACCGGGAACTGGGGCTGAAGGTTTCGACCTCGAACCTGTGCAGCGAAATCACGCTGCCGACCGGCACCGACCATCTGGGCAACGACCGCACGGCGGTGTGCTGCCTGTCCTCGCTCAACCTGGAAACCTGGGACGAGTGGAAGGACGACAAGGTCTTTATCGAGGATGTGATGCGCTTCCTCGACAATGTCCTGACCGACTATATCGATCGCGCGCCGGAAGAGATGGCCCGCGCCCGTTATTCGGCGATGCGGGAGCGTTCGGTGGGCCTTGGCGTGATGGGCTTCCACAGCTTCCTGCAGGCACGCGGGCTGCCGTTCGAAGGCGCGATGGCCAAGTCGTGGAACATGCGCATCTTCAAGCACATCAACGCGCAGGTGAACGAAGCGTCGATGCAGCTCGCGGTCGAACGCGGCCCGTGCCCCGACGCCGCCGATGTCGGCGTGATGGAGCGTTTTTCGTGCAAGATGGCAATCGCGCCCACCGCGTCGATCAGCATCATCTGTGGCGGTACCAGCGCGTGCATCGAACCGATCCCGGCTAATATCTATACCCACAAGACGCTGTCGGGCAGCTTTGCAGTCAAGAATCCGTATCTTGAGAAGCTGTTGAGCCAAAAGTCCAAGAATTCGGACGCGGTGTGGAATAGCATCCTCGAAAAGGGCGGGTCGGTGCAGCATCTCGATTTCCTCAGCCAGGAGGAAAAGGACTGCTATAAGACCAGCTTCGAGATCGATCAGCGCTGGGTGCTGGAACTGGCGGGCGACCGCGCGCCCTATATCGACCAGGCGCAGTCGCTGAACCTGTTCATTCCCGCCGATGTTGAGAAGTGGGATCTGCTGATGCTGCATTTTCGCGCATGGGAACTGGGCATCAAGTCGCTCTACTATCTGCGCTCCAAATCGGTGCAGCGCGCCGGGTTCGCCGGTGGCGTGGAAGCGGACAACACGATTGAAAAGCCGCAGTTCAATCTGGGCGAAAGCACCGATTATGACGAGTGTCTGGCTTGTCAGTAATCGCCGGGGCCCGCCTGTAAGCGGGTTTGGGTACAGCCTGTGAAGGGGCGGAGCAGTCGGTTTGACGCTCCGCCCTTTTTCATGTGCGGCCGGTTATTCAATCGGTCGGCGGTGGTCGAGCAGATCGTCGGCGTTGGTATCGGCCCGCTCCTCATCCACCAGCTTCGTGATCGAGGCGTCGGGTTCGGCGTCGTGGCTGACGGGAGGGGCACCGGGTGTCCGTTGCGCCCCCTTGGCGCGCGCTTCCCGCTCCTCGGGCACATGGCCGCGCTGGCCCGCCGAGGGATCGAACCGCAGGCGATAGATAGGTTCGGGTAGCGCAAACCCGGCGGCTTCCAGCGCACTCTTGGTCGCATCCAGCGCCAGGCTTCGGCCCTTCAGGAAGTCGGTCTGCCGCTGATCGACCCATCCAAAGAAGCGAAGGACGATGTTCGAATCGCCCACGTCAAGGATGATCGCGCTCGCCGCCGGTTTGATCAGCACGAAGTCGAGGGAGCGGATGGCGGCCAGACCCACCGCCATGGCATCCACCGGATTGTCAGCGCCATCAATGCCGAGATCGAACTGAAAGCGCCGCTCGGGGTTGCGCGTGTAGTTCAGGATCACCGCCTTGAAGACGGTCGAGTTTGGTATCCTGAGGTGATTTCCCTCCAGCGTCATCAGGATCGTCGCCCGGCTGGTCAGGCGCAGCACGCGGCCTTCATGCCCCTCGATCACGACATGATCGTTGGCGCGAAACGGCTGGCGCAGGCTCAGCATCAGGCTGGAGACGTAATTGTCGACGGTATCGCGCACGGCAAAGCCGATGGCGATGCCGATCACCCCCGCGCCGCCAAGCACGGCCCCCAGCAGCGCCGTCGCGCCCAGCACCTCCAGCCCGGCCACGATGCCCAGCACGACGAAAACGAACCGCACCAGCGTCGCCAGCAGCTCGGCCAGGAAGATATTGGGCGTGATCCGCCGCCATAGCTGGCTGAACGAAGCGAGCAGATAGCCCAATCCTCCCACCAGCACCGCAATGGTGAGCGCAACGCCCAGCAGCGGCAGGCCGCGCACCAATCCGCGCACATCGTCGCTGAACTTGTCCAGCGCGGGCGACAAATTGGTGTCGACGTCGAGATCGCGGCGCAGGTCGTTCTGCACCGTCACAACGCCCGCGACGCGCCCCGCAATGGCGGCGGCGCGCTCGACGTCCTCGGTGGTCGCGACAGTGCCGCTCAAGGTCACGACCCCGGCGGACACGCGCACCTGAACCGCTCTCAAGCCCGCAATTTCGGAAAAGATGCTGCGAATGCGATAGCGTATGTCGGCATCCGATCCGGCATCCGCGCGTGCCGCGATCGCGGTTTCGGCGGGCTGGGCGGGTGCTTCAGCGCTGGGTTGCGGCACCGGAAGCGCCTGCGCCATCGCGGCGGGCGCCATCAGCCATGCGAGGATGAACAGCGCCGCGCGGATCATGGCATGGCTGGCGTCGGTCACCTGCCGCTTGCCGCCTGGGCGGGCGGCGGCGGGGGGTCGTCGCCGGTCGGCTGACCCTCCGCCGGTTCGGCGTCAGGCGGCAGCACTTCGATATCCACCCGGCGGTTGCGGGCGCGCCCCGCCGGATCGTCTTCGCCGGACAGCGTCACATTGGGTGCGACCGGGCGATGTTCGCCAAGCGCGATGACGGTGACGCGATCCGCCGCAACGCCCTTGTCCAGCAGATAGGATCTGACCGCCCGCGCCCGGCGGCGGGAAGTGGCGAGGTTGGCAGCGTCGCTTCCCAGCGTGTCGCTGCTCCCACGCAGGACGAAGCGCGCATTGTCCGGCACCGCCGGATCGTCGAGCAGCGCGTCCAGCGCCGCGCGCCCCGCGTCGTCCAGCGCGGCGCCCGATGCAAAGGCGATGGTGATGTTGGGCAGGTTGGTCGGCTCAGGCGTGGGGAGCGGGACCGGCGGCGCCTTGGTCTCGGCAATGACCTGTGGCTGCATAATCGACTGACTGGCCTCTTGCGGGGTCGGCGTAGCCGTGGGCTGCGGCTCCGGCGGGGCAGCGGGCGGGGTGGTGCGGTCGCAGGCTGATAGCGGCGACAGCACGAGCAGGGGAGCGAGCAGTCGGATGATCGTCATGGGTCGCGGGCCTCCTGATGCGGGCGGGTCGCTTCTTCGTGCACGTGCCATCCGGCAAGATCCTCTGGAGGACCATAGACGAGCACGGTTTCGCCGTCGGTTGCGCTGGGACGCGAGGCGTGGGTGAAGAAACGGATGCTGCCATTCTGGCGGATCAACAGCAACGGCTCGCTTCCGCCGGGCGGCGCCTCCATCGCTTGGGCCAGCTTGGCGCCGTCGCCGCCATTTAGACTGGCAAAGGTCCAGCCATCGGCGTCGCGGCGGGCCAAATCCTCGACCCCCAGCCCCGACCGGAACAGTGCGCGTCCGCGCAGCGATGCGGGCAGGCTGCGCGGATCGTCACCGGCGGCGTCGCCCAGCTGATAGACATTATCGCGGCCCAATTCGGGCGCGAATTCGTTGCACACCAGCGCGTTATACGCCTCATTGTCGGTCACTGCGGCCAGCGTGCCGAATTGTTGCAGGTCCAGCCGCTCTTCGGTCGCTTCGGCAAGGATTTCGCCATGATAGATGGGGATGCCCGCCTCCCGCACGGGGGTCAGCCTTTGCCAGCTGGTGTCGCTGACCACGACGCTGACGTCCAACCGGCGCAGCGCATCGGCCAGCGCGAGTGCCCACGGTGTGGCACCGACGATCAGGATACCGCGCCCGCCCGGTACGGTCAGGCCCAGCAGTTTGGCGACCGCGCTGATGCTGAAACCATGCGCCACGATGGTCGCAGCGACTACCGCAAAGGACAGCGCGACCAGCGTGCCGCCATCGCCATAGCCCAGTTCGTCCAGACGCAGCGCGAACAGGCCAGTAATCGCCACCGCGACGATGCCGCGCGGCGCGATCCAGCCCAGGAACAACCGCTCGCGCCACGGGATGCGGCTGAATGCCAGGCTCAACAGGACGGTCGCGGGCCGCACCACGAACAACAGGGTCAGCAGGAACAGGCCGAATCGCCATTCGAACTGGCGCAGGACCGATAGGTCGAGCGAGGCGGAAAGCAGGACGAAAACCCCGGAAATCAGGATGATCGTCATGTCCTCCTTGAACGAGATAATGTCGCGCAGGCTGGCCAGCCCCATATTGGCAAGCACCACACCCATGACCGTCACCGCCAGAAGCCCGGTTTCCTGCTGGATCGCGTTCGAGCCAACGAACGTGCCAATCACCACGACCAGCAGCACCGGCGCTTTCAGGAATTCGGGGACGTGGCCGCGCGGCAATGCCCAGCCCAGGATGCGCGCGGCGGCGAAACCGATCAGGCCCGCGACTATTGCCGCCAGCACCAGCGACAACATCGCCTGAACCACGGTCGCGCCGCTGCCCGCCTGCCGCAAAATTTCATAGGTCACGACCGCGCACAGCGCGCCGATGGGGTCGTTGACGATCGCTTCCCACTTCAGGATCGCGCGCGGCCGGGCCGCCACGCTGGTCTGGCGCAGCAGCGGGATGACGACCGTCGGTCCCGTCACCACCAGAATGCCTGCGAACAGGATCGCCACCGGCATCACCAACCCTGCCACATAATAGCAGGCCAGCGCCCCCAAAGCCCAGCCGATCGGCACCCCCAGCAGGACCAGTCGGTGCACCCCGCCATCGGCGTGGCGCAGCTCGCGCAAATTGAGACTCAGACCGCCTTCGAACAGGATGACCGCTACCGCCAGCGATACGGCGGGTTCGAGCAGATGGCCGAAATCCTCCTCAGGCTGGATGACGCCGGTGACCGGACCGGCGATAATCCCGGCGACGAGCATCAGGGCGATCGCCGGCAGGCCGGAGCGCCAGGCGATCCACTGCGCGCCGATGCCGATCACACCGACAAGCGCAACAACGATGGCGAGATGATTCATAGCACTCCGAGCATGTCGCCACGGGTGCCGTTCCCCGCCGACCAAATATTCCGCCACTGACGGTTGTCGTGTCAACCTGATCGGCGCCAGAAGTTCCGTTGCGCCCCGTCCGGCGCTTGTTATCCCTGGCCAGTCAAACCACCGCACGGAATGGCGTATGACACGCCCGCGATCATCTTATGTTCCGCTGTTCGGGAATCGCAGACGGCACGTCGGATCTGACGACTGCGCCCGTCCAGACAGCCATCGGCACTACATTTTTCGGGTCCATGGCGTGTTGGGCAGTTTGTGACCGATACCCTACATCTTGGGGTTCAAAACGTGGCCCATCAACTATCGCTGGAATTTACCACAAGAAAGGCGGTGCCGAACGCGCAATCGGGGTGGCGCATCGCACCGGGTATGGATACGATGCGGACGAACATTTTTCAGCCGTCGCAAATGCGTCGACGGCCTCACGTTCACGCCGCGAGAAGCGAGGTTGAATGAAACGGGTGATCAACCGGCATCGGCATCAAATGCGCCCCTTGCGGTGTATGGTGGCCGACCGCGCCTATAAGCGGACGTCTCTGGATTGCGCGCGCAATCCGGGCGATGACGGCGCGTCGGCCCGCGGGTTGCAGGCCGACGCGCCGTTCAGCGATCGGCGGAAAGCGTCAGAGCGCCTCGCCGCCCTCTTCTTCTTCGAACGTGATTGCCACATCGGCGTTGGCCGACAGCCGGACCTGATCCCCCTCGACCTCGGCAACGAGACCGCCGGGGATGAAATGGTGATGGTCGGTATGCAGCCCCTCACCGCCGCCTTCGATATCGGCGCCCGAGTCCTGCTTGGTCAGCTTGATGCGGTCGCCCTCGACCCGGTCGACGGTGCCGATATGCACGCCATCGGCGCCGATCACTTCCATATGCTCGCGAATGTTGCTGAGGTCGGCCATGTCGTCTCTCCGTTGATGGTCGCGGGTCCAACGTCTGCGACGCATTTAGGATGCGCCGCGCCGGTGACGGCGGCATGACGACCGCCTTTGCCATCCAGTTGCTCGTCGGGCTGGTCGCGTTCGCGATCGGCGCGCCGATGCTCATTACGCCCGCGCGCGTGGCCCGTGCCTTTGGCGCTGGGCCGATCGCACGGCAAAGCTATGGCCTGCGCATTGCGGGCATGATGCTGACCATGTTCGGCGTGTTCGTCGCGGGCTTTGCCGCGATTGCCGCCACCGCCCTTAATCGCTGATCCTGTCCGGAGTATCCCCGATGTCGCTGACCGAAGCCCGCAAGCAGTACAAGCCGTTCGAATACCCCTGGGCCTATGAATATTGGAAGCGCCAGCAGCAGCTTCACTGGCTGCCCGAAGAAGTGCCGTTGGGCGAGGATTGCCGCGACTGGGCGCAGAAGCTGTCCGAGCATGAACGCAACCTGCTGACCCAGATCTTCCGCTTCTTTACGCAAGCCGATGTCGAGGTGCAGGACTGTTACCACGAAAAATATGGCCGCGTGTTCAAGCCGACCGAGGTCAAGATGATGCTGACCGCGTTCAGCAACATGGAGACCGTGCATATTGCGGCATATAGCCACCTGCTCGACACCATTGGCATGCCGGAAAGCGAATATGGCGCGTTCCTCGAATATGGCGAGCTGAAGGACAAGCACGATTATCTTCAGCAGTTCGGCGTCGATTCGGATGAGGACATTGCGCGCACGCTGGCAATGTTCGGCGGTTTCACCGAGGGGGTTCAGCTGTTCGCGTCGTTCGCGATGCTGATGAACTTCCCGCGCTTCAACAAGATGAAGGGCATGGGCCAGATCGTGTCATGGTCGGTGCGCGATGAAAGCCTGCACTGCGAAGGCATCATCCGTCTGTTCCACGCCTTCACCAAGGAGCGCGACTGCCTGACCAAAACGGTCAAGGACGATATCGCCGATGTGTGCCAGACGACGATCCGGCTGGAGGACGCATTCATCGACCTGGCGTTCGAAATGGGCCCGGTGAACGGCATGACGGCCAAGGATATCAAGAAGTATATCCGCTACATCGCCGATTGGCGGATGAGCCAGCTGGGCCTGAAGCCGATCTACATGATCGACGAACATCCCATCCCGTGGCTGACCCCGCTGCTGAACGGTGTCGAGCACGCCAATTTCTTTGAAACGCGCGCGACCGAATATTCCAAGGGCGCCACGCGCGGAAATTGGAATGATGTGTGGGACAGCTTTGACAAGCGTAAAAAGGTAAACGATGCTGCACCTGCGAACGAAGACGCAGATGCGCTGGGCGATATGTTTGCTCAGGCAGGTGTCGCAGCGGAGTAAATCGGCATGACGGGGGCGTGGGGGCGCTGTGGGCTGGCGGTGGCGGCGGGGTTGGCATTTGCCGCACCCGCCGCCGCGCAGGACCGGGGAGAAATGTCTGCGGAGCGCACAACGCGCGCCTATCTCGACCGGATCGAGGCAATGAATCACAAGGGCCCGCGGCTAAATGCGGTGATCGCCGTGGCACCCGACGCAATCGAGCAGGCGCGACGTCTGGATGCGGAGCGCAAGGCGGGCCGAGTGCGCGGCGCGCTGCATGGGCTGCCCGTCCTCATCAAGGACAATATCGACACGCGCGAATTGCCCACTACGGCGGGCAGCCTGGCGCTGGCGAACAACATGACGGGTCGCGACGCACCCGTCGTTGCGCGCCTGCGTGACGCGGGGATCGTCATGCTGGGCAAGGCCAACCTGTCCGAATGGGCCAATATCCGATCGTCCGATTCGATGAGTGGATGGAGCGCGGCGGGCGGCCTGGTCCGCAATCCCTATGCGCTCGACCGCACGGCATGCGGATCCTCCAGCGGCACGGGTGCGGCGATCGCGGCTGGCTTTGCCTGGGCCGGGGTGGGGACCGAAACCGATGGCTCGGTCGTCTGCCCCTCGGCCATCAACGGCCTTGTCGGCATGAAGCCGACGCTGGGGCTGGTCAGCCGTACGCATGTCGTGCCGATCAGCCACAGTCAGGACACGCCCGGCCCGATGGCGCGCAGCGTCCGCGACGCCGCGATGCTGCTCGGTGCCATGGCGGGCAGCGATCCCGCCGACGCCGCGACCGCCGATGCGGATGCCCATCGCGTTGACTATGCCGCGCGGCTGAACCCGGCAGTGCTGAAGGGCATGCGGGTCGGTGTGCTGCGCCCGGCGCGCCTGTCGAGCGACATGAGCGCACGATTCGACGCGGCGCTGGCACTTTTGCGCGGCGCGGGTGCGGTACTGGTCGACGTAAAGCGGCCTGATACCGAGGGCATGGGCGCCGCGGAGTTCGACGTACTCAAGATGGAGCTGAAGTCCGATCTGGCCGATTATCTGGCGACCACGCCGGGCACGGTGAAGGTCCGCACGCTGGCCGACGTCATCGCCTTCAACCGCACCAATGCCGCGACGGAAATGCCCTTCTTTGGACAGGATATCTTCGAGGCGGCGGAAAAGACCGGCGGTACCGCCGACCCCGGCTATCGCCCCGCGCGGGAGAAGTCCAAGGCACTGGCGACGCAGGCGCTGGACACGATGCTGGCCGACGTCCGGCTGATCGTGACTCCCAGCTATGGCGCGGCTTGGCTGTCGGACCCGGTGCATGGCGATCAGGTGAGTGGCCCGTCGGCCAGCGGCCTGCCCGCGATTTCGGGCTATCCGCATCTGACGGTGCCGATGGGGCTGCTCGACGATCTGCCCGTCGGCCTGTCGTTTATCGGCGCGAAATGGAGCGAGCAGTTGCTGTTCGATGCAGGTGCCGGGTTCGAGGCGGCGCGCGGTGCCTTTCCCGCGCCGCGTTATGCGCCGTCGGCCGATGCCGGGCCGGGACTAGACCCGGTGCGGTAACGCACGGCGACGATCGCTTGCCAAAGGACCAGTGCGGGGACCAGGCCCAGCTCGATTGCGAGTCCGGCTATGTGCCCCGCCGATGGTCCGCCGACCTGATACGCGCTCCAGGCCCTTCCGATTCCGCCGGCAACGACCATCGCCGCGAGCAGCCGAAAGCGCGGGCCCTTGCGCTCAATGGCGGGAATGCAGCTGGCAAAGGCGATGCCTAGGGCAAGAAAGATACCCGACAGATAACGGAAATGGCTGTCCAGATCGGTCGCGATCGGCGCTGCCTGTCCCAGCCATATGGGGCCGCGCAGCAAGCTGATCGTGGCGACCGACAGCGGTACCAGGCTGGCCGCGGCAACCGACAGTTGCAGCGCCCGCCGCCCGCCCGTCACCGGTCCAGCCGTGTGCGGTCGCGCTCCAGCAACTCCTCCCGAATATGCGACGCCTTCAGCGACATACGCACTTCGATCAGGAAAAAGACCAGTCCCAGGATCAGCATGACCATCGAACCGATGAACGCGCTGGCCACGACGGTGCCGATCCGCAGGTGTGATAATTCCGCGATGAACAGCAATGCAACGACCGCGCAGATGGCGATCGCCGATGCGGTCACCAGCGAAATCGACAGGTTGATGACCGTGATCCGCCGGTCGATGCGCCGCAATTCCCAGACGTGGCGATCATGTTCGGGACCAGTGGTGCGCGGATGTAGCTGCTCGAGCGAACGCGCCCGGTCGATCACCCGCGCCAGTCGCCCGGTCAGCACGTTCAACAGCCCGGCGATCCCGGCGAGCAGGAACACCGGCGCGATTGCGATCTGGATGGTTTCCGCGACGGTCGAAATGACGAACTCCATTGCCCGTCTTGTGATGATGAAGCCGGGGTGCGGCAAGTGGAAAAGGCCAGGAGCAGTTCGCCAACCCTATTGCGACTGCGAAGCAGGTGCGAAAAAGAGTTTGTCCGTTGAGTCGATCGGGACTGGATTCATCCGCGCGGCTGTGCTTAGGGCACTGGCAAACACCTGCCGCGACCCCAATTCCGAAGGAAGGAAGCCCGCGCGATGAATATCCATGAATATCAGGCCAAGGAACTGCTCGCCAAGTTCGGCGTGCCCGTACCCGCCGGCTTTGCCGCCCTCAGCGTCGAAGAAGCGGTCGAGGCATCCAAGAAGCTGCCCGGACCGCTCTATGTCGTGAAAGCACAGATTCAT
Source organism: Sphingomonas sp. IW22 (assembly GCF_041321155.1). GTDB lineage: Bacteria > Pseudomonadota > Alphaproteobacteria > Sphingomonadales > Sphingomonadaceae > Sphingomonas. The sequence continues at coordinate 1,255,174 of NZ_JBGGWB010000001.1, read as the reverse complement.
GCTGGCGGCCGCGGCAAGGGCAAGTTCAAGGAACTCGGCCCCGACGCCAAGGGCGGCGTTCGCCTTGCCAAGACCGAGGACGATGTTCGCCACGCGGCCACCGAAATGCTCGGTAACACGCTGGTCACGATCCAGACGGGCGACGCCGGCAAGCAGGTCAACCGCCTGTACGTGACCGACGGCGTCGACATCGCCAAGGAATTCTATCTGGCGCTGCTGGTCAACCGCGCGACCGGCCGGGTGTCGATGGTTGCCTCGACCGAAGGCGGCATGGACATCGAAACCGTCGCGCATGACACGCCGGAAAAGATCCACTCGATCGACATCGACACCGCCACCGGCTTTATGCCGCATCACGGCCGCGCCGTGGCTGCTGCGCTGGAACTGACCGGCGACCTTGCCAAGCAGGCCGCGAATGTCGCGTCCAAGCTGTATGACGCGTTCCTCGGCACCGACGCCGAGCAGATCGAGATCAATCCGCTGGCCGTTACCGACGATGGCAAGCTGATGGTCCTGGACGCCAAGGTCGGCTTCGACGGCAACGCGCTGTTCCGTCACAAGGATCTGGTCGAACTGCGCGACGAGACTGAAGAAGATCCGATGGAACTGGAAGCGTCGAAGTACGACCTCGCTTACATCAAGCTGGACGGCAACATCGGCTGCATGGTCAACGGCGCGGGCCTGGCGATGGCGACGATGGACATCATCAAGCTGAACGGCGCATTCCCGGCCAACTTCCTCGACGTCGGCGGCGGCGCTTCGAAGGAAAAGGTGACCGCGGCGTTCAAGATCATCCTGAGCGACCCCGCGGTCGAGGGTATCCTGGTCAATATCTTTGGCGGGATCATGAAGTGCGACATCATCGCCGACGGCATCGTCGCCGCTGCGCGTGAAGTGAACCTGTCGGTGCCGCTGGTCGTCCGTCTTGAGGGCACCAACGTCCAGCAGGGCAAGGACATCCTGGCCAATTCGGGTCTGCCGATCGTCCCGGCCAACGATCTGGGCGACGCCGCCAAGAAGATCGTGGCCGAGGTCAAGAAAGTCGCCTGAACCCAATCGGGTGATTCGCGTTGAAGGGTCCGGGCGGCAACGCCCGGGCCTTTCTTGCATTTGCCGCTACGGAACGCCGCCTGGCCCGTACCGGACTTGCGAAACCGGCCATGAACGCCCAGAAACGGTGCGTACCGAAGTTTGAAAACAGACCCGTCGCAGGGAAAGGAGCCACTGGTGAAGCTACTCGTGCCCGTCAAGCGCGTGCTTGACTATAACGTGAAGCCGCGCGTGAAAGCCGACGGCACCGGCGTCGACCTGGCCAACGTCAAGATGAGCATGAACCCCTTTGACGAAATCGCCGTCGAAGAGGCGATCCGCTTGAAGGAAAAGGGCGTTGCGACCGAGATCGTCGTCGTTTCGATCGGCGAGCCCAAGGCGCAGGACACGCTCAGGACCGCGCTGGCCATGGGCGCCGACCGTGCCATCCTGGTCACCGTCGAAGGTCCGGTCGAGCCGCTGGCCGTCGCCAAGATCCTGAAGGGCGTTGTCGACGAAGAAGCGCCGCAGATGGTGATCCTGGGTAAGCAGGCGATCGACGACGACGCCAACCAGACCGGCCAGATGCTGGCCGCGCTGACCGGCTGGGCGCAGGGCACCTTTGCCAGCAAGGTCCAGGTCGAGGGCGAGGCCGTGAAGGTCACGCGCGAAGTCGATGGCGGCTTGGAAACGGTCAGCCTGAAGCTGCCGGCGATCGTCACCACCGACCTTCGCCTGAACGAGCCGCGCTATGCCAGCCTGCCGAACATCATGAAGGCAAAGTCCAAGCCGCTGGCGAACAAGACCGCCGCCGATTACGGCGTCGACACCACGCCGCGTCTGACGGTCGTGTCGGTTGCCGAGCCGGGCAAGCGGCAGGCAGGGGTCAAGGTTGCCGATGTTGACGAACTGGTGATGAAGCTCAAGGCGATGGGAGTTGCCAAGTGAAGACGCTCGTCTGGGTCGAACATGACGGTCAGGCCGTCAAGGATGCCACGCTGTCAGCGGTGACCGCCGCGTCAAAGCTTGGCGAAGTGCATCTGCTGATCGCTGGTCAGAGCGTGTCGGGCGTTGCCGATGCCGCGGCGAAGATCGCCGGTGTGGGCAAGGTGCATGTGGCCGACGATGCCGCCTATGCTCATGCGCTGGCCGAAAATGTCGCGCCGCTGGTCGTCAGTCTGATGGACAGCCACGACGCCTTTGTCGCGCCGGCGACCACGACGGGCAAGAACATTGCTCCACGCGTCGCGGCGCTGCTGGACGTGATGCAGCTCTCCGACATTCTGTCGGTCGAAGGGCCGGACACGTTCACGCGTCCGATCTATGCCGGCAATGCCATCGCCACGGTGAAGACCGCCGACAGGAAGCTGGTCGTCACGGTTCGCGGCACTGCTTTTGAAAAGGCGGCGGCTGAGGGTGGTTCGGGCACGGTCGAGGCAGTGACGGGCGCGGGCGATGCCGGCCTGTCCAGCTTCGTCGGGTCCGAGATTGCCGCATCGGCGCGGCCTGAGCTGACCAGCGCCAAGGTGATCGTCTCCGGCGGTCGCGCGCTGGGTTCGGCGGAGCAGTTTCACGAGCTGATCGAGCCGCTGGCCGACAAGCTGGGCGCCGGCATCGGCGCGTCGCGCGCGGCGGTCGACGCGGGCTATGCCCCCAACGATTATCAGGTTGGGCAGACGGGCAAGATCGTTGCGCCCGAGGTCTATGTCGCGGTCGGTATCTCTGGTGCGATCCAGCATCTGGCGGGAATGAAGGATTCCAAGATCATCGTCGCCATCAACAAGGATGAGGACGCGCCGATTTTCCAGGTCGCGGACCTCGGCCTGGTAGGCGATCTGTTCAAGCTGCTGCCGGAGCTGACCGAAAAGCTCTGATCGACTGCGGTCGAACGGAAAGGGCGCGGGGCCATTGGCCACCGCGCCCTTTTTCATGCGTGATCGGCGGCGTCGGCGATCCGTTCCGGCTCGTCCGCGATGGGCCGCGCGGTGCGCAGCAGGAGGAAGCCGACCGCAGCGGAGATGATCGATCCGACCAGAACGCCGATCTTCACCTCGTCGATCAGCAATTCATTGCCGGGGAAGGCAAGTCCGCCAATGAACAGGCTCATCGTAAAGCCGATGCCCGCCAGCATCGATACGCCCCAAACCTGTCGCCATGTCGCGCGCGGGCAGGGGGCAAAGCCGGTCTTGTCCGAAATCCACACGGCGGAGAAGATGCCGATCTGCTTACCCGCGAACAGGCCCAGCATGATCGCCAGCGGCAGCGGCTCCAGCAGAATCGCAGGGCTGAGCCCCGCGAACGAAACGCCCGCATTGGCAAAGCCGAACAGCGGCACGATCACGAATGCCACGGGGGAGTGGAGCATATGCTCCAACCGGTGAAGCGGCGAGTGTATGGCATCCGGCGCGGCGGGCGATTTGACGATCGGGATTGCCATTGCCGCCAGCACGCCGGCGACGGTCGCATGCACGCCCGATTTGAACACGAACAGCCACAGCGGCAGCGTCAGCAGCAGATAGGGCCACAGCGACAGCACGCCCCGCCGGTTCAGCAGGAACATGAGCGCCAGCACACCAAAGGACGCCGCCAGCCAACCCCAACCGATCCCGGCGGTATAGACGACTGCGATGACCACTACCGCGCCCATATCGTCGACGATGGCGACCGTGGTCAGGAACAGCTTGAGCGAGGCGGGCGCCTGTTTGCCCAGCAACGCCAGCACGCCGATGGCAAAGGCGATGTCGGTCGCCGCCGGGATCGCCCAGCCCGGCGTCAGCGCGGGGTCGGGCGCGACCACCGCGAGATAGACCAGCGCCGGCACGATCATGCCCGCCGCTGCCGCTGCCACGGGCAGCCGCCGCCGATCCCAGCTGGCGAGCCGGCCGTCGATCAGCTCGCGCTTGATCTCAAGCCCGACCAGCATGAAAAAGATCGCCATCAGTGCATCGTTGATCCACAGATGCAGCGTCATCGGCCCGTATTTGGGGCTGAGTTCCGGACCCGTGGTCATGTGCAGAAGGTGGAAATAGCCTTCGCTCGTCGCGGGCAGGTTGGCGACCACCATTGCTGCCAGCGCGGCGGCGATCAGCACGATCCCGCCCATCGCCTCGCTGTGAAGGAAGCTGCGAAGCGCCGAACGTGAACGCCCCACCAGTCGGGTCGGCATGTAATTCCCCTTTTTGTCAGCAACGGCCCGCCCCTTCCTATGCACTGGTCGAGGCGTGGCAAAGCCTTTATCGACCCGCGCATGACGGTTTACGCCTCTCGTCCGCCCTCCTTTGTGGCGCTTCGCCGGTGGTGGCGCGCGCATATGCGCCGCGATGTCAATCACGCGGCTGTAATCGAACAGGTCCGCGACGATGCGGGCTGGAATGGACGCTATGCGTTCATGATCCTGATGTCGGCGGGCATCGCGGTGCTGGGCCTGTTGCTATCCTCACCGGCGGTGGTGATCGGGGCAATGTTGATCTCCCCGCTGATGGGGCCGATCATCGGACTGGGCTTTGGTCTTGCGACCTTTGACTGGCCGGAGATCCGCACGGGCGCGACCGCGCTGGCGCTGGGCATCGTGCTGGCGGTGACGTTCACCGCGCTGGTCGTGCTGTTGTCGCCGCTCCAGAATGTGACCGACGAGATTGCGGCGCGTACGCGGCCCAACCTGTTCGACCTGATGGTGGCGCTGTTTTCGGCGCTGGCGGGCAGCTACGCCGTCATTCACGGCCGGTCAGGCACGGTCGTCGGCGTGGCCATCGCCACGGCATTGATGCCGCCGCTGGCGGTTGTCGGCTTTGGTCTGGCGACCCAGAACTGGACGGTCTTCGGCGGTTCGCTGCTGCTGTTTGTGACCAACCTGATGACGATCGCGCTGGCGGCCGCCGTGATTGCGCGCATCCACGGGTTCGGCGCCCATCTGTCGCCGCAGCATACCTTGTTCCAGACGGTGATGGTCCTGGGCCTGCTGGCGGCGCTTGCGGTTCCGCTGGCGGTGTCGTTGCGTCAGATTGCGTGGGAATCGCTGTTCTCACGTCAGGCGCGCGAAGTCATCGCCGATGAATTCGGTGGCGAGGCGCGGCTGAGCCAGGTCGATATCGCTTATGGCCGCGATCCCATCCGTGTGACCGCGACGGTGCTGACCCCGCGTTACAATCGCAATGCCGAACGTCATGCCGCGTCAGTTCTTCGCCGTCGCACAGGTCGCCCGGTCGCGGTGTCGATCGAGCAATATCGCGTGGGCACGGGCGCTGAGGCGGAAGCGGCGCAGATCGCGAACGCGGCGGGCCAGTTGAGCGACCGCACTGGTGAGCGGCTGGTCGAGCAACTGTCCATCGTATCGGGGGCGCCGCGCGAATCGATCCTGATCGATGTCGAGCAACGTCACGCCGTGGTCCGCGCACAGCCATTACCGGGCGCCTCGCTGGAGACCTATCGCCTGCTGGAGCAGCGCGTGGCGCGGACAGCCCCGGCGTGGCGCATCGAACTGGTGCCGCCTGCGCTCGACCTGCCGGAAATCGTCATCGCGGATGAAGCGCCCGATGCGGCGGCGCTGGCCACCGTCATCTGGGCGGCGCAGCGAACCGGCCTGCCGGTTACGATCACGGGCGGGGAGGAGGGGACGACTTCCGTGGGCGAGGCGCTTCAGCGCGCGGGCCTGACGATCCGGGTCGAGGATGGGACGGGAACATCGGTCCAGCCCGCCTGGACGACGGGTGATGCCGAATGATCAGCCGGGCGGGCGCGTGTCCACACGCGCCATACGCGTCCCCTGCTGCTGGCAGGCGCCGGTCAGTTCGGGAAAGGACAGGTCGTTGTTGCGCGTAAGTGCTGCGGGCATCGCTGCCTGACATTCCAGCGCCGAGCGATAACGGATCGGCTCGACACGCGCCTGCTCGCAAGCCGTGCCGGCATCGCCGCAGCCCATGATCGCAATGACGTAGTAGAGCGGTTCCATTGATCTAGCCTCCGCATCACCAAACGCGGGATGCGGTGAATCGTTGCATAATGCGGTGCGTTGCATGTGGCGGCGCTTGACACCAGATAGGCCCTTGCATGCCCCCGATCGATACCACCAGCACCACGGTCGAGCGTCCGCTCCTGCCCACCGTGCGCCGTTTCCTGCCCTATCTATGGCCCCGCGACGCACCGGGGATGAAGGCGCGCATCATCGTTGCGATGTTCTTTGTCATCCTGTCGAAGCTAGTGCAGGTCTATGGCGCCCCGTTCGCGTTACAGGGCGCCGTCGACGGAATGGCGTCGGGCGACCGCAGCGCCGCGACGCTGATCGTGCTGCTGGTCATCGGCTATGCCGTCGCGCGGCTGGGCACGGTGTTGTTCGACAACCTGCGCAACGCCGTGTTCGAGCGGGTGGGACAGGATGCGACGCGACGGCTGGCGGCGGCGGTGTTCCGGCACCTGCACCAGTTGTCGCTGCGCTTTCATCTGGAACGGCGGACGGGCGCGATCACCAAGGTGGTCGAGCGCGGGACCAAAAGCATCGACACGATGCTGTACTTCCTGCTGTTCAACATCGCGCCCACCATCCTCGAACTGGGGCTGGTGCTTCAGATCTTCGGCTCGCGATTCGGCATGTGGCTGGTTGGATCGACGCTGGCGATGGTAGTCATCTATATCGGCTTTACCCGCATGGTCACCGACTGGCGGCAAAAGCTGCGCGAGCGGATGAACGACCTGGATACCGGCGCGGTCGCCCATGCGGTGGATTCGCTGCTGAACTTCGAAACGGTCAAATATTTCAATGCTGAGCGGCGTGAGGCGGAGCGGTATGAACGCGCCGTCCATGCATATGCAAATGCCGCGACCAAGAGCGAGAACAGCCTTGCCTGGCTGAATATCGGCCAGTCGGTCATCACCAACGGGATGCTGGCGCTGGGCATGGGCGTTATCGCCTGGGGCTGGTCGACGGGGCGGTTCAGTCCGGGCGACGTGGTGCTGGTTTCGACGCTGCTGACCCAGTTGTTCCGCCCACTGGACATGCTGGGCTGGGTCTATCGCACCATCCGTCAGGGCGTAATCGACATGGGCGCAATGTTCGACCTGCTCGATACCGGGGCAGAGGTGCGCGACGCGCCGGGGGCACCCGCGCTGGTGATCGACAAGGCCGCAATCCGGTTCGAGGGGGTGGTGTTCGGTTACGACCCCGACCGTGCGATCCTGAACGGCCTCGACCTCGACGTGCCGGCTGGCGCGACGGTGGCGATCGTCGGTCATTCGGGCGCGGGCAAGTCGACCATCGCGCGGCTGATGTTCCGGTTCTATGACGTGCAGGCGGGTCGCATCCTGATCGACGGACAGGATATTCAGGCGGTGCAACAGGAAAGCCTGCGCGCCGCCATCGGCATCGTGCCGCAGGATACGGTGTTGTTCAACGACACCATTGGCTACAACATCGCCTATGGCCGCGAAGGGGCCGGGCAGGGCGAGATCGAGGGCGCGGCACGCGGCGCGGCGATCGGCGGCTTCATCGAAAGCCTGCCCGACGGTTACGACACGCGCGTGGGCGAACGCGGGCTGAAGCTGTCGGGCGGCGAAAAGCAGCGCGTCGCGATTGCCCGCACGCTGTTGAAAGACCCGCCGATCCTCATCTTGGATGAAGCAACATCGGCGTTGGACAGCCGGACCGAGGCGGAAATCCAGGCAACGCTGGAGACGATCGAGCGCGGGCGCACCACGCTGGTCATCGCACATCGCCTGTCGACCATCGTGCATGCGGACCGCATCGTCGTTCTAGAGGGCGGGCGGGTTGCCGAACAGGGTACGCATGGCGAATTGCTGCGTCGCGGCGGCATTTATGCCGAGATGTGGGCACGTCAGGCGCGCGAGCGTGAAGAGGCGCTGGCCGCTGAATGAGGGAAACGGGCATGACGGACGAACCGAAAAAGGGCTATGTCAACTGGCTGGGCGGCGCGGCCATTGCGGCGGGCGCGGTCGGCGGCGGTCTTGCCTTATGGTCGGCACTGGCGGCGCGCGCGGCGAACCGGGCGGTACCCGCTGACGGCAAGTTCGTCGAGGTGGACGGCGCGCGCATCCATTATGTTGATCAGGGCCAGGGCCCAGTGCTGCTGATGGTCCACGGCCTGATGGGGCAGCTGCGTAACTTCACCTATGCGCTTAGCGAGCGTCTGGCGTCGGATTACCGGGTGATCGCCATCGACCGGCCCGGTTGGGGCCATTCGACCTTTAGCGGGCGGCGTCCGAACGTGCTGGAACAGGGGCGGCTGATCGCCCGCGTGGCCGATGCGCTGGGGCTGGAGCGACCGGTGCTGGTGGGCCATTCGCTGGGCGGCGCGGTGTCGCTGGCGGCGGCGTTGGCCTCGCCGGGGCGCTTTGGCGCGCTGGCACTGGTGGCGCCGCTGACCCAGCCGGTCGATGCGCCGCCGCCGCAATTTTCCGGACTGGCGACGCCCGTCGGCGTGCGACAGGCGCTGTCCTGGACGCTTGCGGTGCCGAGCGCGATGCTGACCGGCCCCGCCGTTGCTGCCGCCGTTTTCGCGCCCGATCCCGTGCCCGCCGATTTCGTGACCAGGGGCGGCGGCGCGCTGTCGGCCCGGCCGCAAAGCTATCGCGCCGGTTCGTTCGAGGTGATGAACAGCCGGTCCGAAGTCGCATGGATGGCCGCCCATTATCCCGAACTGACGCTGCCGGTCGGCATCCTTTATGGTCGCGGCGACGCGGTGCTGGACCCGGCGCTGCAGGGCGAAGCAACGGCGGCGACGATTCCGGACGCGCGGATCGAGCTGATCGATGGCGGGCATATGCTGCCGGTGACGCACCCTGATGCCACTGCCGCATTCGTGCGGACCATTGCGGGGCTTGCCTGATCGGACATGGCCCCCGATAGCGGGCCGGGCATGACCCGCGACCCCATCGAAACGCTGAAATCGACCTTTGGCTTTCCCGCCTTTCGCGGGGTGCAGGCCGATGTGGTCGGCCGCGTGCTGGCGGGCAAGCGCACGCTGGCGGTGATGCCGACGGGCGCGGGCAAGTCGCTGACCTATCAATTGCCCAGCGTGATGATGGAGGGCACCTGCGTCGTCGTCAGTCCGCTGATCGCGCTGATGCACGACCAGCTTCGGGCGGCAGAGGCAGTGGGCATCCGTGCCGCCACGCTGACCAGCGCCGACACCAACCGGGCGGAGACGATCGACCGGTTCCGCGCCAGCGCGCTGGATTTGCTCTACATCGCCCCCGAACGCGCATCGACCGCGCATTTTCGCGATTTGCTGAGCGCGTCGCGCATCTGCCTGTTCGCCATCGACGAAGCGCATTGCGTCAGCGAATGGGGGCATGATTTCCGCCCCGACTACCGGCTGCTGAAACCGCTACTCGACCAGTTTCCCGATGTTCCGCGCCTGGCGCTGACTGCGACGGCGGACGCGCATACGCGAGCCGACATTCTTGAGCAGCTGGGCATTTCGCAGGACGGGCTGATCGTCGCCGGTTTCGACCGCCCCAATATCCGTTACGCCATCACCCCGCGCGATAACACCACCCGGCAATTGCTGGACGTCATCGCCGAACATGACGGGCCGGGCATCGTCTATGCCCCCACCCGCGCCGCGACGGAGAAGCTGGCGGCAGCGCTGGAGCGGTCGGGGCGGCCCACGCGCGCCTATCATGCCGGGCTGGACCCCGCGATCCGGGCCGCCAATCAGGCCGCGTTTGTCGCAAGCGAGGACATGGTGATCGTGGCGACGGTCGCGTTCGGCATGGGGATCGACAAGCCCGACGTGCGCTTTGTCGCCCATGCGGGGCTGCCAAAGTCGATCGAGGCCTATTATCAGGAAACCGGCCGTGCGGGGCGTGACGGTGACCCGGCGGTCGCGCATCTTTTCTGGGGTGCCGACGACCTGGCCCGCGCGCGCCAGCGGATCGCCGAGGTCGAACCGCATCGACAAGCTGGCGAACGCGCGCGGCTGGGCGCACTGGCGGGGCTGGTCGAGACCGCCGAATGTCGCCGCGCGGTGCTGCTGCGCTATTTCGGGGAAGACCCGCCTGCCACCTGCGGCAATTGCGACAATTGCCTGACCCCGCCCGCCACGGTCGATGCGACGGTGGTGGCGCAGAAGTACCTGTCGGCGGTGTTCCGCACCGGCCAGATGTTCGGCACCGGTTATGTCGAGCAGGTGCTGACGGGCCAGTCGAGCGAACGCAGCCTGATGAACGGCCACGAATCGCTGTCGGTGTGGAATATCGTCGATGGCGAGGAAGCGGCGCTGCTGAAGCCCGTGGCCCGCGCGCTGATGCTGCGCGATGCGGTGCGCGCCAATCCGCATGGCGGGCTGGAATTCGGGCCCGGCGCCCGCCCGATCCTGAAGGGTGAGACAGAGGTGCGGCTGATCGTGCCGCCCAAGCGTGAGCGACGGCGGGGTCGGGGCGGGGCCGGGGCGGCGGCGAACCCGGTCGGCCATCCGCTGTTCGAGGCGCTGCGCGCGAAGCGGCGCGAAATCGCACAGGAAACGGGTCTGCCGCCTTATGTCATCTTTCACGACTCGACCCTGCGCGACATGGCAATGGCACGCCCCGCCAGCCTGAGCGAAATGGGCCGGATCGCAGGGGTGGGCCAGCGAAAGCTGGACGCTTACGGCGCCGATTTCCTTGAGGTGATCCGCGCCGAGGGATAAGCGCGAGCGCAAAGGAGATTTTCCATGGCCGATATTCGCCGCATCGACGACCGGATCAGCGTCGCCCCCCAGATTCGCCCCGACGAACTGGCCGACATTGCAGCCCAGGGTTTCCGCGCGATCGTCAACAACCGCCCCGACGGGGAAGAGGCGGGGCAGCCGAGCGATGCCGAGATGCGCGACGCGGCGCAGGCGGCGGGGCTGTCCTATGCCGCCATTCCAATCACCCATGCCGGGTTCAGCCATCCCCAGATCGATGCGATGACGCAATTGCTGGCTGATGCCGACGGGCCGGTCCTGGCCTATTGCCGCTCGGGTACGCGGTCGTGCAACCTGTGGGCGCTCAGTGCCGCCAAGGCCGGTGGCGATCCGGCGGCGATCGTCGAAAAGGGCGCGGGTGCCGGTTACAACCTGTCGGGTATCCGCCCGATGCTCGACGCGCTGTCGGGCCGCGCGTGAGCTGGTCGCTGCTGGCGGGAATCGCCGCCGGCATGGTGGCATTGGCGCTGGCGGCGCGCTGGGCACGGCTGGCCGAACTCAGCCTGACCGATCCCGATAACGCGGTGGCCATTGCCGAGGGGCGCCTGGTCGGCTTTCACGCGCGCCAGGCTCTGCCCGGCGGCAATGGCGAAGGCGCGCTGGTGGCGGGCAATGGCACGGTTGCCCTGCTCAAGCGGCGCGGCGCGCGTGTCGATGTGCGCCGTCTGGTGCCGCCGCTGGCCCTGGTGCCTGCGGTCGAGGGGGTGGGCGTAGACAGCGGCGACCCCAAAATGGGCCATGTCGCGCTGTTTGGCGTGACCGACGATCAGGTCCGCGCGCTTGAGTCACTGGCGCTCAGGCCGACCGTTCACTGATCAGGCGTCGGGACGGCTCCAGATCCAGCTGCCGCTGACCACCGCGACGACGGCGGGAATCACGCACCACGGCCATGACGCCAAGGCAAGGCCCAGCACCGCGCTGCCCGTCAGGCCGATGGTGGCCGCCCATTTGCCTCGTCGCGGGATCGCCCCGCGCTGACGCCAGGCGATGACCGGCGGGCCGAAGCGCGGGTGATCCAGCAGCCACGCCTCGAACCGCGGACTGCCGCGTGCAAAGCAGAATGCGGCCAGGATCAGGAACGGCACCGTCGGCATGACCGGCAGGAACACGCCGATCAACCCCAGCAATACCGACAGGCCGCCGGCCAGATTCCACAGATGGCGAAGCACCGTCCCGTCGTGCCACCCCCCGATGCGACGCGCCAGCCCCCATGGCTGGTTAAGACCTCCTTTGGCATTTCCCCATTATGGCGGCGTTTCGAGTAGGAGGTTGCGATGCGTTTCGGTGGTGAGGCGGTGTGGGACGCGATTTTGAAATCGCAGGCGGTGATCGAATTTTCCACGGACGGCCATATCGTCGATGCGAACGACAATTTTCTGCGGCTGATGGGTTATGGTCGCGACGACGTGATCGGGCGGCACCATCGCATCTTTTGTTCGCCAGAGGATCTGGCGTCGCCTGAATATGCGGCCTTCTGGCGCCAGATGGCGGCGGGTCGGTTCGATTCGGGTCTGTATCGCCGTTTGGCCGCCGATGGCCGCGACGTGTGGTTGCAAGCGACCTACAACCCCATTCTAGGCGATGACGGCCGCCCTGTCGGCGTGTTGAAGATCGCCGCCGATGTGACCCGTCAGATTCAGTTGGAACAGATGGTCGCGCGCCAGTTGAGCGAGTCGGAGTCGCTACAGGCCGAACTTTCTGCGCGTGACGAAGAGCGCAACATGATGTTGGCCGAACTGGCAGGAACGGTCGATGCCATTGCCCGAATCGCCAAGCAGACCAACCTGCTGGCCCTGAACGCCACGATCGAAGCGGCGCGCGCAGGCGAGGCGGGGCGCGGCTTTGCCGTGGTCGCAAGCGAGGTGAAGCGGCTGGCGGGCGATACCGCCGTCGCCACCCATCGCGCGGCCGAAATGCTGGGACAGCGCCGCGCGGCCTGAGGCCGGCGTTGCCAACCATTGCGATCCCCGGCGCGGCCATGCGATAAGCGCGATTGCGCTGGGTGTGTTGGCGCTATAAGACAGTTTGTTCAATGCGCTTCGACAGCAATGATGCGTGGCGTCCCGCGCCCGTCCCCTCGCAACCGGCCGACCCGTTCGCGCCGCCACCGCCCGCCAATGGCAGCCCGTCGGGGCTGCCGCCCGCGTGGCGGCCCAGCCCGCTGCGCTGGGTCGCGCGGATTGGGGGTGTGCTGGTCTTCTTGCTGGTCATCTCGATCATCTGGCTTGCGATTACCGCGCCCTTGTCCAAATCGCTGGAGCCGCCGGTCCAGCCCTCGATCACGCTTTTGTCGGCAGAGGGCGACCCGATTGCCCGCCACGGCGCGGTCATCGGCACGGCGGTGGACGCGACCAAGCTGCCCGCGCATGTCACCGGCGCGTTCCTGGCAATCGAGGACCGGCGTTTCCGCAGCCATCTGGGCGTCGATCCGCGCGGTATCATGCGCGCGTTCGTCAACAACGTCTTCACCTCGCGCAGCTCGCAGGGCGGCAGCACGATCACGCAACAGCTGGCGAAGAACGCGTTTCTGACGTCAGACCGGACGCTGGCGCGCAAGTTACGCGAAGTGATGATCGCTTTCTGGCTGGAAGCGTGGCTGACCAAGGATGAAATCCTCTCACGCTATCTGTCCAACGTCTATTTTGGCGATAACGTCTATGGCCTGGACGCAGCGGCGCGCCATTATTTCAGCCGTGATCCGGACGATCTGACCATCGGTCAGGCGGCGATGCTGGCGGGCCTGGTCAAGGCGCCAAGCCGGCTGGCCCCCACCGGCAACCTCAAGGGCGCGCGCGAACGTCAGGCGGTGGTCGTCGGTGCCATGGCCGATGCGGGCTTCATCACCGAAAGCGAAGCGCGCGACGTGTCGCCCGCGCGGCTGAAGCTTTCCAAGAACAAGCGGCTGCCCATCGGCACCTATTTCGCCGACTGGGTATTGCCGCAGGCCCGCGATCAGGCGGGCGCGATCAGCACCGAACAGACGGTTCAGACCACGCTGGAAACCCGGATGCAGCGTGCCGCCGAACGCGCGGTTCGCTCTGCGGGGCTGCGTCAGGCCCAGGTCGCGATCGTGTCGATGCGCCCCGATGGCCGGATCGTGGCGATGGTCGGGGGCAAGAATTACGCCGCCAGCCCGTTCAACCGGGCGACGCAGGCGCGGCGACAGCCGGGTTCGACCTTCAAGCTGTTCGTCTATTTCGCGGCCCTGCGCGCAGGTATGACGCCCGATGACATGGTCGAAGATACACCCGTCACCATCGGTGACTGGTCGCCGCGCAACAGCGACGGGCGGTATCTGGGCGACATCAGCCTCGCGCGTGCCTTTGCCCGCTCGAGCAATGTCGCCGCCGCCCGGTTGACGCAGCAGGTCGGTCCGAGCGCGGTGATCAAGGCAGCGCGCGATCTGGGCATCTCCACACCGATCGCGAACGAGGCGTCGATCGCGCTGGGTACCTCGTCGGTGTCGCTGCTGGAATTGACCGCTGCCTATGCCGCGATTGCGTCGGGCGAGATGCCGGTGCGCCCGCGCGGGCTGGCGCAGGCGCCGGAGGGGAGCTGGCTGGACCGGCTGGGGCTGGACACCCGGCGCATCCCCAGCGGCCAGCTTGAGGATATGCGGACCCTGCTGGCGGGTTCGATTCGCGAAGGGACCGGGCGACAGGCCGCCTTGTCGGTCCCCGCCTTTGGCAAGACGGGCACGACGCAGGATCATCGCGACGCGCTGTTCGTCGGTTATGCCGACGGCATCGTCACCGGCGTGTGGGTCGGCAATGACGACAACACGCCCAATGCCGGGCTGTCGGGCGGCGGGCTGCCGGCGCGGATCTGGCGCGATTACATGATGCGCGCAACCGGCGCCGCGCCGATGCCGCGCGCGGAGCCGGTGGTCGAGACGGTCGAGGAAGCGGGCGACGAGGTCGGGAACCTGATCGAGACGATCGGCAACGAGTTTGACGGACTGCCCGGTGCGCTGGAGCGGGAGCTGGACGGGCTGGGCGTGCGCGTCGGCCCCGACGGCGCGATCGAGCTGGATCGCCGTCGTTTCGAGCCGGAGCGCCGCCGCCGGGAGGATGAACCGTTCCCGCCGGATGAGGAACCCGGCGGTCCGGGGCCGGAAGGGTTCTGAACCGCGTTGCCCTTTCGCGGCGTGGCCGCTAGGGCACCGGACTTTCCCGAACGGGGGCAAGGGATATGGCGCAACCGCTGGTCGGCATCATCATGGGCAGCACGTCCGATTGGGACACGATGGCGCGCGGCGCCGCGCTGCTCGACACGCTTGAGGTGCCGCACGAAACGCGCGTCGTCTCTGCTCACCGCACGCCCGACCGGCTTGTCGCCTATGCCAAGGAGGCCGAGGCGCGCGGGATCAAGGTGATTGTCGCGGGCGCGGGCGGTGCGGCACATTTGCCCGGCATGGTTGCGGCGATGACGCATCTGCCGGTGCTGGGCGTGCCGGTGCGATCAAAGGCGCTGAGCGGCCTCGACAGCCTGTTGTCGATTGTCCAGATGCCGGCAGGCGTACCCGTCGGCACGCTGGCCATTGGAGAGGCGGGCGCGGCGAACGCGGCGCTGATGGCCGCTTCGATCCTCGCGCTCAACGACCCCGCGCTGCGCGACCGGCTGGTCGCGTGGCGGCAGGCACAAACCGACAAGGTGCCCGACAGCCCGCAATGAACGACATGCTGCCCCCCAATTCGACCATCGGCATCCTTGGTTCGGGGCAACTCGGCCGGATGATCGCCATTGCAGCGGCTCAGCTTGGCTATCGCTGCCACATCTATGCCCCCGAAACCGGCCCGGCGAACGATGTCGCGCCCGCTTTTACGCGCGGCGCCTATGACGACGATGCGGCGCTGGCGGCCTTTGCCGCGCAGGTCGATGTCGTCACTTACGAATTCGAGAATGTGGAGGCCGCGCCGATCGAGCGGCTGGGGGCGCTGGTGCCCGTACGCCCGTCGCCCCGCTCATTGTCGGTCGCGCAGGACCGGGTGGCCGAAAAGCGTTTCGTCGAACAACTGGGCGGCCGCCCGGCGCGCTGGGCCGAAGTGCCCGACCGCGCCGCGCTGGACGGCGCGATCGAGCGGATCGGCTGCCCCGCCATCCTCAAGACCACGCGTTTCGGCTATGACGGCAAGGGGCAGGCACGCCTGTTTTCCGCCCAGGACGCCGATGCCGCATGGAACGCGATCGGCGGCGGCCCCGCGATCCTCGAAGGGTTCGTGTCGTTCGAACATGAATTTTCGATCGTGCTGGCGCGCGGGATCGACGGCACCATCATCAGCTATCCACCGCCGCTGAACGTCCACAAGGACGGCATCCTCGACACCTCAACCATACCCGCCCCGGCACCGGTGGCGGCGCAATGGACCGAAGCAGCCACGCTGGCGGGCCGTGTGGCGGAAGCGCTGGATCATGCCGGCGTGCTGACGCTGGAGTTCTTTGCCGGTGCCGATGGCCCCGTGTTCAACGAAATGGCGCCGCGTGTCCATAATTCGGGCCACTGGACGATCGAGGGGGCCGAAACGTCGCAGTTCGAAAACCACGCCCGCGCCATATTGGGGCTGCCGTTGGGGCCATCGGGGCTGACCGGCGCGCGCGTGACGATGACGAACCTGATCGGCGTCGATGCCGACGACTGGACCGCGCTGGCGGCTGAGCCGGGCGCGCACCTGCACCTGTATGGCAAGCACGAGGCGCGCCCCGGCCGCAAGATGGGCCATGTGACGCGGGTCGAGCGGTAGCGACCGGGCGAGTGAAGGTGCAGGCAGTGCCTGCGCCTATTGATCGAACTCGCTTTTGGTCGCGTCGCTGCCATGAAGCTGTGCCCACAGGCCCTGCGTGCCCGCTTCCTGCGCCCGGTTGATAAATTGCGATGCGACCAACCACCCCTTTAGCGGCCGAAGCGGCATAAGGCATCCGATCAACATGATCGGTATCGACGTGAACAGGTGGACCCACCAAGGCGGGTCAAATGCCACCTGCAGCCATACCAGGATGAAGGCGAGCGGAAACGCCACAATGCACAGTGAGAAGAAGGCGGGGCCATCATCGGGTGCCGCAAAACGGTAATCCAGCCCGCAGACCTCACAACGATCCGCGACCTTTAGCCACGACTGGAACATATGGCCCTTGCCGCACCGGGGACACAGGCCCTTCCAGCCGGACTGAAGGATCCAGTGGAACTTGTCCTTGCCTGCGCTTCCATCTGGAAGCAGCCCGCGATCATTGGTCATGTCCCCTAACTATGGACGCCAGGGGCCGTTCAACATTGGACAAAATGCCATAGCCCTTCCGTTTGAAGCGCTTGGCCGCATCATGCCCTATTTCTTCTCCACCAGTTTCAGCAACGCCGCCGCCGCTGCCGTCTCGGCTTCCTGTTTCGAGGTGCCCTCACCCTCGGCGCTGGCGAATTCGCCCAGCTTGACCAATACGCGGAAACGCGGGGCGTGGTGGGGGCCGGATCGATCCAGGATGGCATATTCGGGCGACTTGCGCCGGTTGGCCGCCGCCCATTCCTGAAGCCCGGACTTGGGATGGCGGGGGGCGGTGCCCTGCGCTTCGATCCGGTTGCCCCATGCGTCCCGGATGAAGGCGGCGGTGCCGTCGAACCCGCGTTCGAGGAACAGCGCACCGATCAACGCCTCCATCACGTCGCCCAGCACATTGTCGCTGTCGCCGGCGCCGTCGTCGCGTGCCTGTTTGCCAAGGCGCAATTGTGCGCGAACGCCGATCGAACGGGCAACGTCGGCGCAAACCGGGCCGGTCACCAGCGCGTTCAGCCGCCGCGACAATTTGCCCTCAGGCTCTTCGGGGAAACGCGAATAGAGCCATTCAGCAATGGTCAGGCCCAGCACCCGATCGCCCAGAAACTCCAGTCGCTCGTAATTCGCAGCCGCCTGGCTGCCATGCGTCAGCGCACGAGCGAAGCGTTCGGGTGATTCGACGCCGCCAAAGGTCGCGTCGAGCCATGCGGCCAGATCGCTCATGATCAGTAAAGCTCCCCGATCCGGTGCCAGCGTGTGGCGGCGGGCCACGTCCACGGCGCCAGCCAAGACGCGCTGCCATCGGTCGACCAGAAATTGACGATGGCCTTGCCCTCCAGATTCTCCATCGGCACGAAACCGATCGCATCGGGGAAGCGGCTGTCCTTCGAATCGTCGCGATTGTCGCCCATCAGGAACACATGGCCCGCGGGCACGCGGTAAATGCCGGTGTCGTCGCCCGCGCTGAAGCCCTGATCCAGAATGCGATAGCGTGCGCCGCCGGGCAGCGTTTCTTCGAACTGGGGATAGCGGCAGATGGCGGTGCCGTCCTCACCCTCATCACGGAAATAGGGGTCGCAAAGGCTGTTGGGGGTGATGGGCAACACGAAATCGGCCACGCGCTGCTTCGGCACCGCCTGTCCGTTCAGGAACAGCTTGCCGCCGCGCATCTGGATCGTGTCGCCGGGCAGGCCGATGACGCGCTTGATCCAGTCCTCGTCACTGGTCGGCGGTGCCTTGAACACCACCACATCGCCGCGCGCCGGGGTGGACGGCAGCACGCGGCCGGGGATCAGTGGCATGCTCCACGGCAGCGAATGGCGCGAATAGCCGTAATTCCATTTCGTGATGAACAGGTAATCGCCGATCAGCGTGCGCGGCAGCATCGACCCCGACGGAATGACGAACGGGGAGATCAGGAAACTGCGAACGACGAACACGATCAGCGCCAGCTTCACCAGGAAGATCAGCGTTTCCTGCCATTCGGGGCGTTTCGGGCGGGGCGCGGATGCGCGGGCGGTGCGACGGGCCATGGGTTCGACGTGCCGGGGTGTGTTGCCCACGTCAAGCGCCTGCCGCGCCAAGCCGGTACGATCCCCCGCGTTGCCAGCGGCGCCTCAGTCGTTATGGAAGCCGTGCATCAAGCGTCGGAGGTTTCCCCATGCCCACACTCGTCCTGATCCGCCACGGCCAGTCGGCCTGGAACCTGGAGAACCGTTTCACCGGATGGTGGGACGTCGACCTGACAGAACAGGGCGTGAAAGAGGCTTGGGCGGCAGGCCAGCTGATGACGGAGAAGGGTCTCGACTTCGACCTGACCTTCACCAGTTTTCAAACGCGCGCGATCAAGACGCTGAACCTTGCGCTGGAGGCGATGGGCCGGCTGTGGCTGCCCGTCGAAAAGGACTGGCGCCTGAACGAGCGGCATTATGGCGGCCTGACCGGGCTGGACAAGGCCGAGACGGCGGCAAAGCATGGTGACGAACAGGTCAAGATCTGGCGGCGTAGCTTCGACATTCCGCCCCCGCTGCCCGAAGCCGATTCGGCCTATGACCTGTCAAAGGACGTTCGCTATCGCGGCGTGACCATCCCGCAGACCGAAAGCCTGAAGGACACGATCGCCCGCGTACTGCCCTATTGGGAAGAACGCATTGCGCCCGAGCTGAAGGCGGGCAAGCGGGTGCTGATTTCGGCGCACGGCAATTCGCTCCGCGCGCTGGTCAAGCATCTGTCCGGCATTTCGGACGATGAAATCGCCGGTCTGGAAATCCCGACGGGGCAGCCGATGGTCTATGAACTGGACGCATCGCTGGCGGCGACCGACCGCTATTATCTGAACGAACGCTAATCGCGCCGCTCGCCCCAGGCGAGCAGGCGGCGGCTGATCTGCGGATCGAGCACGGCCATCACCGCATAGGCGGCGGCCTGCTTGATCCGCGTCCAGGGAGTCATGGCGGCCCGGTGGCTTTCGACCGTCACGCGCACCGACCGGGCCATCTCGCCCTCGACATAATCGCGTACATGCGCCGCAAAGGCCGGATCATCGACACGCAGCATCAGCTCCAGATTCAGGAACAGGCTGCGGATGTCGAAATTGGCCGATCCGACATGCACGACATCGCCGATCGCCACCAATTTGGTGTGCAGCTTGGTCGGCTGATATTCCCAGATCCGCACCCCGCGCCGAAGCAGACCGGCATAGGTGAAGTGCGAGGCCCAGATCGCCATGAAATTGTCGGTGACGGCGGGCAGCACGATGTTGACCACGCCGCGCCGCGCTGCGCGCCGCAATCGTCGCAACATCGCCGGGCCGGGCGCGAAATAGGCGGCGATCAGGTCGATGCGCGTGCCGTGGCGCGCGGCGGTCTTCATTTCCCGCCGGATGGTGCGCGCCCATGGCGACAGCCGCCGGGTTGGTCCGCCCAACAACCACCGTACCTTGCCATCTGTCTCGCTGTGGCTGCGCAACATGCGCGCCAATGCCCGCACCGGCGCGTCTTCCCGGCGGGTCCAGCGCTCAAGTGCATCGAAATAGGAGACCAGCCGCGCCGCCGCCGGTCCTTCGACCAGCACGCCCAAATCGCGCCACGCGTCCCCGTCCTCGCCGGGAACGCCGAAATAGTCGTTCTTGATGTTGAAGCCGCCGATGATCACGCGCGCTTCGTCGGCCAGCGCCAGCTTCTGGTGGTTCCGCAACAGGTATCGCCGGCCGAAGCGCGGAATGAAGCGGCACACCTGAACCCCCGCCGCCGTCAGCGGTTCGAAGAAATTCGCCCGCGCCGCCGTTTCGCTGCCCAACCCGTCGACGATCAGCGACACCCGTACGCCGCGCGCCGCCGCGCGGATCAGCGCATCGGCCACCGCCTGTCCGGCCATGTCATTTTCATAGATATAATAAAGAACGCGCAGCGACCGTTCTGCGCCGTCGATCAGCGCCAGCAGCGCAGACATGCGGCGCGCGCCGGTATCGAGCAGCGTCAGGGCGTTGCCCGCGACGACGAAAACGGGCTGTTCGGGCGGTTCGGCCATGCTCCGTTTCATGCGGGGCAGGGCGTCCGCGTGCAATGGCGTGGCGGAAAATCTTGACTCTTCGAGCCTGCTCGACTAGCTGGCATCCTTTCCCGAACCTACCGATTTCAAGCGAAGGAAGCGTTCATGGCGCGCGTCACCGTCGAGGATTGCGTCGACAAGATCCCCAACCGGTTCGACCTGGTGCTGCTGGCAGCACAGCGGGCGCGCCAGATTTCGGGCGGTGCAGAACTGACGCTCGACCGCGACCGGGATAAAAACCCCGTCGTCGCGCTGCGTGAGATTGCCGAGGAAACCATTCGTCCCGACAATCTGCACGAATCGGTCGTGTCCAGCCTTCAGCGCGTCCAGATCGACGATGAGGAAGCGCCGGATGAGGTCGGCTCGCTGTCGGCTTCGGCAGAGGCGCTGCGCCTTACCGCCGCCGCGCCGCCGCGCAACCAGAATGTCGGTGGCGATTACGACGGCTGATCGATCGACAATTCAGGTCTTCGAAAGGAGCCGCGGCGGTTGCGTCGCGGCTCTTTTCATTCGGGCATCATGACGTCTTGTCGGCAGGGGCGGCCAGCGCGCGATAACGCTCGGCCAGCTCAAGATGGACGCGGCGCGCGGTCACGTCGTGACAGCTATTGGCAGCGGCGCTTTCCTGCGCCGCACGGTCGCGAAAATATTCGCGGTCATTGGTCTGCATCGAACAGCTCCTCAATGAAAAGCGGGAGCACGCAAGTCTCTCAGTCGCCGCATGCTGTTTAGAAGGGACTCCGGCGGCGGCGATGAAAAATCCTTATCACAGTCATCGCAGGTTCACTTTGATCGAAAGCAAATCTGCGTTTGAACAGGCTTTTTTGTCGCCGGACGGTGCATTTGCTGCAGTGCGATCGCGCTGGAAAAGTGCGTGAATTGCCGCTACATCACGCCCGCATGATCGAGGCGCGCAACATGCCCCCCGCGGTGGATTACAGCCGCGTATTCTCGCAGGCGATCGACCGGCTGCATGTCGAGGGTCGTTACCGGGTGTTTATCGACATCCTGCGAAACAAGGGCGCGTTCCCCAACGCGCGCTGCTTTGCCGGGCATAACGGGCCGAAGCCGATCACGGTCTGGTGTTCGAACGACTATCTGGCGATGGGACAGCATCCCAAGGTCATCGCCGCCATGGAAGAGGCGCTGCACGATGTCGGCGCCGGATCGGGCGGCACCCGCAATATCGGTGGCAACACCCATTATCATATCGACCTGGAAGGTGAGCTGGCCGACCTGCACAGCAAGGAAGCGGCGCTGCTGTTCACGTCGGGCTATGTCTCGAACGAAGCCACGCTGTCGACGCTGGCGCGCGTGCTGCCGGGCTGCATCATCTATTCCGACGAGCTGAACCACGCATCCATGATCGCGGGTATCCGCAATTCGGGCTGCGAGAAGCGCGTCTTCCGTCACAATGATGTCGCGCATCTGGAAGAGTTGCTTGCCGCGGACGATCCGTCGGTGCCCAAGCTGATCGCGTTCGAAAGCGTCTATTCGATGGATGGTGACGTGGCGCCCATCCACGCGATCTGCGACCTGGCTGACAAATATAACGCGCTGACTTACCTTGATGAAGTCCACGCGGTCGGCATGTACGGCGCGCGCGGCGGCGGCATTTCCGAACGCGACGCGGCCGCACACCGGCTGACCATCATCGAAGGGACGCTGGGCAAGGCGTTCGGCGTAATGGGCGGTTACATCGCAGCGGACCGCACGATCATCGACGTGATCCGCAGCTATGCGCCCGGTTTCATCTTCACCACCAGCCTGTCCCCGGTGCTGGTCGCGGGCGTGCTGGCCAGCGTGCGTCACCTGAAATCGTCCAGCGCTGAGCGGGATGGGCAGCAGGCGGCGGCACAGCGGCTGAAGACGATGTTCGCGGACGCCGGGCTGCCGGTCATGGCCTCGACCACGCATATCGTCCCGCTGATGGTTGGCGACCCCGTAAAGGCCAAGCGGATTAGCGACATTCTGCTGGCCGAATATGGCGTGTATGTTCAGCCCATCAATTACCCGACAGTGCCACGCGGCACCGAACGGCTGCGCTTCACGCCGGGTCCGGCGCATGACGAAGCGATGATGCGCGACCTGACCGAGGCGCTGGTCGAAATCTGGGGTCGGCTGGAAATGCGCAAGGCCGCCTGAACAACCTCAGGGCTTTGGTGGCAGCAGTGCCCGCACTTCCTCGATAAAGCGCAAAACCGAAATCGGTTTGGAGACATAGGCGTTGGCGCCCGCCGCGCGAATGCGGGCCTCGTCGTCATGTCCGGCATAGGCGGTGACTGCCATGATCGGCACCGCGTTCAGCCCGGGATCCGCGCGAAACTGCTGGATCAGCTCCAAACCGGTGACATGTGGCAGCTGAATGTCGGTGATAATCAGGTCCGGGTCGATTTCGCGCGCGCGGGCCACGGCTTCCCGCCCGTCGCGCACCGGCTCCGGCGCGAATCCATGCGCACGCAGCAAATCGCAAAAGAGCTTAAGATTAAGCTCGTTATCCTCGACAACGAGGACCCGGATTGCCAAGGCGGCGGTGTCATCCATTGTAGCGAACTTCTATTCCATGCCGATCCGCGAGACAAATGCAGATGGTGATCCGGATGCGATGGCGTTGCACGCGCTGGCATGGCTTGTCAGCGACGGCGCACGGGCCGATCGGCTGCTGGCGGTGACGGGTCTGGACGCAGCGGCGCTGCGCGCACGGGCGGGGGAGCCGGCGACCCTGGCGGCGGTGCTGGGCTTTCTGGAGGCGCACGAACCTGATCTGGTCGCATGCGCCGCCGCGCTGGACGTCGAACCGCTTGCCCTGATTCGCGCACGCCGGGTGCTGGAGGAACGATGAAACCGTTGCTGATCTGCGATTGCGATGAGGTGCTTTTGCACATGGTGCGGCATTTCCGCACCTGGCTGGACGAAGTGCACGCGATCGAATTCGCCTATAGCCACGATTTCGCCAGCGCGATGACGCGTGCCGACGGTACCCGCCCCAGCACGGCGGAAATGTGGTCGCTGCTGGGCGGCTTCTTCCCAGATGAAATGCACCGTCAGACGCTGGTACCTCATGCGCGCGAGGCGCTGGCGACGCTGGCGGAGGCGGCGGATATCGTCATCCTGACCAATTTGCAGGATCATTGCCGCACGCACCGCATCGAGCAGCTGGCGATGCACGGGATCGCCCATCGCGTCGAATGCAATCAGGGCGGCAAGGGGGAGCCGGTGGCGCGACTCGTCGCCGAACATGGCGGCCCGGTTACGGTATTCGTTGACGACCTGGCCGTGCACCACGAATCGGTCGCGCGCGCCGCGCCACAGGTTCACCGGCTACAGATGATCGCGGAGCCCGAAATGGCGTCGGTGATGCCGGCGGCGCCGCATGCCCATGTGCGAATCGACGACTGGCAGGATGCCGTGACGTGGATCGGTGCGCGTTTCGCTTCGGGCTTGCCCGCCGACGCCGCGCACGGCACATCGGCGCCATGACCCAGAGCATCGACGATCGCCTGGCCGAACTCGGCCTGACCCTCCCCGAAGCCGCCGCGCCGGTGGCGGCCTATGTCCCCACGGTCATCCATGGCGGGCTGCTTCACATTTCGGGGCAGTTGCCATTTCAGGACGGTGCGCTGATGACCGGCCGCGTGGGCGAAGATCGCGAGATTCCTTTCGCGCAGGAAGCGGCAAAGCGGTGCGCGATGATGCTGCTGGCACAGGCGCGCCGCGCGCTGGACGGCGATCTGTCGCGGATCGAGCGCATTGTGAAACTGGGCGTTTTCGTCAATTCCGCCCCCGGTTTCACCGACCAGGCAAAGGTCGCCAATGGCGCGTCCGAACTGATGATCGACGTGCTCGGCGAGCCCGGCCGCCATGCGCGTAGCGCCGTGGGTGTGGCTGTGCTGCCACTGGGCGCGGTGGTGGAGATCGACGCGATCATTGCCGTTCGCTGAGCGGTTACGACAGCAACCTTTGTTGCGGGGCGGCAACAGTTGCCGCCCTTTTGCATCTGAACCCGGAATGATCTTGTGCGGCGCGGCATGATGCGGCAAAAAGTTGGTGTCGGCGAACGACTGCGCATGCTTTCAGCATAAAGGACGCGGCATCCCGACAGCAGGAGAGAACCATCGCCTTCAAACTGAAAGGGACACGATGCGTTTCTCTACACTCGGGCTTCCGGCCCTTCTCCTCGCATGTGCAACGCCTGCCATGGCGCAGGAAGAGACGGCGCCGCCCGAGCCGGTCACCGTCTCCGGCAGCGTTACCTTGGCCTCCGACTATCGCTTTCGCGGTGTGTCGCAGACGGACAAGGAAATGGCCATTCAAGGTGGCCTCACTATTTCGCACGAAAGCGGCCTTTACGTCGGCACCTGGGGTTCGAACCTGGCGGGCTGGGGTACGTTCGGCGGCGCCAGCATGGAACTTGACCTGATCGGCGGGTTCAAGACCCCGATCGGTGGCGGCGGCACGCTGGACGTGGGTGTCACCTGGTACATGTATCCGGGCGGCGCCGACATTACCGATTTCGCCGAACCCTATGTCAAGCTGTCGGGCACCACCGGTCCCGTCACGCTGACCGCGGGCGCCTTCTATGCGCCCAAGCAGGAAGCGCTGGGCCGTTGGTTCTTCACTGGCGCCGATGCGGTTGCCGGCGTGCCGAACGATCCGGGCGACTCGGAAGACAATCTGTATCTGTCGGGTGACGCAGTGGCGGCAGTGCCGAACACGCCGGTCTCGCTGCGCGCGCATATCGGCTATTCTGACGGTAATTCGGGCCTGGGCCCGAACGGCACCAGCGTTGCGCCGACGGGCACTTATTGGGATTGGACGCTTGGCGCGGACTTTACCTACAAGAACCTGGTTCTGGGCGTGTCCTATATCGACACCGACATCAGCCGGGCCGAGAGCGCCTATCTGCTGCCCAACTTCTCGAAGGGCGGGGTCGATTCGATCTCCGACGGTACGATCGTGGTTTCGCTGACCGGCGCATTCTAATCGCATTGCCAGTGTGACCAGCACGGGCCGCGTTCCTTTTGGGGAGCGCGGCCCGTCGCTGTTCAAAGACTGATCCAGCGCCAGATTCCCGCAGCCCACCCCGCCAACGGCATGTGCGCCCAGGTGGCGGCCAGCCAGATCGCGACGCCGCCAGCCAGATCATGCGCGCGAAACCCGCCAAGGCGCGCCCGCCCGCGGGCAATCGCGGCAAAGGGCAGGTAACTGGTCCGGCCCTCCCACTCTCGCCAACGCGCAGGTTGCAGCCGTTCCTTTTTCGCATCCTGAAGGGCCGCGCCCGCCAGCGCCAGCAGCGCGATGCCGCTCGCCAGCACCATCTGCGCTGGCACCGGAAACACCATCACATGCGCAGCCGCCCACAGGGCAAAGGCCCACATCATCGGGTGGCGCGTAATCGCGAATACGCCGCGCGCGGGCGGCACCGGCTGCTCCCCGGCATCGGCGGCAGGATTGGGGGCGGCGGGATTGCCGATCAGCGATCCCATCAGCAGCACGCTGGCCACCAGCATGATAATGGTCGCGACGGCCCATATCGCATCGCCGACCGGCCACAGCATCGCCTGAACCGGCGCGGTGGCATATGCGTGCCAGACCCAGCCCAGCGTTGCGAAGGCGACCAGCGAATAGATGCCCAGAAACGCCGCTTCCCCGGTGCGCGCGACGATGGACGCGCGCAGGGGATGAGAAAGCAGGAAGTGCGTGCCGACAAAAGCCGCGACCGCAACGACCAACTGCAACATCGAAGGTGCCCCCTCCCGTTATCGGAGGCACCCCCTTACCAGTTTTCAGGCCGCGACGCGCGCGTCCATCAATTCGGCGCCGATCGCCAGGCTCTTCGCGCGCGCCTGGGGGTCATAAGTTGCGCCCGTCAGAATCACCTCATCAACGCCAGTACGCGCGATGAACGCGTCGATCTGTCGCTTCACCGTCGCGGGCGCGCCGATGGCGGAACAGGACAGGACGTGGTCGAGGATCGCAGTGCCCTGTGCGCCCAGACCCGCGCGATAATCGGCGACAGGCGGCGGCAGGCGGCCGGGATTGCCGGTGCGAAGCGCGACGAAGCTCTGCTCCATCGAACTGGCAATATAGCGCGCTTCCTCATCGGTATCGGCGGCAAAGATATTGAAGCCCGCCGCGACATAGGGCCGCTCCAGCCGCTCCGACGGGCGGAACAGCCGGCGATAGGTCTCCAGCGCCTGATCCAGCGCATCGGGCGCGAAGTGCGAGGCAAAGGCATAGGGCAGGCCAAGCGCGGCGGCGAGCTGAGCGCCGTACAGGCTGGAGCCAAGGACCCACATCTCGATGTTGGCACCGGCGCCGGGCGTCGCTTCGATGCCGGTGCGGCCGTCATTGGCGAAATAGCTTTGCAGCTCTATGATATCCTGCGGGAACTGGTCGGGACCGTTCGCGTCCAGCGTGCGGCGCATCGCGCGCATCACGCGCTGGTCCGACCCCGGCGCACGGCCAAGGCCCAGGTCGATGCGTCCCGGATACAGCGCGTCCAGCGTCCCGAACTGCTCGGCAATCGCCAGCGGCGCATGATTGGGCAGCATGATGCCCCCTGCACCGATGCGGATGCTCTTGGTCGCCGCCCCGACATGCGCCAGCACGACCGACGTCGCTCCACCGGCAATGCCCGGCATCCCGTGATGTTCGGCCACCCAGTAACGGGTGAAGCCGTGCGATTCGGCATGGGCGGCCAGTTCGGCGGCTTCGCCAAGAGCGGTGCTAACGTCGGACCCCTGACGAACGGGGACCAGGTCGAGGAGGGAATGTCGGGTCATGGCCAGCAAGATGGGGGCGGTCCATGCGCCTCGCCAGTGAAGCGGGGCTTGGGGGCGCTAAACCCCTGCTCGCCATGGTTGCTCCGTTCGCGGCACCCGCCTACACGCGCGGCGTCATGGACCCCCGGCTCGCACATATCGACACCTGGATCTTCGACCTCGACAACACGCTGTATCCGGCGGGCGCGACGCTGTTCGCGCAGATCGAGGCGCGGATGACCGATTATGTGTGCGCGCTCGAAGGGTGCGACCGCGACACCGCCTTTGCCATTCAGAAGCGGCATTTCCGCGAGCATGGCACCACATTGTCGGGGCTGATGGCCGCGCGGAACATCGATCCGCATGATTTCCTGACCTTCGTCCACGATGTCGACATGAGCGCGTTGAGCGCCAACGACCGGCTGGTGGAGGCGATCGCCCGGCTGCCGGGGCGCAAGCTGGTCTTCACCAATGGCGACGGTCCCTATGCAGGGCGTGTGCTGGAGCGGCTGGGGTTGGCCGACAGTTTCGAAGGGGTGCACGACATCCGCGCGACCGGTTATCGGCCCAAGCCGCATCCCCATGCCTATGCCGGGCTGTGCGACGCCTATGCCATCGACCCCAATACAGCCCTGTTTGTCGAGGACATGGCCCGCAACCTGCCGCCCGCCAAGGCGATCGGCATGACGACGGTCTGGATCGACAACGGATCGGAACAGGTCGGGGTGGACCCTGCACATATCGATTTCACCACGCCCGACCTGACGGCGTGGCTCACCGCCATCTGGGAGGAAACATGCACGACCAACTGAAGTCCGTGATCGACGCCGCGTGGGACGATCGCGCCAGCCTGTCGACCGCGACCATCGGCGAAGTGCGCGAGGCGGTGGACACCGCTCTGGCGCTGCTCGACAGCGGCACCGCGCGCGTGGCGGAGCCGGGCGAGGGCAGTGAGTGGATCGTCAACCAGTGGCTGAAAAAGGCGGTGCTGCTGTCGTTCCGCCTGAACGATAACGAAGTGATGCCGGGGCCGGGCGGCGCCAACTGGTTCGACAAGGTGCCGTCGAAGTTCACCGGATGGGACGCGGACGCGTTTCGCGGCGCCGGTTTCCGCGCCGTGCCCGGCAGCGTCGTGCGCCGCGGCAGCTTTGTCGGCAAGGGCGCGGTGCTGATGCCCAGCTTCGTCAATATCGGCGCTTATGTCGGTGAAGGCACGATGGTCGACACCTGGGCGACGGTGGGCAGCTGTGCCCAGATCGGCCGCGACGTGCATCTGTCGGGCGGTGCCGGGATCGGCGGCGTGCTGGAGCCGCTTCAGGCCAATCCCGTTGTGATCGAGGACGGCGCCTTCATCGGTGCGCGTGCCGAAGTGGCCGAGGGCGTGATCGTGCGGCGCGGCGCGGTGCTGTCGATGGGCGTGTATCTGGGCGCATCGACCAAGATCGTCGACCGCGCCACGGGTGAGATTATGATGGGCGAAGTGCCGCCCTATGCAGTCGTCGTGCCGGGCACGCTGGGCGGCGGTGAGGGCAAGCCCGCGCTGTATTGCGCCGTGATCGTCAAGCGCGTCGACGAACAGACGCGCGCCAAGACCAGCATCAACGAGCTGCTGCGCGCCTGATCCTTTGGGTGCCGGGCTGGCGCGGTTGCGTCAGCCCAGCCCCTCGACCTGTTCGGCCAGTTCCAGCCAGCGCAGTTCGGCAGCGTCCTTTTCGTCGCGCAGGCGGGCGATGTCCTTGCCCAGCTTGTCGAAGCGCGCCGGGTCTTTCACATACAGGTCGGGGTCGCCCATCGCGGCTTCCAGCTTGGCGACTTCCGCGTCGATCGCCTCGATCCGGGCTGGCAGCAGGTCATAGTCGCGCTGGTCCTTGTAGCTCAGCTTGACGCTCCTGGGTTTGGGCGCATCGACCGGCTTGGGCGCGGCGGCCTTTTTTGCCGCTGTCTGCCGTATCTTTCGCTTGGCCTCCCAATCAGCATAGCCGCCGGGCACCGCGTCGATCGTGCCGGTACCGTCCAGCCCCAGCGTGACCGTTACCGTCCGGTCCAGAAAATCGCGATCGTGGCTGACGATCAGCACCGTGCCCTCATAATCGCCGATCACTTCCTGAAGCAGATCGAGCGTTTCGAGGTCGAGATCGTTGGTCGGCTCGTCCAGCACCATCAGGTTCGATGGCCGCGCGAATTCACGCGCCAACAGCAGGCGCGAGCGCTCACCGCCGGACAGCGTGCCGACCTTTGCATCGATCAGTTCGGGCGCGAACAGAAATTCCTGCAAATAGCCGTGCACGTGCTTGCGAACGCCCAGCACGTCGATCCACTCGCCGCCATCGGCCAGCACGTCGCGCACCGTCTTTTCCGGCTCCATCTTGCTGCGCTGCTGGTCGATGATGACAGGGTCCAGCGTCTTGGCCAGCTTCACCTCGCCCGTATCGGGTTGGAGCTGGCCGGTCAGCAGCTTGATCAGCGTCGATTTGCCCGCCCCATTGGGGCCGACGATGCCGATCCGGTCGCGCCGCGTCACCCGCAGCGAAAAGTCGCGCAGGATGGTGCGGTCGCCATAAGTTTTCGACACGCCCTTGGCGTCGATGACGACACGCGTTTTCGAATCGTCGGCGCTGGTGACCAGATTGGCGGCGCCCTGCATCCCCTGCATCGCTGCGCGTTCGGCGCGCATCTCCAGCAATTTGGTCAGGCGGCCCTGATTACGCTTGCGCCGCCCGGTGACGCCGCGTTGCAGCCAGTGTTCCTCAAGTTTCAGGCGCGCATCCAGCTTTTCGGCGGCGCGCTGCTCCTCGGCCGCGACCTGTTCGGTCCACGCCTCGAATCCGCCAAAGCCGACTTCGGCCCGGCGGATGCCGCCCCGGTCCAGCCACAGCGTCTGTTTGGTCAGCCGCGTCAGGAAGGTGCGGTCGTGGCTGATCACGACGAACGCGCCGCGAAAGCGTTGCAGCCAGTCCTCCAGCCATTCGATCGCGGTGATGTCGAGATGGTTGGTCGGCTCGTCCAGCAGCAGCACATCGGGGTCCTGCGCCAGCGCGCGGGCGATCGCGGCGCGACGCCGTTCGCCGCCGCTGGCGGTCGCGGCTTCGCGCGACAGGTCGATGCCCAGCTGATCGGCAATCGCCTCTGCCTCATGCCGGGGCGGGGCGTCGTCACCACGCAGGACGAAATCCAGCAGCGTGGCGCATCCGGTGACTTGCGGATCCTGTTCCAGCATCACGACATGGGTGCCCGGCACGATGACGCGCCGCCCCTCATCCGAATCGATGGTGCCGGCGATCAGCTTCATCAGCGTGGTCTTGCCCGCGCCGTTGCGCCCGATCAGCGCCAGCCGGTCGCGTGCGCCGATATACAGGTTGAGATTGCGGAACAGCCAGCCCGATCCCTGGATCAGGCCAAGCTCTTCATAGGCAAGGACAGGTGCGGCCATCGGGGGCCGTTACCGTGGCAACCCTGCAACGCGCAAGTTGCCTCGCAGCGGCGATCCCATTCAGAGGCTGTTCAAGCCCCCGGCCCTATGCGATGCGCCATGGAGATGAAGGGGTTGGGCGTTCTGGTCGCGTTTGCGAGCGCAGTGGCGGGGGTACCCTCCATCGCCGTCGGCGCACAGCAGCGCGACGACCACCGTGCCGCCCGCGCGGCGCGTGTCGAAGGCCGCATCCTGCCGCTTCGTGAAATCGAACGCCGCGTCGTGCCACGGATGCGCGGTGCGCGTTACCTGGGTTTCGACTTCGATTCGGGAACCACGGTTTACACTCTGAAGTTCCTGCGCGATGGAAATGTAATCTGGGTTGATGTCGATGGCCGGTCGGGTCAGGTGTTGAGCCGGTCGGGCGATTGAACGTCACCAAGTTTTAGGGGAGCGCCATGCGCGTCTTGATCGTCGAGGACGAACCGAATCTGCGCCAGCAACTGTCGAATACGCTGACCGGCGCGGGCTATGCCGTCGATACCGCATCCGACGGGGAAGAGGGGCATTTCCTCGGCTCCACCGAACAATATGACGCGATCATCCTGGACCTCGGCTTGCCGGAGATTGACGGGCTGACCGTGCTGGACCGCTGGCGGCGCGACGGGCGGACGACGCCGGTGCTGGTGTTGACCGCGCGCGACAGCTGGTCGGACAAGGTGGCCGGGCTGGATGCGGGCGCCGACGATTATGTCGCCAAGCCATTCCAGACCGAGGAGCTGATTGCTCGCCTGCGCGCGCTGATCCGCCGGGCCAGCGGCAACGCATCGGCCGAACTGACCGCTGGCGACATCCGCCTCGATACCCGTTCGGGCAAGGTGACCAAGGGCGGCAACCCGGTGAAGTTGACGGCGCAGGAATATAAACTGCTGTCCTATCTGCTGCATCACAAGGGCAAGGTCGTCAGCCGTACCGAATTGATCGAGCATATCTACGATCAGGATTTCGACCGCGATTCCAATACGATCGAAGTATTCGTGACGCGCATCCGCAAGAAACTGGGTGCCGATGTCATCACCACCATTCGCGGTCTGGGCTATAGCCTCGACGATCCTGCGGACGCTCCGGCGGCCTGAAAAGCCGGCCCATGTCCAGCGATCCTGCGCCCGCCGACCGCCCGCGCCCCTATGTGCGCGTGACCGGGTCGCTCAGCCGGCGAATGATCTTCATCGCGTCGGCGTGGATCCTGCTGCTGCTGGCAGGGGGCGGCTTTGCACTGGACCGCGTGCTGACAGGGGCGATCACACGTAATTTCGACGACCAGCTCGATTATCTGATCACGTCGATGATGATTTCGGCGGAGATCGACGACACAGGCGAAGTTAGGTTCAATCGCGAACTGGCCGACCAGCGATTTTTCGAACCCTATTCCGGGCTTTACTGGCAGGTTTCCGGATCGGGGATGGAGCCGTTCCGGTCGCGCTCATTGTGGGATCGGCGGCTGCGCGTCAGCGCCCATGCGCCCAACGGGTCGGTCCACACCTATGACTCTGCAGAGTTCACCGACGAACAGCTCCGCATCGCCGAACGCGACGTGAAACTTCCTGGATCGTCAGTGTGGTGGCGGTTCCAGATCGCGCAGAGCCGCGAGATGCTGAATGCCCAGATCGCCGCCTTGCGCCAGACGCTGGTGCGCAGCTTCCTGTTGCTGGGCGTTGGCCTTATCGTCATGGCCGCGCTGCAAACCTGGTACGGGCTGTTGCCGCTGAAGAAACTGCGTCGCGAACTGGCGCGAATGCGGGTTGGCAACTCGCCCCGGATCGAAGGGCCGATGCCCGCTGAAGTCGCGCCGATGGTTGAGGAACTGAACGCGCTGATCCAGCATAACGAAACACAGGCCGAAGAAGCGCGCCGCCATGCGGGCAACCTCGCCCATGCGCTCAAGACGCCGTTGACCGTTATCATGAACGCCGCCGCCGCGGGGAGCGAGGATCTTCCCGAAACCGTGGTGCGGGAGGCGCGGACGATGCGGCGGCAGGTCGATCACCACCTGGCCCGCGCCCGCGCGGTGGGGCGGCGTGGATCGGCGCACAGCCGGGCTGAGGTCTGGCCCTCGATCGAAGCGGTCGAGCGCGCCGTCGCGCGGCTGTACCGGCACGTCCGCATCGACATTGACGGCCGAAAGGATCTGGTTGCGCATATCGAGCGGCAGGATCTGGACGATCTGCTGGGCAATCTGGTTGAAAACGCCGCCAAATATGGCGGGGGCAGCGTGTTCATCACCGTGGGCGCCACCGCGGGTTTCGTCGAAATCATGGTTGAGGATGACGGCACTGGTATTCCAGAGGCGGATCGCGTCCGCATCTTTGATCGGGGTGTGCGGCTGGATAGCGGCAAGCCGGGCACCGGCCTTGGCCTGGCCATCGTGCGCGATGTGGCCGAAATCTATGAAGGCACGGTCAGCCTTGAGGAAAGCGAGGATCTGGGCGGGCTGCTGGTCCGTTTGCGGTTGCCCATGGCCACCTGATTTGCGCTACGCATCCAGCTCGACATCCCAGTACAGCCAGTCGTGCCAGGTCTCATGCAGGTAATTGGGCGGAAAGCGCCGGCCATTTTCCTGAAGGTGCCAGCTGGTGGGGCGGATCGGCGTTTCGGCCAGCGGCATATGCGCTTCGCGTGGGGTGCGTCCGCCCTTTTTCAGGTTGCACGGTGCACAGGCGGTGACGACATTTTCCCATGTGGTGCGACCGCCATAGGCACGCGGCACGACATGATCGAAGGTGAGGTCGGACGGGGTCCCGCAATATTGACAAGTGAACTTGTCGCGAAGGAACAGGTTGAAACGGGTGAAGGCGGGGAACTGGGACGGTTTCACATATTGTTTGAGCGCGATCACTGAAGGCAGTTTCAGCGTCGCGCTGGGACTTCGGATCTCCCGCTCATAGTGGGAGATGATGTTGACCCGGTCGAGAAACACCGCCTTGATCGCGGTTTGCCATGGCCAGACGCTCAACGGATAATAGCTGAGTGGCGTAAAATCGGCATTCAGTACCAGTGCCGGGCAACTGTCCGGATGGCGGATCAGATCGGGATGGTACATGGAAGCTCCCAGGTCACCAACGCGCAAGTCCCCTGTCGCCGAACAGGATGACATCAGCATGACAGCATGGGACAGGACACAGGGTCAAGGGCCAGGATGAGCAAGGCTGTCGTCACCCGCTTTGCGCCCAGCCCCACCGGGCGACTTCATGCCGGCCACGCTTTCTCCGCGATTCAAGCGCATGACCGGGCCCGCGCCTCGGGCGGGCAATTCCTGCTGCGGATCGAGGATATCGACGGCACGCGCAGCCGCGCCGAACATGTCGCGGGCATCATCGACGACCTGCGCTGGCTGGGGCTGGCATGGGACGAGCCGGTGGTGTTCCAGTCACAGCGTCTTTCGCTTTATGCCGGGGCGCTGGAGCGGCTGGCGGCGATGGGGCTGGCCTATCGCTGCGTCTGCACGCGCGCCGACATCGCTGCTGCCGCCAGCGCGCCGCATGGGGCGGGGGGCGTTATCTATCCCGGCACCTGTCGCGGGCGGGGGGTCGATGCCGATGCGCCGCATTGCTGGCGGCTGGATATGGCGCGCGCGGTCGAGCGCACAGGGCCGCTGTCATGGACTGACGAGATCGCCGGGCCGGTCATGGCCAATCCGCTGGCGCAGGGCGATGTCGTGATTGCGCGAAAGGATGCACCGTCCAGCTATCACCTGTCGGTGACGGTGGATGATGCCGCGCAGGGGGTCAGCCACGTCGTGCGCGGCGTCGACCTTTTCGCCGCCACCCATGTTCACCGGGTGTTGCAGGCGCTCCTGGTCCTGCCCACGCCCGTCTATCGCCACCATCCGCTGTTGACCGGTCCAGACGGACAGCGGCTGGCCAAACGCAACGGGGCGCCCGCACTGGCCGATCTGCGCGCGGCGGGGATCGATGGCGCTGTCTTTGCCATGGACCTAAGGGCAGGGCGACTGCCGCTTGGTTTCGGCGTCGCGAATGACTAGGTTGGGGATATGAACACCTTCCTCGTCATCCTGCTGATCGCCGCGATGATCGCGACGGTCGTCGCGCTGGTCCGCGGCATCGTCGCTTTCCTCAGGACGACGGAGGCTGAGTTGAAGGGCGACGGGCCGTCCGCATCGTCGGTCAAGTCGAACAAGATGATGCAGTTCCGCATCTTCTTTCAGGCGTTGGCTATCCTGATCGTCGTCGTCATCATGTTCGCCGCCGGCCGGACCTGATCCCCTGGTCAAGCTCAACAAAATCTATACGCGCACCGGCGATGCCGGGACCACCGGACTGGTCGACGGGTCGCGCGTGTCCAAGGCCGATCCGCTGATGGCGGCAATCGGCGATGTGGACGAGGCGAATTCCGCGTTGGGCGTCGCGCTGGTACAGATGGCCGACGGGCCGCTTCGCCGCGAATTGTCGATGGTTCAGAACGAGCTGTTCGACCTGGGCGCCGATCTGGCGACGCCGTGGCGTCCCGATGCGCCGGGCGAGCATGACCTGCGGGTCAGCGCGGCACAGGTCAGCCGGATCGAGGGCATGATCGACGCTGCGAACGACGCGCTTGAGCCGCTGACCAGTTTCGTCCTGCCCGGTGGCAGTGCGGCGGCGGCGGCGATGCATGTGGCGCGCGCCACCGCGCGCCGCGCGGAGCGCAGCATGGTCGCCGCAGCGGCGCAGCGGGCGCTCAATCCGCAGGCGCTGATCTACATCAACCGTTTGTCCGATCTGCTTTTTGTTATTGCGCGATCATTGAACCAAAACGGCCGTGACGACGTTTTGTGGGTTCCGGGGGCATCGCGCTGAACGTCTGACAGTGGTTTGGCACGCGTCCCGAAGTTCGGGAGAGACGTTTTGCAACCCCGCCGTCAGCCCGCGAGCACCAGTTCCGCCGCCAGTCTGTTCGCGCATGTCCGGTCGCTGAGCGAGGCGCTGGTCGCACCGTTGAGCGATGCCGACGCAACCGTTCAGTCGATGCCCGACGCGTCGCCGGCAAAATGGCACCTGGCGCATACGACGTGGTTTTTCGAAACCTTCATCCTGCGCGACCATGTGCCCGGATACCGGCTGCACGATCCGCGCTTCCCCTTTCTGTTCAACAGCTATTACGAGGCGGAGGGCGCGCGCCATGCGCGGCATCGTCGTGGCATGATCACGCGCCCGACGCTGGACGAGGTGCTGGCCTATCGCGCAGCGGTGACCGATGCGGTGCTGGATGCGATCGACACGCTGCCACCGGCGGTGGTCGAGCTGATCGAGCTTGGCTGCCATCACGAACAGCAGCATCAGGAATTGCTGGCCACCGATATACTGCACCTGTTTTCCGAAAATCCGTGCGAACCCGCCATCTGGCCGCAGCAGCGCAAGCAGCCGGTGGAAATGCCGCCCCCGATTGGCTGGATCGAGGGCGCGGCAGGGATTGGTGAGATCGGCCATGACGGCGCCGGTTTCGCCTTCGACTGCGAAGGGCCGCGCCACCCGACATTGCTGGCGCCCCATGCCATTGCCGACCGCACGGTCACCAACGGCGAATGGGCGGCCTTCATCGCCGATGGCGGATATACCGACGCGCGCCACTGGCTGTCCGACGGCTGGGCATGGGTGAAGGGCGAGGGGATCGAGGCACCGCTTTACTGGTCTCGAGACGGCGACGGGTGGAGCCGCTTCGGCCTTGACGGTCGCCGCCCCGTCGACCCCGCCGCGCCGGTCACGCATGTCAGCTTTTACGAGGCCGACGCCTATGCCAGCTGGGCGGGCGCCCGCTTGCCGAGCGAGGCCGAATGGGAATGCGCGGCATCGGCGCACGATCCCGCATGCGGCAACCAGATGGACCATGCAGGCGCGATCGAGCCACGTCCATCGTCCGGCGGCCCCGCCTTTTTCGGGGATGTGTGGGAATGGACGGGCAGCGCCTATCGCCCCTATCCCGGCTTCCGCGCGGCCGAAGGCGCCGTTGGCGAATATAATGGCAAGTTCATGAGCGGCCAGTTCGTGCTGCGCGGCGGTTCCTGCGCCACGCCGCGCGGCCATGCGCGCGCCAGCTATCGCAACTTCTTCTACCCCCATCAGCGCTGGCAGTTCACCGGCGTGCGCCTGGCAAAGGATGTCTGACATGTTGAAGCCCGAGATCGAGGACGGTCAGGTCAGCCTGGCCGATCCGGCATTTCGTGCCGATGTTCTGAATGGCCTTAACGCGCGCCCGCGCGCCATTCCGGCCCGCTGGTTCTATGACCGGCGCGGCTCCGAATTGTTCGAGGCGATCACCGATTTGCCCGAATATTATCCGACTCGCACCGAAATCGCGCTGCTGGGCGATGCCTGTCCCGATCTGGCGGTGCGGGTGGAGCCGGGGCGTGCGGTGATCGAATTCGGCTCCGGTTCCTCGACCAAGACGCCGCGCCTGCTGAACTGCATCGAACCGGCGGCCTATGTGCCGATCGACATTTCCGGTGACTTTCTGCGCGCATCGGCGGCCGAGCTAGGCAAGGGCTTTCCTGACCTGCCAATCCATCCGGTCGAAGCGAATTTCATGCACCCTGTGCCGCTGCCTGCGGCAGTCGCGGACCTGCCCAAGCTGGGCTTTTTCCCCGGTTCGACCATCGGCAACATGACCCCCTTTGCCGCGACGGATCTGTTGCGCGCCATGCGGACCAGCCTGGGTGAGGGAGCGTTGCTGCTGATCGGCATCGACCGTGTAAAGGCGCCCGACGTGCTGGTCCCCGCCTATGACGACGCGGCGGGCGTGACGGCGGCGTTCAACCTGAATCTGCTGGAGCGGATCAACCGCGAACTGGGCGGGACGATCCTCCTCGACGCCTTCCGCCACAAGGCGGTGTGGAACGACGCGGCATCGCGGATTGAAATGCATCTTGAGGCGGTTCGCGACGTGCGCTTCACCGTCGATGGCCGCCCCTTTGCCATCACGGCGGGGGAGAGCATCCACACCGAGAACAGCCACAAATACGGGGAACGCGGCACGCGCGTCCTGTTGCGGTCGGGCGGCTGGACGCCGATTGCCGAATGGAACGACCCCAAGGGCTGGTTCGCGCTGATCCTGGCCGAAGCGCGCCCCGCCGAAACCGCGCCCTGACGTAGCCAGCCCCCGCATCACCGGGTAGAGGCTGGCCGCAACGTAAAATGATCGGGAGTGATGCAATGCAGACGGTTGGCGTGATCGGCGCGGGCCAGATGGGGGCGGGAATTGCCCAGGTGTCGGCTCAGGCAGGCTTTCACGTGATGTTGTCCGATGTGGACAAGGCGCGCGCGGAACAGGGTAAGGCCGGCATCGCCAAGCAACTGGCCCGCGCGGTGGACAAGGAAAAGATCACGGCTGCCGACCGCGACGCCGCGCTCGACCGGATCGAGTGCGTCGATGACGTGTCCGCCATGGGCAAATGCGAACTGGTGATCGAAGCCGCGACCGAGCGCGAAGCGATCAAGCGCCAGATTTTCGAGAGCGTTGGCAAGGTGCTGTCGGACAGCGCGATCCTGGCATCCAACACCTCTTCGATTCCCATTACCCGCCTGGCGCAGGCATCGCCCGATCCGGCGCGGTTCATGGGCGTGCACTTCTTCAACCCCGTGCCCGTCATGGGCCTGATCGAACTGATCCGCGGCCTGGCCACCGCCGATGCCACGGTCGACGCGGTGGAGGCCTTCGGGCGCAAGCTGGGCAAGGAAATCGTCCACGCCAACGACGCGCCAGGCTTCATCGTCAACCGCGTGCTGCTGCCCATGCTCAACGAAGCCTGCTTCGCACTGGGTGAGGGCGTAGCGAGCGTGCGCGACATCGACACGGCGGTACGCCTTGGCCTCAATCACCCGATGGGTCCTCTGACGCTGGCGGACTTTATCGGCCTGGACACCTGTCTCGACATTTGTCGCGTGCTGTTCGAGGGCACGGGCGACCCCAAATTCCGCCCCGCACCGCTGCTGGTCAAATATGTCGAGGCGGGCTGGGTCGGCAAGAAATGCGGGCGCGGCTTTTATGACTGGACCGGACCGGAACCAGTGCCGACGCGTTAAGCAGGGACTTGCAGCACGGGCGCAGCGCGGCTAATCGACGCGCTCGCCCACGCGAGCCGGCGGGCGGGTATAGCACAATGGTAGTGCAGCAGCCTTCCAAGCTGAATACGCGGGTTCGATTCCCGCTACCCGCTCCAGCCGCCCCCTCAATCGATATTCTTGCGCTCGATCGTCAGCCGCTTGTCGGTGCACAGGCCGCAATCGGTGCCCTTGAACTTTCCGGCGGCGTTGCTGTCGTTCCATAGCTGCCATTCCAGCCAGGCGCTGACCACTTCGGCCGCGATGCCGCCATTGGGTTGCATATAGGTGCCGCCGTGCCCGACGGGAATGTTGACCACTGCCGCCGGGATGTCCGTCAGGCGGCGGTAATCGTCCATGCCGTTTTCGTACGCGATGTCGCTTGGCCCGCCCAGCACGTAGAGCGTCGGCATTCGCAGCTTTTCGACCGCGCTTTTGCTAACGTCGATGCCGTTGATGGCGCGCGCGCCGTCGTTGAACACGCCGCTGTTCATCACGACGATGGTTTTCACACGTGGGTCGCCTGCGTTCATCAGTGCCTGCAGCCCGCCGCAGCTGAAGCCTGAAATCGCGATGCGGCTGGTGTCGATCAGACCGCGAAGGGGGCTGCCCGCCCGCTCATTTTCAGCAACGGCCCAGTTGATGGCGGTCTTGAGCGCGCTGGCGGGAGTGGAGGCGGTCAGCTGGCCCGCAGGGCGCGCACCTTGGGCTGAGGGCTTTTCCTTCGCGGGGATGGTGCCGGGCGCGACCGCCAGATAGCCGTGCGAGGCGATGTCGAGCAGGTGGTTGCGCGAACTGGTGCCGTCGGCGCTGCACGCGCCGTTGCCGAACACGTAAATACCCAGCTTTCGGTCGCCCAGACGCTCCAGCGATTGCGGACGATAGACGACATGGTCGGGCAGGGCCGGAAGCGACTCGAACATAGCGGGCCAGCGGCCCGAACCCGGCGTGGTGACGGGTTCGGGCTTGTCGGCCTGTTGCGCCGCCAGTGGCGCGGCGGCGAGCATCATTGTCGCGGCAACGAACGATCTGAACATAGCCCCTCCCGAGTCCGATCATATCTGATTCGGAAGTCGGGATATGGGCTGCCGCTGTCCTGCGCAATCAGACTTGTTCGAGTGCCTGTTCAAAATCGGCGATCAGGTCGTCGGCATCTTCGACGCCGATCGAGATGCGGACCAGATTGTCGGTAATGTCCAGCGCGGCCTTGCGTGCGTCGGGCACCGACAGGTGCGTCATCGCCGCCGGGGCCGAAGCAAGGGTTTCGGTTCCGCCCAGGCTGACCGCCAGCTTGGCGATGCGAAGCGCGTCGAGGAACGCAAACGCCTCCCGCTCGCCGCCCTTCAGATACAGCGAAAAGGTGGAACCCGCGCCGGTGCAATGGCGGGCATAGATGTCGGCCTGTCGGTCGTCCTTGAGAAAACCGAGATAGCCGATCCGCTCCACCTTGGGATGATGGCGCAGCCATTCGCACACCTTGGCGGCGTTTTCGCCTGCGCGCGTCATGCGAAGCTCCAGCGTTTCCAGACTCCGCAGCAGCATCCACGCGGTATTGGGGTCCAGAATCGTGCCCAGCGTGTTCCGGATCGCGCGCACCATGTCCATGTGCTTGCGCGATCCCAGCACGCCGCCCGCGACCAGATCCGAATGGCCGCCCGCATATTTGGTCAGGCTGTAGACGACCAGATCGGCCCCATGCTTCAGCGGTTGCTGCCACAGCGGGCCCAGAAAGGTGTTGTCGATGGCGATGGGTGGCTTTTCCCCCGCATCGGCGAACACCGCGTCGCGCGCGGCGGCGACGGCTTCGATATCGACCAGCACGTTGGTGGGATTGGCCGGGCTTTCGAGGTAGATCAGCGGCACGCGGCCCTTGGCCTTGGCGCGTTCCAGAACGCCCTCGATCTCCTCCCGCGTCGCGCCGGCGGGGAAGTCGAGCCACTCGACGCCGAACTTGCCCAGCAACCGCGCGATCATCGTCTCGGTCGCGGCATAAAGCGGGCCGGAATGGACGATCACGTCGCCGGGCTGGACAAAGGCGAGGAACAGCGTGCCGATCGCCGACATGCCGCTGGAGAAGGTCAATGCGTCCTCGGCATCTTCCCACACGCCCAGCCGGTCCTCCAGGATTTCCTGATTGGGGCCGTTGAACCGGGAATAGACGAGACCCTCCGCACCGCCGGGGCGCTTGGCCGTCACCCCTTCGAAATGGCGCTTGCCCGCCGCTGCATTAGGAAAGACGAAGGTGGAGGTCAGGAAGATCGGCGGCTTCAGCGACCCTTCGGACAGCGCGGGATCGAAACCATGGCCCATCATCAACGTCGACGGCTTCAATCGGCGGTCGCCGATCTTTTCGACGGCGGGCTTGGGGTTGCGGCGCGGCGTGGTGCCGGTCAGCTCGGCTTCGGTCTCGTCGGTCACGGCATCCTCCTTGGTATCGTTTGAAACGATCCTAACCGCAGCGGCGGTATTCGGGAAGCGCGGGGGCGAGCGATCCGTTCCGGCCCTCAGACGGTCGTTTGCGCCGCTGACACTGGATATGGCCGGGCGGGTTGCGCGCGTAACCGGTCCTCCGTCTCCATCATATAGTCGCGCGTGATGGGCAAAGCGTGGCGGTCACGGGCATATTGCAGCTGGTAATTGACCAGGCCGCCATGCCGGAAACTGACCTCACACCCCGCCAGATAATAGGTCCATATGCGATAGAAGCGCTCGTCGTACAGATCGATGATGGCGTCCTTGGCCGCGACCACCCGGTCGTACCAATGGGCCAGGGTGTGGGCATAATGCAGCCGCAGCACCTCTACATCGGTCAGGAACATGCGAAGCCCCTCATGCCCGCGAGCGATTTCGGACAGGGCAGGGATGTAGCCGCCGGGGAAGATGTATTTGGCGGTAAAGGCATCGGTCACGCCGGGCCCACCCGCACGGCCGATGGTGTGCAGCAGCATCACGCCGTCGGGCGCCAGCAGGCGGTGGCACTGGCGGAAAAAGGTGCGGTAATGCGCGGGTCCGACATGTTCGAACATGCCGACCGACACGATGCGGTCGAACTGGCCGGTCAGATGGCGATAATCGATCAGCTCGAACCGCACCTTGTCATCCACGCCCGCCATTTCGGCACGGCGCCGTGCGACCTTTAGCTGTTCTTCGGACAGGGTGATGCCGCACACCTCTGCGCCCGTCATCTGGTGCAGGTACAGCGCCATCCCGCCCCAGCCACAGCCGATGTCCAGCACTTTCATGCCCGGCTGGATCGCCAGCTTGGCGGCGATATGCGCCTTCTTGTCCAGCTGTGCCTGCTCCAGCGGTACTGAAGGGTCGGTAAAGTACGCGCAGCTATATTGACGGTCGACGTCAAGGAACAGGTCGTACAGCCGGTCCGACAGGTCGTAATGATGCGCGACATTGCGCTTCGACCGGCGCGCCATGTTGATGCGATCGATGCGGAAACGCACTGAATCAATGCCCCGGCGCAGCGTGCTGGCGTCCAGCGTGCCGCGACCTTCCTCCCAACGGTTGTTCGCGGTGGCCAGGTTCAGGAAATCGCGGATGTCGCCGCGTTCGATGACCAGCCGCCCGTCCATGAACGCCTCTGCCGCGCCCAGGCTGGGGTCGGCCAGCAACTGCCGCAGCGCCCGCCCGTCGGTGAAGCGGATGGCAACGTCGCCAAGTTCGGGATCGGGCGTGCCATAGGTTCGGGTTCGACCACCGGGAAAGGTGACGGTCAATTGTCCGCGCCGGATGGCGCGATCGAGAAAGCGATCGATCAATGACATGTTCTGTCCGCTACCGGACAAAGCGGGGCAGGAATATGACAAACCGCTATTCATCCGCGAACTGGCGCGGCGGGTCGAAATCGCCTATATGCCGTGTCATGCAGACAGCCTCGGCCGCCCCCATGCCCATCCCTGGGCACATCGACCCCGTGCCCGTGACCCGCGATGTGGCGCCGCGCCCCGACGGCCGCATCGACCTTGTCGGGCTGGACAAGGCCGCGATCCGCGCCGCGCTGGAAGGCGCGGGGATGGAGGCGAAACAGGCCAAGCTGCGCGCCAAGCAATTGTGGCACTGGATCTATAATCGCGGCGCCACCGATTTTGCGCTGATGACCGACATTGCCAAGGTGCAGCATCCCTGGCTGGCCGAACGCTTCGTCATCGGCCGCCCCGACGTCAAGGAAGCGCAGGTGTCGTCCGACGGCACGCGCAAATGGCTGCTGACCTCGCCCGACGGGCAGGATTACGAAATGGTGTTCATCCCCGATGCCGATCGGGGCACGCTGTGCGTCTCCAGTCAGGTCGGCTGCACGCTGAACTGCCGTTTCTGCCACACCGGCACGATGCGGCTGGTCCGCAACCTGAGCGCGGGCGAGATCGTCGGACAGGTCATGCTGGCGCGCGACGCGCTGGGCGAATGGCCGTCCAGCCCGGATGGGCGCATGCTGACCAACATCGTGATGATGGGCATGGGCGAGCCGCTGTACAATTTCGACGCGGTGCGTGACGGGTTGAAGATCGTGATGGACGGCGACGGCCTAGCCCTGTCCAAGCGGCGCATCACCCTGTCCACCAGCGGCGTGGTGCCGATGATGGCGCGCGCGGGTGAGGAAATCGGCGTCAACCTTGCCGTCTCGCTCCATGCCGTGACCAAGGATGTGCGCGACGAAATCGTGCCGCTGAACCGCAAATACGGGATCGAGGAGCTGCTTCAGGCATGCGCCGATTATCCCGGCGCCAACAATGCGCGGCGCATTACGTTCGAATATGTGATGCTTAAGGACAAGAACGACAGCGACGAGGATGCGCGCGAGCTGGTCCGGCTGCTGCGCCACTATCGCCTGCCGGCCAAGGTCAACCTGATCCCGTTCAATCCGTGGCCTGGTGCGCCCTATGAATGCT
The DNA here is from genome assembly GCF_041321155.1 of Sphingomonas sp. IW22. Lineage (GTDB taxonomy): Bacteria > Pseudomonadota > Alphaproteobacteria > Sphingomonadales > Sphingomonadaceae > Sphingomonas. The sequence continues at coordinate 1,211,495 of NZ_JBGGWB010000001.1, read as the reverse complement.
CGACGCCCGACCGGGTGCGGCGCTTTTCGGAAATCGTGTTCGAAGGCGGCATTTCCGCCCCCGTGCGCACCCCGCGCGGCCGCGACATCGACGCAGCATGCGGCCAGTTGAAGACGGCGGCCGAAAAGAAGAGCCGCGCCGAACTGGACCGGCTGGCGGCGGAAAAGCAGGCGGCGCTGGGTTAAGGTTCAGGCGGCACCGCTCAGGTCATCGATATCCATGCTGCCACCCGGCTCCAGATCGCTGGGCGGCTGGCATGCGGCGAGGATCGTGTCGATGTCGGCGGCGGTCAGCCCACTTTCCGCGTCGATCACCGCATCGGCTGCCATCTGCGCCCGAAACGCCTTAAGCCGCATGCGGGCGAGGTCGAGTGCTTCGTTCATGCGGTCACTCCTGTTGATTGCACCTGTTCCAACCCGGCGGCGGCCGGGTCGTTCCGGGTGGGTGCAATCAGGGCGCCGGGCAGGGCAACACCGATATCCTGCCAAGGCGCGCGAAAGCGATACCGGTCTGGATTGACCCGCCCACACCCACTGGACACCCCCGCCCCGAACCGCGAAAGCGCGCGTCATGCTGGACCCGCTGACCATTGCCCTTGCCGCCGGTGCCGGAATGCTGGGCGGCGCAATGAACGCGCTGGCGGGCGGTGGGACGTTCGCGACGATGCCGGCGCTGATCGTCATCGGGCTGCCGAGCCCAATCGCCAACGCGACCTCGAACGTCGCGCTCCAGCCAGGGGCGCTTGCCAGTGCCTGGGCCTATCGCGACGGCTTTCAGCCAATTGGCGGCGTAGGCGTGCGGACATTGGCGGTCGTGACATTTTGCGCCGCGTTGGTCGGCAGCCTGTTGCTTGTCTTCACGCCGACATCGACGTTCGACATGATCATTCCGTGGCTGCTGCTGCTGGCCACCCTTGCCATCGCTTTCGGCCGGCGCGCGGCTACGGCGTTGCACCGTCATGCCGCACCGGGGCGGCGCACGTTGATCGGGGCTCAGCTTCTGCTGGGTGTCTATGGCGGTTATTTCGGCGGCGGGCTGGGCCTGATGCTGACGGCCGTTTGGGGCCTGCTGGCAGGCGAGTTGCCGCACCGACTGATGGCGCCGCGCACCTTGATGCTGGCAATGAGCAATGCGGCGGCCACCGTGATGTTCATCGGTTTCGGCATGGTCGGATGGGCGGCATGCGTGCCGATGCTGTTCGGTGCCGTTGTCGGCGGATGGCTGGGCGCGCAGGTCGGCCGCCGGTTGCCGCCGGGTTTGATTCGCGGCTGGACGCTGTTTGTCACGACGGTAACGACGGTGGTATTCTTCGCGCGTGCCTATGCCTGACACGGGCGGCACGATGCGGAGAGATGGGCCGATGTGGATCGCAAAGCACAAGCTGGCCACCCGTTTGTGGCATTGGATCAATGCCCTGGCGATCTTTGTGCTGCTGGGGTCGGGCCTGATGATCCTGAACGCGCACCCAAATCTGTATTGGGGGCAATATGGCGCCAATTTCGATCAGCCCTGGTTCCGAGTCGGCTGGGTGTTCGAGGGTGGGCGCGTTCCCGGCTGGCTGACCATCCCATCCACCTATAACCTTGCGCTGGCGCGGCGATGGCATCTGACCTTTGCGCTGGTGCTGGGCTTTGGGTTGCTGGCGTTCATGGTCGCCAGCCTGATCAACCGCCATTTCCAGCGCGAATTGCGCGTGCGCCGCGCCGAACTGGCGCCCGCGCATCTGGCGCATGACGTTCGCGAGCATCTGGCGCTGCGCTTTCACGATCCTGAAAAGCCTGGCACGTTCAACACACTGCAAAAGCTCAGCTATGTCGCGGTCATCTTCATCCTGATCCCGCTGGTGATCGCGACCGGGCTGACCATGTCGCCGGGGTTCAATGCGGCGGCGCCGTGGATGCTCGACCTGTTTGGCGGGCGGCAATCGGCGCGGTCGATCCATTTCATCGTCGCGATGGCGCTGGCGGCATTCATCATCGTCCATCTGGCGCTGGTCCTGCTGGCCGGACCCGTCAATGAAGTGCGCTCGATGATCACCGGGCGATGGCGCGTGCCGGGGGAGGATTACCGATGAGCCGGATGCTGATAACCCGCCGCGCGCTTGTGGGCGGGCTGGCCGCGGGGCTGGTCTCGGGCTGCGACGCGCTGGGACAGGATGAGGGCTTTCGCTCGATCCTGTTCAAGGGTGCCGACTGGAATATGTGGACCCAGCGCGCGCTGATGGACCGCAATGCCCTGGCGCGGGAGTTCCGCCCGGATCAGATGTCTCCGGTGTTCCGCACCAACGGCACGCGCAACCCCGACACACCCGATTACAATGCGCACGTCGCTTCGGGCTTTGCCGACTGGCGCGTGCGCGTCGACGGGCTGGTGGCGCGTCCGCAATCCTTTTCGGTCGCGCAAATGCTCTCGATGCCCCAGCGCGCACAGATCACCCGCCATGATTGTGTCGAGGGGTGGAGCGCGATCGGCAAGTGGCAGGGGCCGCGGCTGGCCACCCTGCTCGACGCGGCGGGCTTGCGCGACAATGCGCGCTATATCGTTTTCCATTGTGCCGATCGTTATTCCGGGGGGCGGCCCTATTATGAGTCGATTGACCTGGTCGATGCACTCCATCCCCAGACGATCCTGGCGCTCGGCCTGAACGATCAGCGACTGGATGTGGGGCATGGTGCGCCCGTCCGGCTGCGCGTGGAGCGTCATCTGGGCTACAAGCACGCCAAATATGTCGAACGGATCGAAGCGGTGGCCGATCTGGCGCCGATCCACGGCGGCAAGGGGGGTTTGTGGGAGGATATCGCCGGTTACGAATGGTATGCCGGGATATGACCGGCGCGGGATAGCCACAGCCGCCCTTGTCGCGACCACGCCTGATCCGATATGCCGCGTGGACAAGATTACACGCGGAGGCCTGATTGCTAACCCTGATCGACATCGCCCGGATCCTGCTCAGCGTGCTGTGGTGGATCCTGATCGTGCAGGCGATCCTGTCATGGCTGATCGCGTTCAACGTCATCAATACCCACAATGACTTCGTCCGCTCGGTGTGGAACGGGCTGCAGGTGCTGACCGAGCCGCTGTATCGCCCTATCCGTCGCGTTCTGCCCGATTTCGGGGCGCTTGATGTGTCGCCGATCGTCGTGCTGGTGCTGATCGCCATTCTCGACACGGTGCTGGCGCGGCTGGCAGCAAATATCGCGACGGGCGGCGCAGTCCCGCTCTGAGCGCATGGAGCGAATCGCCCGACGGTCTGGTCGTCGCGGTGCGCGCTACCCCGCGCGCGCGGCGGCCGATGTTGACCGGCGGGGATGAGCGGTTTGTGGCAAAGGTGGCCGCGCCGCCGGTCGATGGCGCCGCGAATGAAGCCGTTACGGCGCTGCTGGCCGATGCGTTCGGCGTGGGCCGGCGCGCGGTAACGCTGGTCGCGGGCGACAAATCGCGCGAAAAGCGATTCCTGATTGCCGGGGACGCCGAGGCGCTGGCGATACGGGCGGCAAATCTATATGGGGCCGGCGCATGACAGCCGAACTGATTGACGGAAAGGCAGCAGCACAGCGGCTGCGCGCGCGCGTGGGCGATTTGGCGACGCGCTTTGCCGAGGATGCGGGGCGCAAGCCCGGCCTGGCCGTGGTGCTAGTGGGGGAGGACCCGGCCTCATCCGTCTATGTCCGGTCAAAGGGCAAGGCGACCGTCGCCGCAAATATGGAAAGTTTCGAACATCGGCTGCCCGCCGACACCGATCAGGCCGATCTGATCGCGCTGGTCGACCGGCTGAATGCCGATCCGGCGGTTGATGGCATTCTGGTCCAGTTGCCGCTGCCCGCCGGGCTGGACGCCGATGCGGTGCTGACGCGCATCGACCCCGACAAGGATGTCGACGGCTTTCACCCCGTCAATGCCGGGCGGCTGGCGACGGGGCTGAACGGCTTTGTGCCCTGCACCCCCTATGGCTGCCTGTTGCTGCTGCGGGAGCGTCTGGGCGACCTGAGCGGGCTGAATGCCGTGGTGATCGGTCGGTCGAACATCGTCGGCAAGCCGATGGCCGCGCTGCTGACCGCCGAGAATTGCACCGTCACCATCGCCCATTCGCGCACGCGCAACCTGCCCCACCATCTGGCCCATGCCGACATCGTCGTCGCGGCTGTTGGTCGTGCGAAGTTCGTGCAGGGCGACTGGGTAAAGCCCGGCGCGACGGTGATCGATGTCGGCATCAACCGCACCGATGACGGGCTGGTCGGTGACGTCGATTTCGAAAGCGCCGCGTCGGTTGCGGGGGCAATCACCCCGGTGCCGGGTGGTGTCGGGCCGATGACCATCGCATGCCTGCTGCGCAACACGCTGGTCGCCGCGCATCGCCGTGCGGGTGTGGCGCTGGACGCCGACGCGATATGATCGAGCTTTACGTCTCGGCGCTGGCGACGTTCTTCGTCGTCATCGACCCGCCGGGATGCGCGCCGATCTATGCCGGCCTGACGACCGACGCATCGGCGGCACAGCGCCGTTCGATGGCGATTCGCGCGGTGCTGATTTCGGGCCTGATTCTGGTCGGGTTCGCGCTGTTCGGCGAAAGACTGCTGCGCGCGCTGCATGTCAGTCTGGATGCGTTCAGGATCGCGGGCGGCATCATGCTGTTCCTGATCGCGCTGGAAATGGTGTTCGAGAAACGCACCCAGCGCCGTGAGGACCGGGCACAGAAGATCATCGACACGCCGGAGGTCGAGGATGTCGCCGCCTTCCCCATGGCGATGCCGATGATCGCCGGACCGGGTTCGATCGCGTCGGTCATGCTGATGATGAGCCAGAGCGAGGGCCTGCCGCAGACGCTGGTGGTGATGGCGGCGCTTGCCACCATCCTGATCGTCACGCTGGTCGCGCTGATCGCGGCAGGGCCGCTGATGCGGCTGATGGGCGCGAAGATCGAGGCGGTGATTACCCGGCTGCTGGGCGTGCTGCTGGCGGCGCTCGCCACCCAGTTCATTCTCGACGGGCTCGCTGCAACGGTGCTTTAAGCGCCGCGCGGCTTTCGCTAGAGGCAGGCGATCATGCATCGTCCCGCACTGTCTATTGTCATCCCCTGCTATAACGAAGCCGCCTGTCTGGATGCGCTGCACGCGCGCGTTTCGGCGGCGGCGCGGTCGGTCGTTGGCGACGACCATGAAATCGTGCTGGTCAATGACGGTTCGCGCGACGAATCATGGGCAGTGATGCAGCGCCTGTCCGCCGCCGACCCGCGAGTGGTCGCCATCAACCTGTCGCGCAATCACGGGCACCAGCTGGCGCTGACCGCCGGGCTGGACCTGTGTTCGGGCGAGCAGATCCTGATCATCGACGCCGATCTTCAGGACCCGCCCGAATTGCTGGGCGAAATGCGCGCCACCATGGAGCGCGAGGGTGCCGACGTCGTCTATGCCGTGCGCCGCAAGCGGGAGGGCGAGACGTTCTTCAAGAAGCTGACGGCGGCTGCATTTTATCGCTTCCTCGACCGGGTGACCGACACGCCGATCCCGCTGGATACGGGTGATTTTCGGCTGATGAGCCGCCGCGCGCTGGACGCGTTGCTGTCGCTGCCCGAACAGGCGCGCTTCATCCGCGGCATGGTCGCGTGGGTCGGTTTCCGCCAGGTGCCCTTTGTCTATGACCGGCACGAACGCCATGCGGGGGAGACCAAATACCCGCTGTCGAAGATGCTGCGATTTGCTTTCGATGCGGTTACGGGGTTTTCGACCGCGCCGCTGCGCTGGGCCAGCCATATCGGTATCGCGCTGTTCTTTCTGTCGTTCCTGCTGCTGATCTATATCGGCATCGGCTTTTTCACCGGATCGGCGGTGCAGGGCTGGACATCGACCATGCTGGTCACCGTGTTTTTGGGCGCGGTGCAGATGCTGGTGCTGGGCATGATCGGCGAATATCTGGGGCGGCTGTACGTCGAATCGAAGCGGCGGCCGCTGTATCTGGTCGCCGATGTGGCCGGGCCGGTTCAGGGCCGTGCGACGCTTGGCTATCGCGCGGGGCAGGGGCCGATGGGCGAACCGGCGGAGCCGTCGCGCGCAGGCTGATGCGACGCATCTCACATTGGTGCGTTAGCCGTTCCGAAAGGAGCGGCGCATGACCGAACCGCAAGCCGACGCGACCGGCCCCGCCATTGCGGAGGCCGCACCCGAATTGTTCGAGGGCAAGGCCGAAAGCGGCTGGACGCGCATGGCGATGCTGGCGGTGGTTGCGGGCGCCTATATCGCCTTTGGCTCGATCGCCTATTTGGTGGCTCAGGCGGGACCGCCGGGCGGGGCCACGCAGTTGTTGTCGGGCCTGGCCTTTTCGGTCGGGCTGATGCTGACCATGGTGACAGGGGCGGAGCTGTTCACCGGCAACACCATGTTCGTGCTGGCGGTCGACCGGCACCGGCTGACGGCGGGGCGAATGCTGACGGCCTGGGTCGTCGTGTGGTTCGGCAATCTGATCGGCAGCGTCGTCATCGCTGTGCTGTTCGTGACGGCGGGTGGCGGATCGGGCGTCGAGGGACTGGTCGGCGACAGCGCGGTCAAGGTCGCGACGTCCAAGGTGACAAAGGACACGCTGGCGCTGATCGCGTCGGGGGTGCTGGCCAATATGCTGGTGTGTCTGGCCGTGTGGATGGCAATGGCGGCCAAATCGGTGCCGTCAAAGATCATCGCCGTCATCGGCCCCGTCACCGTGTTCGTGGCGGCGGGTTTCGAACACTCGATAGCCAACCAGTCGCTGCTGGCGATGGGCTGGCTGCTTCAGGACGGCGGCGCGATCACCGGCGGGGCAATCGCGCGCAATCTGGCGCTCAGCACCTTCGGCAATATTCTGGGCGGCATGGCCGTGGCGATGATGCTGGGCCGCGCACAGCTGGACGAATAAGGCTCAGCCCGGCTTTCGTACCAGTGTGATGATGGACAGCCCGGGCGGCATCGGTATGCGGCCGATCAGGTGGCGTTCCAGCTCGAACACCCGTTCCAGCGCCTTGTTCACCGGCGCGGCGGGGGGTGAATCGTCGCTGTCGTCCTTGCCCGTCAGCCGACCCGCCAGCCGCGCGGCGACCGCGACCGGGAACAGCAGCGAGTTGAACCAGCGCAGGCCGTTATGCGTCAGGCCCGCCTCGCGGATCGCCTCGTTCAGGCTTGCCTTCGAATAGCGGCGATGGTGGTGGTTCACCACGTCGTGCGCCGACCACATCCATTGATGCGCGGGCACCGTCACCAATATCGCGCCGCCGGGTTTCAGCACGTCGGCCATGCCGCGAAGGGCGGCGACATCGTCCTCGACATGCTCGACCACGTCCAGCACCGCGATCAGGTCATAGCTGCCGCGCGGAACGCCGGTCAGTTCGGGCAGCGGCGCGGTGCCGACCGGCTTGCCCAGCCGTTCGCTGGCAAAGCCGCGCGCCGCCTCATCAATCTCGATCGCGTCAACGTCGCCGAAACGCGCGAGCATGGGCAGGTTGTGGCCGGTGCCGCACCCGATCTCAAGGATGCGCGCGCCCTGTGGCAGCCGCGCCTCCCGCGTCAGATAGTCGGCCAGAATCTCGCGCCGGGCGCGGTACCACCAATGGGTGGTGTCGTGCGCGGCCATGCGGTCATAGACGATACGGTCCATCGCTTATCGAAACACCCATTGACGGTTGAGAAGAAAGGTAACGACCGGCACCAGCGTCAGTCCCGGCACCAGCGGCGTCCATGCGGGCAATCCCAGCCGGTCGGTCATAACCCAGGTCAGCACCGCGTGCATCAGCAAGCCGACGCCCTGCACGCTCACAAATTTCGCCTGCTGCCCGCCGCCCGATTGCCGCGTGCCATGGCCGCGAAAGCTCCAGTTGCTGTGCAGCCAATATCCCGCCGTGACCGCGACCGCAAAGGCAAAGGGCACCGCGAACACCGCGCGCTCCCGCCCGAACACCCACATCGCCAGCGGCAGATAGACGGCGGTGTAGATGACGGTCGAAATGCCGCCCGCGACCAGGAATCGCATCAGCTGGCCGACGATTGCCGACTGCCGCATCGCATTGATCCCACGCATTCCCGTCGACACGCCCTTGCCCTTTACAGATCGTGGAGTAGGGCCGCACCAACCGACCATCCATAGCCGCCCCTAATCGTCACAACGTTCCGAGAAAAGCCCGACATGACGCCCGACCTGCTCGACCGCCAGCTTCAACGGCATTGGCTGCGCTGGACGCTTGTGGCGTGGTGCGCCTTTGCCGGCTGGTATCTGTGGCAACGCTGGGGGAACATCTATTGGCTCAGCCTGTCGGATACCGACGACAATATGCGATTGATGCAGGTGCGTGGCCTGCTGGGCGGGCAGGGCTGGTACGATCTGCGCCAGTATCGGCTGAACCCGCCGGGTGGCTTCAACATTCACTGGAGCCGCATCGTCGATCTGCCCATTGCGGGGCTGATCCTGTTCTTTCGCCTGTTCACCAGCCCGGCATGGGCCGAACGGCTGGCAGTGGGCATTGCGCCGCTGATCCCCTTTTCCATCGTCATGACGAGTATTGCGGTCGCCGTCAGGCGCTTGGTCGATCCGCGCGCATGGCCGCTGGCGCTGCTGTTCCTGGTCAGTGCATCGACGCTCGCGACGATGTTCATGCCGCTTCGCATCGACCATCATGGCTGGCAGCTGGCGGCGCTGGCCGTGACGGTGGCGGCGCTGGCCGATCCGCGCCCGGCACGCGGCGGCGCGATTGTGGGGGCGGCAAGCGCCTTTTCACTGACCATCGGGTTGGAGATGCTGCCCTATGCCGTGGGGGCGGGCGGTATCCTGGCGCTGCGCTGGGTGTGGGACCGGGCGGAGGCGCCGCGCGTCGCGGCCTATGGCGTCGCTCTGGCAGGCGGCAGCGCGATCGGGTTCCTGTTGTTCGCTTCCAGCGCCAATTACGCCTTGCGGTGCGACGCGCTGACGCCCGTGTGGCTGTCGGCGACGGTCGCGGGCGGGGCGCTGCTCCTGGCGCTGGCGCGGATCAATCCGGCGCATCGCGGCGTGCGGCTGGCGCTGGCGGTGGTTGCGGGCGGCGCACTGGCGGCGGGGTTTGCGGCCATGTTTCCGCACTGTCTGTCCCGACCCGAAGGCGTGTCGGAGGAGCTGGCGCGCAGCTGGCTGAACAATGTGCGCGAAGCACGGCCGATCTATCGCCACGCGCTGCGCACTGCCATCCCGCTGGCGACGATGCCGCTGATCGGGTTGATCGGCGCGCTGGTCGCGACGTGGCACGCACGCCGCGACGCCGCGCGACTGGCCGGATGGGTGCCAGTGACGCTGTTCACGACGCTCGCCTGCGCCCTGTTGCTATGGCAGGTGCGAGTGGGTCCGGCGGCGCAACTGCTGGCGGTACCGGGATCGACGGCGCTTGGCTGGATCCTGTTTCCGGCGATCATGCGCCGTACGTCGCCCATGGTGCGGATCGTGGGTGCGGTGGCCGTGTTCCTGATCGTCTCAGGCCTGTTCGCCACGCTGGCGATGCGCTGGCTGCCCATCGACCAGCCCGATGCGATGCAGCGCGCCGTCAGCCGTGCCAATCAGCGTTGCGGTACCATCCCGGCGATGCGGCCGCTGGCCCGGATGCCGGCGCAGACGGTGTTCACCCATGTCGACCTTGGACCGCGCCTGATCACCTTGACGCATCACAGGGCGATTGCCGGTCCCTATCACCGCAATGGCGACGCGATTCTGGATGTGCATCACGCCTTTCAGGGCTCTGACGACAATTTCCGCCGCATGGCGCGCGCGCATGGGGCGACGCTGCTGCTGATCTGCCCCAACATGGCGGAGACGACCAATTACCGCGCGCGTGCGCCGGGCGGCTTCTACGCCCGGATTTCCAGCGGTCAGGTGCCCGATTTTCTGGAGCCGGTGAAGTTGCCTGCCAATTCGCCCCTCCGCTTGTGGCGGATAAAGTGACGGCGCCATTGCCGGGGGGCGGCGAAGGACTTAACTCGATTTCATGCTCGACGCCCTCAACGCAACCGTAACGCCCAAGGCCGTGCGCCGCAGCGACTATCGCGCACCCGACTGGTTGGTGCCCGATATCGCGCTGGATTTCGATCTGGACCCCGCCGCGACGCGGGTGCGGGCGGTGCTGTCGGTCACGCGAAACGGCGCGCATGACCGCCCGATCGAACTGGACGGCGACGGGATCGAGCCGGTTTCGGTCATGGTCGATGGCGAAGCGGTGCACTGGACGCGCACCGAACGCGGCATTGCGCTGACCCTGCCGGGTGAGGCGCACCGGATCGAAACCGAAGTGCTGGTCCATCCGGACCGCAACACCCAGCTGATGGGCCTGTACGCATCGGGCGGTCTGCTTTGCACCCAGTGCGAGGCGGAGGGCTTTCGCCGGATCACGTTTTTCCCCGACCGGCCCGACGTTCTCACGCGCTATTTCGTCCGGTTGAGCGCGGACAAGGCGCGTTATCCGGTGCTGCTGGCCAATGGCGACCCGGTTGCAGCGGGTGACCTGCCCGACGGGCGGCATTTTGCTGAATGGCGCGATCCGTTTCCCAAGCCCAGCTATCTGTTCGCGCTGGTCGCGGGCGATCTGGTCGCCAATCGCGCGACCTTCACAACGCGATCCGGGCGCGATGTCGAACTCGCCATTTGGGTCCGCGCGCCGGATCTTGCCAAGACCGATCATGCGCTGGGCGCGCTTCAGACCTCGATGCGCTGGGATGAGCAGGTCTATGGCCGCGAATATGATCTGGACGTGTTCAACATCGTCGCCGTTGACGATTTCAACTTCGGCGCGATGGAGAATAAGGGGCTGAACATCTTCAACAGCCGCTACATCCTCGCCGATCCCGATACCGCCACCGATTACGATTACGACGCCGTGGCCGCGGTCGTCGCGCATGAATATTTTCACAACTGGTCGGGCAACCGCGTAACGTGCCGCGACTGGTTCCAGCTTTCGCTGAAGGAAGGCTTCACCGTCTATCGCGACCAGAGCTTTTCGGCGGATCAGGGCTCAGCCGCGGTCAAGCGGATCGAGGATGTGCGCTCGCTGCGCGCAGCCCAGTTTCCGGAGGATTCGGGGCCCCTCGCGCATCCCGTGCGCCCGGACGAATATCTGGAGATCTCGAACTTCTACACCGCCACCATCTATAACAAGGGTGCGGAGGTCATTCGCATGATGGCCACGATGCTCGGCGCACAGAAATTCCGTGCGGGCAGCGACCTGTATTTCGACCGGCATGACGGCAGCGCCGCGACGGTCGAGGATTTCGTGCGCGCCATGGAGGATGCGGGCGAGATCGACCTGGCGCAGTTCCGGCTGTGGTATTCGCAGGCCGGGACCCCGCGCGTTTCCGCGCGGCTGATCCACGAATCCGGCAGCGGCCGCGCGGTGCTGAAGCTGCGGCAGAGCGTGCCGGTGACGCCCGGCCAGCTGGAAAAGCAGCCCATGGTGCTGCCACTCAAGCTCCGCCTGTTCGGGCTGGAGAGCCAAAAGCCGCTGACCGATGAGCAGCTGGTCCTGCTGCGCGACGGTGAGGCGGAAATCCTGTTCGAAACGGTGGCCGAACAGCCGGTATTGTCGATCAATCGCGGCTTTTCCGCCCCGGTGGTCGTCGAAACGGATCGCACCGCGACCGATCTGGCGTTCCTGTCGGCGCATGACGACGACCCGTTCGCCCGGTACGAAGCGATGCAGCAGCTGATGCTCGACACGCTGGTCGCGGCGGTCGGCCATGGGCGCGCCGATCACGGTCCGGTGATCGAGGCGGTGGCGAACACGCTGGCCGACCCGCGCCTCGACCCCGCCTTTGTCGCAGAGGCTGTGTTGCTGCCGTCGGACAGCTTCATCGGCGACCAGCTGTCGATCGTCGATCCTGAAGCGATCTATCAGGCGCGCGAAGCGCTGCGCCGCGAACTGGGCCGGACGCTGTCCGAACGATGGCGCGCCGCCTATGAAGGTGCGCGTGACAATCGGTTCGAATACAGCCCGGCGGCCAAGGGGCGGCGGCGCCTTCGCACCGTGTCCCTCGGCTACATCGCCGCATCGGGTGCGCCGGATGCCAGCGACATCGCCTTTCGGCAGTTCGAAACCGCTGACAACATGACTGACCGCCAGGGTGCGCTGACCACGCTGGTCAATTCGGGCACCGACGAAGCGCGTGAGGCGGCGCTGGAAGTGTTCTATCACCGTTATGCCGGCAACGGGCTGGTGCTGGACAAATGGTTCTCGACCCAGGCGCTGTCGGCGCGGGAGGACACGCTGGCGCGCGTCATCGAATTGTCGCGGCACCGCGATTTCACGCTGGCCAACCCCAACCGCGCCCGGTCGCTGGTCGGGGCGTTCAGCGTCAATCAGCGCGCCTTCAATGCTGCCGACGGCGCGGGCTATCGCTTTGTCGCGGACCAACTGATCGCGCTCGACCGCCTGAACCCGCAGACGGCGGCGAAGCTGGTGCCGCCGCTGGGCCGCTGGCGCCGCTTCGACGCAGGCCGCGCGGCGTTGATGCGCGCCGAGCTGGAGCGCATTCTGGCCGCCCCCGGCCTATCGAAGGACATGTTCGAACAAGTCGCCAAGAGCCTGGACTGACGACCCTCGATGATCGCGCATCTCAAGGGGATTCTCACCTCAGCCGGGATCGATCATGCCGTGATCGAGGTGGCGGGCGTCGGCTATCTGGTGGGCGCATCGTCGCGCACGCTGTCGTCGCTCGGCCCCGTCGGCGCGGCCGCCATGCTGCACACCGAAATGCTGGTGGGAGAGGATTTCATCCGGCTGGTGGGCTTTGCCAGTGCGGATGAACGCGACTGGTTCCGGCTGCTGACCGGCGTGCAGGGCGTTGGTGCGCGCGTCGCGCTGGCGATCCTGTCGGTGCTGGCGCCCGACGAACTGGCCGCCGCCGTGTCGCGTCAGGACAAGGCGATGGTTGCGCGCGCCAATGGCGTGGGGCCGAAACTGGCCGAACGGATCGTGCGGGAATTGAAGGACCGCGTCGGCACCGTGGCACTGGGTGTGGGCGGCGCCGCGCCCGCAGCGTCGGGCGGCGTCAGCGGCGATGCGCTGTCGGCCCTTGCCAATCTGGGTTTCCGCCCGGCGGAGGCAGCAAGCGCGGTCAAGGCGGCAGAGGATGCCTTGGGACCGGGTGCAACGCTGGACAGTCTAGTGCGAGAGGCGCTGCGCCGCGCGGCGCGCTGACCACTTAACGGCCCAAAGCGGCCTTTCGTTTTTAGCTGTTAGCGATATCATCATCGAACGGCGCGGCATGTCGCCGGCGGATGCGCGACCAACGCGCACCGTGATCGGGAGAGGATGATGAAAGCTTATACGCGACGCGATGCGATCGTGCTGGCGGGGGCGCTTGGCGTTACCGCGTGCAGTGGCGGCGGGGGGAGCGGACCTTCACCAACGCCAACACCCAGGCCGACTCCAAGCCCCACGCCGACCCCGACACCAACGCCGACGCCGGGACCGGCAGGCACGATTGCGGCCGCCGCCGCCGCACGCAACATGCGCTTCGGCTCGACACTGGCCTGGAGCCAGCCCGGCGCTGATGCCGGCTCCTTTGCCAATCCCGCCTATGCCGAATTGCTGGAGCGCGATTGCACGCTGCTGGTCCCGGAAAACGAGATGAAGTGGGAATATCAGTCCTCTGCCGAGAATGTGTATGACTGGCGCCGCGCCGACGCGATGATCGCCTATGCCCAGTCAAAGGGCATGGAAATGCGCGGTCACGTGATGCTGTGGTATATTACGGAACGGTTTCCCGCATGGGTTCGCAATTATGATTTCGGCCCGAACCCGCGCGCCACGGCGGAACGTCTGGTGCGAACTCATGTCCAGAATGTCGCGCGCCACTTTGGCGATCGCATCAAAAGCTGGGACGTGCTGAACGAAGCGGTCGATCCGGCGACGGGCAATGTGCGCGAAAATATACTGTCGCGCGCGGTGGGCAACGATCCCAGCCTGATGGACCTGGCGTTCCGCACCGCGCGGGAAGAACTGCCCGGCGCTGAGCTGGTCTATAACGATTATATGGATTGGGGATCGACGCGGCACCGGGACGGCGTGCTGGCGTTGCTGCGCGGATTTCGCGACCGCAACGTGCCGGTCGACACGCTGGGCATCCAGTCGCATATCGGTTTTTATTCCTCTGGCACGGCTCAGCAGATCGCCGACGCCCAGATACCGGCCATGCGCGCCTGGCTCGATCAGGTGACGGCGCTTGGCTATAAGTTGATGATCACCGAATTCGATGTCAGCGATCAGAACCGGGCCGGCACCATTGCCCAGCGCGATGCCGATGTCGCGACCTATGGTCGCGCATGGCTGGACCTGTTGTTCAGCTATCCGCAGCTTCGCGACGTGCTGGTCTGGGGGATGAACGACAAATATAGCTGGCTGCAGCGTTTTCAGCCGCGCGCCGACGTCTTGCCGCTGCGCCCCTGTCCCTATGATGCCAATGCGATGCCCAAGCCGCTTTATCGCGCGATAGAGGCCGCGTTCCGCGCGACCGCCGTTCGCGCCTGACGTCATGCGCTGGCGATGGCTCGTCCTGCTTTCGTTCCGCCGCGCACATGGCTAAGCACGGGGGCGTGACCGAACCCGATCGTATCCTGACCCCGGCGCGGCAGCCCGAAGATGTCGACGCCGCGCTGCGCCCCAAGCGGCTGGACGAATTTGTCGGCCAGCGGGCTGCACGCGAAAACCTGCGCGTCTTTATCGAGGCCGCGCGCGGGCGGGGCGAGGCGCTGGACCATGTGCTGTTCTTCGGCCCGCCGGGGTTGGGCAAGACAACCCTGGCACAGATCATCGCGCGCGAAATGGGCGTGGGGTTCCGCTCCACCAGCGGGCCGGTGATCGCCAAGTCGGGCGATCTGGCCGCCCTCCTCACCAATCTTGAGGACGGCGACGTCCTGTTCATCGACGAAATTCACCGGCTGGCCCCGGCGGTGGAGGAAGTGCTGTATCCCGCGATGGAGGACCGCGCGCTCGACCTGATGATCGGCGAGGGGCCGTCGGCGCGCAGCGTGCGCATCGACCTGCCGCGCTTCACATTGGTGGGAGCGACGACGCGGCAGGGGTTGCTGACGACCCCGCTTCGCGACCGGTTCGGCATTCCCGTGCGGCTGCAATTCTACACCGTGGACGAACTGACGCGGGTGGTGACGCGTGCGGCGGGGTTGCTGGGTCTGGGCATCGCGCCCGACGGCGCGGCGGAAGTCGCGCGCCGCTCGCGGGGAACGCCGCGCATCGCCGGGCGGCTGCTGCGCCGGGTGCGCGACTTCGCCAATGTGGCGGGGGCCGAGATTGTCGACGCACGCGTGGCCGACAGCGCGCTTAACCGGCTGGAGGTGGACGCACTGGGGCTGGATGCGATGGACCGGCGATACCTGACCATGATTGCGGACATCTATCGCGGCGGACCGGTCGGGGTCGAGACGCTGGCAGCGGGCCTGTCCGAACCGCGCGACACGATCGAGGAAGTGATCGAGCCGTATCTGATCCAGATCGGTATGGTCGCCCGCACCGCACGGGGTCGCTGCCTGAACGGCGCGGCGTGGAAGCATCTGGGGATCGAGGCGCCCGCCGGCACACAGGACGGACTGTTCGACGGATAGAGGGCTGAACGGCTTTGACCGCATTGATACGGCTCGATAAAGGCCAGCGGGCATGACGTCAGACGTGCCCTCCTCCGGCCGCTTCGAAGGCAATCAGCACCGTTTCCCGGTGCGCGTTTATTTCGAGGATACCGACCTGTCGGGCGTCGTCTACCACGCCAATTACCTGCGTTACATGGAACGTGCCCGGTCCGACATGCTGCGCGTGGCCGGGATCGACCAGCGCGCTGCGTTCGAAACGGGGGAGGGCGTCTATGCCGTGCGTGACGTCACGCTTCGCTTTGCCGCGCCCGCACGTCTGGACGACGAACTTCTGGTCGTCAGTCGCTTGACCGCCATGCGCCCGGCGGCATGCGTCATTCAGCAACGAGTCATGAAGGGCGAGGCCATGTTGGTCGAGGCGCTGGTCGAGGCGGTGTTCATCACCCCTGCCGGTCGCCCACGCCGCCAGCCGTCCCAGTGGCTCGATATCTTCACCCGCCTTTTGTCCGAAGGGAATTGAGGCCGCATGGAAGCCGCGTTCATCAACACCGACGCCGCGACGCTGTCGCCCGTGGCCCTGTTCCTTCAGGCCGACTGGGTGGTGAAGGGGGTCATGCTGGGCCTGCTTCTGGCCAGCATCTGGACCTGGGCGATCATCATCGGCTTTCGCATGAAGGTCGGCCGCACGAAAAAGGCGATCGACGGGTTCGAGGCGGATTATCGCCGCGCCGACGATGTCGATGCGTTTCATCGCAAGCACGCCGAAAGCGACCTGCCCATCGCCCGCGTCTTTTCCGCCGGGGTCGCCGAATGGCGACGCTCGACCGCGGGCAAGACGATCGACCGCGACGGCACGCGCGAACGGCTGGCCACTGCCATGGGTGCTGCGGTCGCGGCCGAGATCGACCGTATGGGCGACCGGCTGAACGTGCTGGCCACCATCGGTTCGGTGGCGCCGTTCGTCGGCCTGTTCGGCACCGTGTGGGGCATTATGCGCAGCTTCACCAGCATCGCCGCCGAACAGAATTCGTCGCTGGCGGTGGTGGCACCTGGCATTGCGGAGGCGTTGTTCGCCACCGCCATCGGCCTGTTC
Organism: Sphingomonas sp. IW22; assembly: GCF_041321155.1. Classification (GTDB taxonomy): domain Bacteria; phylum Pseudomonadota; class Alphaproteobacteria; order Sphingomonadales; family Sphingomonadaceae; genus Sphingomonas. Next base: position 1,194,835 of record NZ_JBGGWB010000001.1, on the reverse strand, counting down.
GCGGCCATTCCGGCGGTCATCGCCTATAACCGCTTCAGCCATGCCATCAACCGGATCGAGGCGCGGCTGAACCGCTTTGCCGACGGCTTCCACGCGACGCTCAGCCGGCAGCTGGAACTCGCCTGATGGCGATGCACCTTCCATCCGGTCGGGGGCGCGGACGCCGTGCGCCGATGGCGGACATCAACGTCACGCCGCTGGTCGACGTGATGCTGGTGCTGCTGATCATCTTCATGGTGACGGCGCCGCTGCTGACGGCTGGCGTGCCGGTGAACCTGCCGGAAAGCCGCGCCAAGGCGCTGGATCAGGAACAGGAGCCGGTTCAGATCGCCATCGACGAAGCGGGCGCAATCTTCGTCAATGACCGCGAGGTGAGCGAGGCCGATCTGCCCGACGCCCTCGCGCAGATCGCTACCGCCAACGCCGCGGGTGAGCCGCCAGCCATTCTGGTCCGCGCCGACCGCACCACCAATTACGGCAAGTTCATGGGCGTGATGGGCGAGCTGAACCGCGCCGGGCTGAACCGTGTGTCGCTGGTGACGCTCGGTTCCGGCGAACGCTGAGGCAGCGGGCGGGATGGATCGCGCCGAACGCATCGGGCTGGGCGCCGCAATTGTCGGCCATGTCGTGCTGTTCGGCCTGTTGTCCGTCGGCTTCCTCGCCACGCCCAACCCGGTCGAACTGAAGCCGGTGCCGATCGACATCAGCCTGGTCGACGAAATCGGGCTGGAGGCGCAGGCTCCCGCCTCGATCCAGCCGCCCGCGACCTCCATCGCGCCCGAACAGGGACCTCCGGAAGACGCCGCCCCGCCGGAGCCGGAAGCCGCGCCCGAACCCCAGCCACAGCCCGAACCCGAACCGGCGCTTCCGCAACCCGCACCCGAACCGCGCCCGGCGCCAAAGCCCGCGCCCAAGGCACCGGCGCGCCCGAAAAAGCCGGCGGAGGCGCCCAGGGAAAAGGCAAAGCCCAAGGCTGAGCCGAAACCCGCGCCCAAGGCTCCCGCCAAGGCCCAGCCGAAGCGCGAAGCCGCGCCCAAGGCCAAGCCAAAGGCGAGCGCCGCCAAGGGTTCGGGCAGCGACAGTGCCGCTAAGGCCAGCCGCCCGCGTGGATCGCGCCTGGGCGATGATTTTCGAAAGGGCCTGACCGACACCGTATCGGACAGTCGCGCCCCCAACCCGCCCTCTGCCGCGCGGATCGACGGTCGCGCCTTGGCGGGCATTCGCGACGCGATCCAGCGCCAGATCCAGCCCTGCGCCGACAAACAGGTGAATCCGGGACCGGGTGCGAATTCGATCGTCACCGTTCTGAACCTGCGGCTGAACCGTGACGGGACGCTGGCCGGCAATCCGAAAATGGTGCGCCAATCGGGGGTCACCGGTGAGAATGATCGTTATGCCCAGCGTGTGGTCGATCTGGGTATCGCGGCTTTCCGGGCGTGTACGCCGCTGAAGCTGCCTGCCGAATTTTATCAGACCGCCAATGGCGGCTGGAGCAATATCAATTACAACTGGCAGCTGCGCTGATGCGCGGCGCTGGTGAGTTCGAGGAGAGCGTTCGATGCTGAAACTGCGGATGCTGGTCGCGCTGGCCGGTTGCTCGGCGCTGGGACCCCTCGCGGCGCAGGACGTCGCGCCGCCACCCGTGGCAGCGCCACAGGATGGCGCCATGGCCGCGCCGGGTCAGACACCCCCGCCGCTGGAGGTCGACGTGACCGGCGGCATTTCGGCGCCGATGCCGATCGCCGTCCCCTATATGCCGACCCCGGCGGTGCAATCGACCCCCGCCGGATCGACCGACGATCTGGGGCGGCAATTGTCCCAGATCATCACCAACGACCTGAAGAATTCGGGCCTGTTCACACCGCTTCAGCCCGCCCAGTTGCGCGCCGTCGTCTTTCCTGAAGTGACGGCTCCCGCCTATGACTATTGGGGCGGCACCGGGGCACAGGCACTGGTGCAGGGCTTTGTGCGTGCCAATGGCGACGGCACGCTGACGGTCGGCTGTTATCTGTACGACGTCTTCTCGCGCATCGAACTGGCGCGGCAGGGTTTTGTGGTCAGCCCGGCCGACTGGCGCCGCGCCGCGCACAAATGCGCCGATACCGTCTACACCCGCCTGACGGGCGAGGGGCCGTATTTCGACAGCCGCATCGTTTACGTCAGCGAAACGGGGCCGAAGGGCAAGCGCATCAAGCGGCTGGCGATCATGGATCAGGACGGCGCCAATCACCGATTCCTGACCAATGGCCAGTCGATCGTGCTGACCCCGCGTTTCGCGCCGAACCAGCAGACGATCGCCTATATGAGCTATGTCGGCGATCAGCCCGCAATCTATGTCTATGACCTGGGCAGCGGGCGGCAGCGCAAGGTGGTGCAGGGCGTCAGCCTGACCTTTGCCCCGCGTTTCTCCCCCGATGGCCGCTACATCCTGTTTTCGATGGCGCAGAACGGCAATACGGACCTGTACCGCGTGCCCGCCGGTGGCGGCGCGCCGCAACGGCTGACCAATTCACCCGGCATCGACACCGGCGGCAGCTATTCGCCCGATGGCCGCCGCATCGTGTTCGAAAGCGATCGTGGCGGATCGCAGCAGCTTTACGTGATGGACGCCGACGGATCGAACCAGCGGCGCATCAGCTTTGGCGGCGGGCGTTATGCCACGCCGGTCTGGAGCCCGCGCGGCGACCTGATCGCCTTCACCCGCATTTCGGGGGGCTTTAAGATCGGCGTGATGAATGCCGATGGCGGCGGTGAAAAGCTGTTGACCGATGCCTGGGGCGATGAGGGACCAAGCTGGTCGCCAAATGGCCGTGTGCTGACCTATCTGCGCTCCGCCCAGGGGTCAGGCCGGGCACAGGTCTGGTCGGTCGATCTGACGGGCGTGAACGAACGTCGCATCCCGACCCCACTGGACGGTTCGGACCCAAGCTGGGGGCCCGTCCGTCCTTGAGGGCAATGCCGCGAATTGGCGGTTCAGCGATGCCTCGCAACGAATCGTGCCGATAACGGTTCGTCGTTTCAGTAATGACCGGCGTTCCGACCTACCGAGTTCGAAAAAAGGAGGAGTTTCCGAAATGGCAAATCGTTCCGCCGCGTTGATCATGGGCGTGGCACTCGTCGCCGTCGCCGGTTGTGCCAAGAAGCGGCCCGAAGTGCTGCCCCCCGCGCCGGGCGAAGCCGCGCCCCCCACCACGGGCGGTGAGACGACCGGACAGGTCGGTAACGGCGCCGTTCCCGGCTCGGCAGAGGATTTCCGCCGTTCGGTTCAGTCGGACACGGTGAACTTCGCGCTCGACAGCTATGACATCGACCCCACCGCGCGCGGCATCCTGGATTCGCAGGCGCAGTGGCTGACGCAATATCCCAATGTTCGCGTCACGATCGAAGGACATGCCGACGAACGCGGCACGCGCGAATACAACCTTGCGCTGGGCGACCGCCGCGCCAATTCGGCCAAGAATTATCTGGTCGCACGCGGCATCGACGCGGGCCGGATCACCACCATCAGCTATGGCAAGGAACGCCCGCAGGCACTTGGTTCGGACGAAGCGTCCTGGGCGCAGAACCGTCGCGCGGTGACGGTCGTCATCGGCTGACGGCCAACGAGGCGAACAGATCGGGGCGGGAGCGGCAATGGCCACTCCCGCCCCGTTTCGTTTCAAGCCATGCGCGCGTCGCCCCAGCGCTGCATCATCGCGTCCAGCACCGAAATCGGCATTACGCCGGCGCCAAGCGCGGTGTCGTGAAAATCGCGCAGGTCGAACCGCGCGCCCAGCCGGGCCTTCAAACCGTCCCGGATCGCCACCCAGCGCGTCTGTCCGACCATGTAGCTGGTCGCCTGACCCGGCCATACGCAATAGCGTTCGACCTCGGTCACCATCGTCGCTTCGGGCTGGCCGGTATTTTCGACCATGTAGCGAACCGCCTGTTCGCGGCTCCACCGCTTGGCGTGCAGGCCGGTATCGACGACCAGCCGCCCGGCACGGAACATGTAGGACTGAAGATAACCCAGCTTGCCGAACGGGTCGCCGTCATATGCGCCGAGTTCGTCGGCCAGCTGTTCGGCATACAGGCCCCAGCCTTCGGTAAAGACCGAATACATCGGCATCTTGCGAAGTTCGGGGATGCCGGTCGCGATCTGGGCCAGCGCGATCTGGTTGTGATGGCCCGGCGTCGCTTCGTGATAGGTCAGCGTCGGCAGCGTCCATTTCGGCCATTCGGCGGTATCGCGCAGGTTGATGTAAAAGGCGCCCGGCCGCGATCCGTCCAGCGCAGGGGGCTGGTAATAGCCGCCGGCGGAGCCCGCTTCGATCTCCGGCGGTACGCGCCGCACCTCCACCAGCGCGCGCGGCAGCTTGCCGAATGCGCGGGGAATGCGGCGCTGCATGTCGGCCACCTGAAGGTTCAGGTCGGCAATCAGCTTTGCCTTGCCCGCATCGGTGTTCGGATAAATGAAGCGCGGCTCCTTGCCGAGCGCCAGCAGACGTTGGGCCACCGTGCCGCGCGTCATGCCCTGGGCCTTCAGGATGACGTCCGCCTCGGCCGTCAGCGCGGCCATGCGGTCCAGACCCAGCTTGTGGATCTCCTCCGCGCTCATGTCGGTCGTCGTCGCATAGCGCAGGGCATAAGCGTAGAAGGCGTCGCCATCGGGCAGGTGCCAGACGCCCGCATCCGATGTCGCATTGCCGCGCGCGCGGCGCAGCAATTCGGCCTGTCGCCGCATCGCCGGGTAAACGCGGTCAGCCAGAATGCGGGTGCAGCGTGCTGCCCAGTCGCCCTGGATGCCCTTTGCGCGCGTCTTTTCGGCCAGATTGGTGACCAGCGCGTTGGCTGCCGGGGCGGGGGCCAGGATCGCGTCATATTGCGTCAGCGCGCGGTCGAGGACGAAATCGGGCGGCGTCACCCCGGCGGCCAACTCCGCCTCGACGCGCTGGCGCTCGTCATCCATCGCCGTGGCAAAGGCTTCGCAACGGGCCAGATATGCCTCCGCATCGGCGCGGGTCGCAATAGGGTGCTGGTTGGCGAGGAAGTCGGGAACCGAGCGATAGCTGCCGCCCAGTTGCGACAGCGTATACGGCTCCGGCCAGCCCGCCGTGCCATAATCGAACCGGTCGAATGCGGCGACCTGATTGGCCCACGGCCCGGCAAAGGTGTCGTAATTCACGCGGTCGGTGCCGGTCAGGCGATCGGCGTCGATCGCGCGCAGGGCGGCCAGACCTTCCCGATACAGATTATGGGCCTTCGCTATCCCGGCAGGCGAGCGATCGTCCAGCTTGGCACGGGCGCCCGAGCGATCACCGCTATCCAGACCCAGCGAGGTGCAAAGCTCGGGCGAGGTATCGAGAAACTGGTCGTACAGCCGCGCAAGTAGTGCGTCGAGCTTGGCCGCTTCGGCGTTGGTGGGCGACTGGCCCGCGCGGGCCGTTGCGGGCATCAATGCCGACGCGCCCAAGGCCACGCCCGAGGTCAGCATCGTACGGCGATCAATCATCTCATCTTCCTTCATGCGCCGCCCCAAACCGACCGGTGGAGCAGGATCAGCCAGCGTCAACGGCGCCGTGGTTCGGGGGCGAAGGCATTCGCCGGATCGAATGCCTCATCCAGCATCCGCGCCAGCCGGACGCCCGCACGCTCGATCTGAAGCCGCTGAACCGGCACCATCTTCTCGATCGCTTCGGGGGTGACGGTCACCAGCCCCTCAGGCTTGGGTCCGCACGGGTCACCACCCATTGCCAGCGCATAGGCAGTGTCGCGGCTGGCCTCCCAACCCTGATGGCTCCAATCCTCGACGCTGCCCGCACCCAGCCGCGCACGCTCGGCGGGGGTATAGGCACGGATGGGGGAGGGCGGCGTCGTCACGGCGCGTTCGGCCAGCGGCGAATCCCAGATGGAGTGCAGGTTCAGCCAGCGCGCCGTGACCGGGCCATAGGTGGCCTTCACGTCATTGCCGCCGCGGTCGCCGCGATCCCCCGCATGCGGCGGGGCGTGCAGGTCGCCGACGAAATGGATCAGAAACGCCAGCGCCGCGACCTTCTCGCGAACGGGGACGGTTTTGTTCTGGAGCAGCTTCACCTGTCGTTCGACCTGTGCCGACACGCAATTGCCGTCCTTGCACGCCGCCTTCAGGTCGAAGGGGCGGCAGATGTCGACATTCTGGTAATGCCAGGGCGCGGAATAGCTGAAGCGATCGCCCATGCCGCGAATACAGTCGGGCCAGGTCGATGCCTGTTCCGGCGTCGCCGCCTTGCAGGCCGGCGTTTCCAGCAGCGGGGCACGGGCCAGCAGCGCGCGCACCTGTCGCGCGGTTTCGGGCCGCACGTTCAGCAAGGCAATCTGCGCGATCGTCTCATGCGTGAAAAAACCATAGGCCAGCGCCGGGGCAGGCGCGAGCAGCAGCGCAAGGGCGAGGATCAGCCTGCGCATCACTGTTCGTCCCCGTAAATGGCGACCACCCGCTCGCCACCCGCGCTGGCGCGGCCGCGATACATGCCGGGGGTGTTGTAGCTCCACGCCATTTCGCCGCTCGGCCCGGTGACGATTACGCCGCCGGTGCCGCCCAGCGCCTTTGTCTCGCCCATTACCTGATCAGCGGCGGCCTTCAGGCTTTCGCCCTTGAAGCGGACGCGGGCGCAAATCTCATGCGCCACGCCCTCGCGGATGAAGAATTCGCCCGCGCCGGTGGCCGAAACGGCACAGGCGCGATCATCGGCATAGGTACCTGCGCCGATCAGCGGCGAATCGCCGATGCGGCCCCAGCGCTTCCCGGTCACGCCCCCGGTCGAGGTCGCGGCGGCGACATGGCCCGCCGCGTCGCGTGCGACCGCGCCAACGGTGCCGTATTTCATGTCGATGTCGAACCAGTCGGCCTTGCGCGACTTCATTTCTTCCAGCTGCTGCCGGCGTTCGGGGGTGGCGAACCATTCCGGCCCGACCTGTTCCAGCCCCTGTTCGCGGGAGAAGGTATCGGCACCCGCGCCTGCCAGCATGACGTGCGGGCTGTTCTCCATAACCGCGCGGGCCAGGCCGATGGGGCTGCGCGTCGCGGTCACACCCGCGACTGCGCCAGCCTTGCGCCCCTCGCCCTCCATGATCGCGGCGTCGAGTTCGTTCTTCCCCTCATAGGTAAAGACCGCGCCGCGCCCGGCGTTGAAATTGGGGTCGTCCTCCAGCACCCGCACGGCGGCCTCCACCGCGTCGAGCGCAGTGCCGCCCGATGCCAGCACCTTTTGCCCCGCATCCAGTGCGGCGTTCAGCCCGGCGCGGGCGGCGGCCTCACGCTCCGGGGTCATGCGTTCGCGTTCGATCACCCCCGCGCCACCATGGATCACGAGGGTCCAGCCCGGCTTTTCCTGGGCGGCATGGACGGGGGCAGTCATGGCAATGGCTCCGGCAAGGACGAGGAGGCGGCGAAGAGACATGGCGAACCTCGACGAAAAGGTTGGATGCGCGCGCCCTTGCCAGAAAGCGACGCGGCTTGCACCCGTTTCACCGCACGCTATCGTCTCCTCCGTAACTTTCTGGAGCATAAGCCCGAATGCGTGCCTTTCTGCTGATCAGTGCCGCCGCCTGCGCGCTCGCCGCGCCCGCTTTCGCCCGTCAGGCGCAACCCGCGCCCGCGCCGGTGGCCGACCTGATCAAATCGGTCGACATCCCGTATGAGACGTTCACGCTGGACAACGGCCTGCGCGTGCTGGTGCATACCGATCGTAAGGCGCCGGTCGTCGCGGTGTCGGTCTGGTACGATGTCGGGTCCAAGCATGAGCCGAAGGGCAAGACCGGCTTTGCCCATCTGTTCGAACATCTGATGTTCAACGGCACCGAAAACGTCCCCGGCGATTTCTTCGAACCGATGCGCTCTGCCGGGGCCACCGACATGAACGGCACGACCAGTTTCGACCGCACCAACTATTTCGAAACCGTGCCACGGGCTGCGCTGGACCGCGCGCTTTTCATGGAAAGCGACCGCATGGGCCATCTGCTCGGCGCGGTGACGCAAGGGGTGCTGGATGAGCAACGCGGCGTCGTGCAGAATGAGAAGCGTCAGGGCGACAACCAGCCCTATGGCCTGGTCCGCTACAAGATGAGCGAGGGGCTGTTCCCGGTCGGTCACCCCTATCACCACTCGACCATCGGCTCGATGGCGGATCTTCAGGCGGCCAGCCTTGCCGACGTGAAGACCTGGTTCCGCAGCTATTACGGGCCGAACAACGCGGTGATCGCGCTGGCGGGCGATATCGACGTGGCGACCGCGCGCCCGCTGATGGAGAAATATTTCGGCGGCATCCCGCGCGGACCAGAGGTCAAGGCACCGCCAGCGCCCGTGCCGACGCTGCCCGCGCCGGTGGTGGAAACGATCCACGACCGCGTGGCGACCACGCGCCTGTACCGGATGTGGGCGGTGCCCGGCCTTCGCGATGGCGACGCGCAATTACTGGACGTGGCGGCTGGGGCGCTGGGCGGCCTTGCCAGTTCGCGGCTGGAAAATGAACTGGTGCGCAAGGCGCGCGTGGCGGTTGGGGTTCAGGCCTATAACCAGTCGCTGACGCAGGTCGGCATTTTCGGCCTGGTGGTCGACGTGCGCCCCGGCGTCGATGCCGATGTCGCCGCGCAAAAGCTGGACGCGGTGATCGCCGATTATCTGAAGACCGGCCCGACCGAGGACGAGGTGCGCCGCGTGGCTACCACCGCCATTTCCAGCCGGCTGGCAGGGCTTGAATCGGTCGGCGGCGGCTATGGCAAGGCGGGGACGCTGGCGTCGGGCCTTTTGTTCGCGGGCGACCCCGATTTCTACAAGCGCGAACTGGCCGCGCTGGCCGCCGCGACGCCGGATGCGGTAAAGGCCGCCAGTGTCAAATGGCTGTCCCGCCCGGCCTATTCGTTGACCGTCGCGAATGGCCAGCGAGAGGCTTATGCAGAGGTTGGTGGCGCTCCGGCGACTACGCCCGGCAACAATGCCGCACCCCAGCCCGCGTCCGCCGACGGCCCCGCACAGGGGAAGCGCGGCGCGATCCCGGTGGTGGGCGAAGTGCGCGACATCGCATTTCCGTCGGTCGAGCGTGCAAAGCTGTCGAACGGCATCGAGCTGGTCTATGCCCGCCAGAGCGCGGTGCCGGTCACGCGCGCGGTCGTCAGCTTTGACGCAGGCATCATCGCCGACCCCGCCGACAAGCTGGGCCTGGGCAATCTGACGCTGGCGGTGATCGACGAGGGCACGGCAAATCGCGATGCGGTTGCCCTGTCGGAAGCGCAGGAGCGGCTGGGCGCGCAGCTGTTCACCACCAACGACCCCGATCGCAGCCGCGTTGGCATCTCCGCGCCCAGCGCCAATCTGGACGCCGCCATCGCGCTGCTGGGCGATGTGATCCGCAACCCCGCATTCGCGCCGGCTGAGGTAGAGCGGGTGCGCGGTCAGACGCTGGCACGGATCGGGGCGGAAATGACCAACCCCAGCGGACTGGCGCAGCGCATGTTGCCGCGTCTCGTCTATGGTGCCGCGTCGCCCTATGCCAAGCTGGCGGGCGGCACCGGCGATCCGGTGGCGGTCAAGGGCGCCACGCGCGCCGATCTGATCGCGTTCCAGCAAGCCTGGCTGCGCCCCGACAAGGCGCGGATCTTCGTTGTCAGCGACCGTCCAATCGCGGAAGTGCGCGGCGCGCTGGAAAAGGCGCTCGGCGACTGGCGCGCGACCGGCTCTGCGGGAGTGAAGCCCGCCGTCGCCGCTGCCGCCACGGCCAGCAGCCCCCGGATCGTCCTGATCGACCGGCCCGATTCGCCCCAGTCGCTGATCACGGCGGCACAATTGACGTCGCTCGACCCGCGCGCGGAGCTGTTGCCCGTCTTTGCCGCTAACGAAGTGCTGGGTTCCGGCTTCCTCAGCCGGATCAACATGGACCTGCGGGAAGCCAAGGGTTGGTCCTATGGCGCAGGCGGTGGCTTCCAGCGGATGGAACGCGCGGTCCCCTATACGATCAACGCCCCGGTTCAGGCTGACAAGACCGGCCCGGCACTCGCCTCCCTGCGTCAGGAGATTGGCGGTTTTCTGGGTCAAAAGGGTGTGACCGCCGGGGAGTTCACTCGCACCATCGAGGGTGAGACTCGCGAACTGGCGGGCAATTTCGAAACCGGCGCGCGCGTGCTGGCGGCGATGGAGACGAACGACCTGTTCGGCCGCCCCGACGATTATTACGACACCATCGCGCAAAAATATCGCGCGCTGACCCCGCAGCAACTTGACGCTGCGGCAAGGGCGGCACTCGACCCCGACAAGTTCGTTTGGGTGGTCGTGGGCGATGCCGCGAAGGTCCGGGGCCAGCTTGACAGCCTTGGCCTGCCCGTTGAGGTGGTGCCAGCCCCGGCCGGCGGCACCCGCGCCGCGGCCAATTAAGGAGTGGATGCGATGGCGAATGTCGACGGCAAGTGGAATGTGACGGTCAAGTCGCCGCTGGGCGATCAGCAGGCGATGCTGGACGTGCAGAGCGCGGGCGACAGCTTTTCGGGTACCTTTTCGGGCGGCATGGGCACCAGCCAGGTCAATGGCACCGTCGCGGGTGACACCATGACGTGGAAGATGGACATCAGTGTCCCCATGCCGATGACACTGGACTGCCAGGCAACGGTTTCGGGCGACACGATGGATGGTCAGGTGACCGCCGGCGCGTTCGGCAGCTTCCCGCTGACGGGCACGCGCGCCTGAACGGATAACCTGGAATGGACAGGGGGCGGGGATGACCCGCCCCTTTTTTTATGGACGATTGCCGGGGCGAAGCGCCTCACCCGCGCGGGGCGGTTCAGGCGGGCCGTCGACCGCTTCGGGTACCAGATCGCCGCCGCCCAGCGAGCGATACAGCTCCACCAGATTATTGGCACGCACCAGCCGCGCCGACGCCAGCGCGCGGCGTGCCGAATACAGCGTGCGCTGGGCATCCAGCGTCGTCAGGAACGGGTCGATCCCTTCACGATACCGCGCTTCCGACAGACGGAAGCTGTCCGACGCAGCGTCGAGCAGCCCTTGCTGCGCCGCCACCTGATCGGCAATCACCGCGCGGCGGGCCAGCGCATCGGACACTTCGCGGAACGCCACTTGAATCGCGCGGCGATATTGGGCGACGGCGGCATCGCGCTGCGCCTCAACACTCTCCAGATTACCGCGCAGCGCGCCGCCCTGAAAAATCGGGATGTTGCCGGTGCCGCCCGCGTTCCAGATCAGCCGGTCGCCACTGAACAGCGAACTCAGCGCATTGCTGGCAAAGCCGACCAGACCGGTCAGGCTGATCGTCGGGAAAAAGGCCGCGCGGGCTGCACCGATCCGGGCGTTGGCGGCACGCAGCGTATATTCGGCCTGAACGACATCGGGACGCGCCAGCAGAATGCGCGAATCCAGATTGGCGGGCACATCGGCGATCAGCGGCTCTGCCGTCTCGATCGCCGGCGGCAATTCCGCATCGGTCACCGGCGCGCCGACCAGCAGTTCCAGCGCGTTGCGATCCTGCTGCACCAGCGCCGTCAGGTCCGCCAGATCGGCCTGCGCCTGACGCAGCACCGTTTCCGCCTGGCGAAGGTCGGTGCGCGCGGCGATGCCGCCCCGCACGCGCGCGCCGGTCAGTGAGACGGTCCGCTCCGCACTCGCCATCGTGTCGCGCGCGATGGCCAGCAGGCTGCGGTCGGTCGCCAGCGTGTAATAGGTACTGGCCGTTTCCGCGACCAGCGACAGCCGGGCCGCGCGAACGCCCGCCACCGTACCCAGATATTCGGCCAGTGCGGCGTCGGACTGTGACTGGATGCGCCCGAACAGGTCGATCTCGAACGCGCTGAGGCCCATCTGCGCGCTATATTGCTCGCTGACGCTGCCGCCATTGGCGCCAAGCCCCTGCGCCGCGCCCCGGTTTCGCGCGATGGAGCCGCCGACGGAAGCGTCGAAAGCCGGGAGGAATTCGGACCGCGCAAGGCGCAACTGCCCGCGCGCCTGCCGCACATTGGCCAGCGCGACCTGCAGATTCTGATTATTGGCCAGCGCACGCCCGATCACCGACTGGAGCCGCGCATCGCGGAACACCTGTTGATAGGTGACCATCTGCGCGCCGGTCGGCGGCAGCGGCGGCTGGTCCCCACCGGGTATTGTCGGAAACGCGGGCGGCACGGCAGGGCTTGGCCGTTCATAGGTCGGCGCAAGGCTGCATGCGGTCAGCGCCAGCGCGGGCAGCGTCAGCGAGGTGAGACGGCGGATCATAGGCTCGGCTCCCCTTCAAGACCATGTTCGCGCTGGTCGCGGCGATGAGCATCCGCCTCTGCCGCGCCATGTACCTTGCCGCCGAACAGCTTGCGGACCAGCACATAGAACAGCGGCACGAAGAAGATCGCCAGCACCGTCGCGGCAACCATGCCGCCGATGACCGCCGTGCCGATCGCCACTCGGCTCGCTGCGCCCGCGCCCGTCGAGATTGCCAGCGGCACGACACCGAAGATGAAGGCGAAGCTGGTCATCAGGATCGGACGAAGCCGCAGCCGCGCCGCCTCCAGCGATGCCTCGACAGGGCTCATGCCCTCTCGTTCCGCCTGTTCGGCGAATTCGACGATCAGGATCGCGTTCTTGGCCGACAGACCCATCGTGGTCAGCAGGCCGACCTGGAAATACACGTCGTTCTCAAGCCCGCGCAGCCACACCGCCAGCGCCGCGCCGAGCAGGCCCAGCGGAACCACCAGCAGCACCGAGAAGGGTACCGTCCAGCTTTCGTACAGCGCGGCCAGGCACAGGAACACGACCAGGATCGACAGCCCGTAGAGCAACGGCGCCTGACCACCCGACAGCCGTTCCTGATAGGACAGGTCCGACCACGCGACCGATACCCCCTCCATCTGGCCGACCAGTGCCTCCATGCGGTCCATCGCGGTGCCAGAGCTTTCGCCCGGTGCCGGTTCGCCTTGGATCTGGTAGGCGGGCTGGCCCTGGAAACGTGCCAGCACGACCGGCGCCACGCCCCATTTTGCGGTGGCAAAGCTGCTGAACGGTGCCATTTGCCCGTTTGCGCCGCGCACGAACCAGTTGGTCAGGTCCTCAGGACGCGCGCGATAACCGGCATCGCCCTGGACATAGACGCGCTTTACGCGCCCGCGGTCGACAAAGTCGTTGACGTAAACACCGCCCCACGCCGCCGAAAGCGTCTGGTCCACCTGATTGGCGGACAGGCCCAGCGCGCCCAGCTTCGCCTGATCGAGCTGGATTTCCAGCGTCGGAACATCGGGCAATTCGTTCTGGCGGACATTGGCTAGGCTGGAGTCCTCTGCCGCTGCCGCCAACAGTTCGTCACGGCGCGCGCGGAAGGCTTCACGGTCCAGCCCGCCGGTGTTCAAAAGCTGAAGCGTGAAGCCGCCTGCCTGGCCCAGACCCCGCACCGGGGGCGGATTGAGCGCGAAGAATTGCACATCGCGCAGGTTCGACAGCGCCTTGGTCGCGGCCCGGGTGATCGAATCGGCGCTGTTTTCCGCACCGTGCCGTTCTTCCCACGGGGCAAGCGAGATGAAGCCGCGACCCGCATTCTGCCCCGCGCCACCGGGCCCGGAGCCGCTGACCGTATAGATGGCGGCGACATTCTCCTTGGCGGGGCCGAGGAAATATTTCTCGATCTCCTGCGCGGCGGCCAGCGTGCGTTCCTGCGTCGCACCTGCGGGCAGCGTGTACTGGATTGAGGCGCGTCCCTGATCCTCGTTGGGGAGGAAGCTGGTCGGCAGGCCGTAAAAGACCAGCACGAACGCACCCACCAGCAGCGCATAGACCGCCAGCGCCAGCACCCGGTGCCCGAACACCCAGCGTACACCGTCGCGATATTTGCGCGATGTCTTGTCAAAGCCGCTGTTGAACTTCTCGCCAAACTTGTCGACCCAGCCGGTCACGCGACCGCGCGGCTTCTTCGGATCGGGGCGTTTGAGCAGCGTGGAGGTCAGCGCCGGCGACAGCACCAGCGCGACCACCACCGACAGGATCATCGACGAAATGACGGTGATCGAGAACTGGCGATAAATCTCGCCCACCGATCCGCCGAAAAAGGCCATCGGCGCAAACACGGCCGACAGCACCAGTGCGATGGCGATCAGCGCGATCTGGATTTCGCCCATCGACTGAATCGTCGCCTCACGCGGGGTCATTTCGGGGTTGTCGTGCATCACGCGCTCGACATTCTCGACCACGACGATCGCGTCGTCGACGAGCAGACCGATCGACAGCACCAAGCCGAACAGCGTCAGCGTGTTGATGGTGAATCCGAATATCGCCATCACCGCAAAGCTGCCCAGCAGCACCACCGGCACGGCAATCGCGGGGATCAGCGTCGCGCGCCAGCTTTGCAGGAAGACGAACATGACGATGACGACGAGGATGATCGCCTCGATCAGCGTCTTGACCACTTCATCGACCGACAATTTGATGAACGCGGTCGAATCGTTCGGATAAGCGTATTCATATCCGGGGGGGAAGGACGGGGCCTGCCGCTCCACTTCCGCCTTGACCAGCTCGGCAGTCTCCAGCGCGTCGGCCCCCGGTGCCAGCTGAATCGCGATACCGGCGGCGGGGTGGCCGTTCAGGCGGCTGATGGCGGTATAGTTTTCCGCGCCCAGCTCGACCCGCGCCACATCCTGCAACAGCACCTTGGACCCGTCGGTCTGGGTCTTGACGATGATCTGGCGGAATTCCTCCGGCGTCGTCAGGCGCGATTTCGCGGTGACGGTGGCGTTCAGCATCTGGCCCGGCGGGGCGGGTTGCTGGCCGATTTGACCGGCGGCGACCTGCGTATTCTGCGCCTCGATCGCGGCGGTCACGTCGCTGGGCATCAGCTGATAGGACGATAGCGCAAAGGGGTTCAGCCAGATGCGCATCGCATATTGGGTGCCGAACACGTTGACGTCGCCCACACCCTGCACGCGGCCCAGCCGGTCCTGAAGGTTGGAGACGAGATAATCCGCCACGTCGATCGCGGTCGTCCGGTCGCTTTGGTCATAGACCGAGATGACCATCAGGAAGTCCGAACTGGACTTGGACACGCGCAGGCCCTGCTGCTGCACCTGTGCGGGCAGGCGGGGAATGGCCTGTTGCACCTGATTCTGGACCTGAACCTGGGCAATGTCGGGATCGGTGCCCTTTTCGAAGGTGACGGTGACCGTCACCGACCCCGACGAGCTGGAGCTGGACGAGAAATAGATCAGCCCGTCGATGCCCGTCAGCTGCTGTTCGATGATCTGCGTCACCGAACTTTCGAGGATTTCCGCCGACGCACCCGGATAAGTGGCGCGGATGTTCACCTGCGGCGGGGCAATGTCGGGATATTGTTCGATCGGCAGGGTGAAGATGCTGCCGATGCCCGCCAGCATGATGACGATGGCGATGACCCAGGCGAAAATGGGCCGATCAATGAAGATGCGCGAGATCAAGGCGGCGGACTCAGCGCTTTGCCTGGGCCGCGCCGGCGGGCGCCTGGGTCGGGGGCGATCCGGCGGCGACCGGGCGGACCACTTCGCCCTCGCGGACATTCGCCAGCCCCTCGGTGATTACCCGCTCACCCGCGCGAAGCCCGGCGGTGACCAGCCATTTGTCGCCGATGGTGCGCGTCGCGCGCACCTTGCGCTGCACGGCCTTGTTGTCGGGACCGATCACGAACACCGTGGCATTGCCGCGTGCGTCGCGCGCAACGCCGGCCTGTGGCACCAGAATGGCTTCCTGTGCCGTCGCCTGGCTGAAGCTGGCGCGGACATACATGCCGGGCAGCAAAATACCCTCGGGATTGGGGAAGCGCGCGCGCAGCGTGACCGCGCCGGTGGCGGGATCGACCATCGCCTCTGCGAACTGGAGGGTGCCGACCTGTCCGTAATCGCTGCCGTCCTCGAGCCGCAGCCGCACTTCGGCCGAAGAGGGGATGACCCCGTCCGTTGCCAGCGCGCGGCGGAGCTGGAGCAGTTCGGACGCGCTTTGCTGGATATCGACGAACATCGGGTCCAGCCGCTGGATCATCGTCAGCGGCTCGGCCTGGTTGGCGGTGACCAGCGCGCCGGTGGTGAACAGGCTGCGGCCGATGCGCCCGGTGATCGGGGCGGGCACGTCGGTGAATTTCAGGTTGATGCGCGCCGTCTCAAGCTGTGCTTCGGCTTGGCGGACCTGTGCGGTCGCCTGGCTAGCGGCGGCAACGGCGTCGGTATAGTCCTGCTTCGCTACCGCTTCGATTTCTGCCAGCGGGCGGAAGCGATCAGCGCGGCTGGCTGTGGCGGTGCGGTTCGCCTTGGCATTGGCGACATTGGCCGCTGCCTCATCCACCGCCGCACGATAAAGGCGCGGGTCGATGCGATAGAGCGTCTGGCCCTTTCGCACGATGCTTCCCTCGGTAAACAGCCGCGCCTGAAGGATGCCTGATACCTGCGGGCGAACCTCGCTCGATTCGAACGCAGCGGTGCGGCCCGCCAGTTCGTTGACCAATGGCACGCGTTCATTGCGCAGCGTCACGAAGCCCACTTCGGGCGGTCCCTGTCGCCCCTTGCCCTTGGCCTTTTCCGCTTCGCCGCCACCGCCCGAACATGCGGCGAGAATCAGGCACAACGACAAAAGGGGAGCGGGGGTGCTTCGCAAGACGGGCCTTCCGGAATTGGCGGCAGGACAGGGATAGCCGCGGGGGAGCAGCAACGGTCCGGCGCGGAACGGTCAAATGCGATCAACCGCTCCGATCCGGCGAACGGCTATGTCGCCCGATTTATTGCGATGCGCAACGGTTGGATTTGTCGCAAAGTTTGTCACCAGCCGTTACGGAACGCTCGCTCAGGCAAATCGCTCGCGCAGCTTCATCAGCGCCAGCGCGGCCTTTGCCGCTTCACCCCCCTTGTCCTTCTGGGCCGGATCGGCGCGGACCAGTGCCTGTTCCTCATTCTCGACCGTCAGGATGCCGTTGCCGATGGCCATGCCGTCCATCGTCATCGCCATGATCCCGCGCGCGCTTTCGCCCGCGACGATTTCGAAATGATAGGTTTCGCCGCGAATGACGACGCCGATGGCGACATAACCGTCATAAAGGCCCGACTGGTCGGCAAGTGCGATCGCGGCGGGGATTTCCAGCGCGCCGGGCACGGTCACCGTATCCGACGTGTGTCCCGCCGCCTTGATCGCGGCGCGTGCGCCCGCGATCAGCATGTCGTTCAGATGGTCGTAAAAGCGCGCTTCGACGATCAGGAGCTTGGCCATCAATTCTCTTCCGCAAGCGGGATGGGACGTTCGCCGACGATCGACAGGCCATAGCCGTCGAGCCCGACCAGCGTGTGGTGCGTGTTGGTGAGGAGGATCATTTCCTCCACCCCCAATTCGGTCAGGATCATCGCGCCGACGCCATAGTCGCGCAATTCCTCCATGTCGGCAGGCTCCAGCTTGCCCTCACGCGCCATCAGCGCGGTGGTGAAGGCGTCGGCGCGGGGCTTGTTGATGACGACGATGACGCCAGAGCCTTCCTCGCCGATGATTTCCATCGATCGGCGCAACAGCGCGCCGCGCGGTCCTGCTTCGCCGAACAGGTCGGGCAGGGGGGACAGCGCGTGCATCCGCACCAGCGTTGGCTTGTTGGGATCGATGCGGCCCTTGACCAGCGCGATCTGTTCGGTGCCCTGCGCCTTGTTCCAATAGGTAATGGCGCGCCAGTCGCCGCCCCATGCGCTGTCGAAGCGGGATTCAGCGCGCTTTTCAACCAGATGGTCATAGCGGCGGCGATAGGCGATCAGGTCGCGGATGGTGCCGATCTTCAGCGCGTGAAGCTGGGCAAAGGCAACCAGATCGTCGAGGCGGGCCATCGTCCCATCCTCCTTCATGATCTCGCAGATCACGCCCGACGGATTGAGGCCCGCCAGCCGCGACACGTCGACCGCCGCCTCTGTATGGCCGGCGCGCACCAGCACGCCGCCCTCACGCGCGACCAGCGGAAAGACATGGCCGGGGGTGGTTATCTCATCCGCGCCCTTCGACGCGTCGACCGCGACGGCGATGGTGCGCGCCCGATCGGCGGCGGAAATGCCGGTGGTCACGCCCTGCCGCGCTTCGATCGAAACGGTGAAGGCGGTCTGGTGGCGCGTGCCGTTCGCCGCGCTCATCAGCGGCAGGCCCAGTTGCTCGACCCGCGACTTGGTCATCGCCAGACAGATCAGCCCGCGGCCATGCGTGGCCATGAAATTGATGGCGGCTGGGGTCGCCATCTGGGCGGGGATGACCAGATCGCCCTCATTCTCCCGGTCCTCGTCATCGACCAGGATGAACATGCGGCCATTGCGCGCTTCATCGATGATCTCTTCGGGCGACGAGAGGAAGGCGTGGCGGATACGGGACACATCAGGCTGTTGCACGGGCCTGTTCCATTCGCTGGAGGTAGCGGGCCAGCACGTCGATCTCCAGATTGACGGCCTGACCCGGCTTCAGATCGGCAAAGGTCGTGACCCCGGCCGTATGCGGAATGATGTTCAGGCCGAAGCGGACGGCATCGGCCTTGTCCTCGACCGAGTTGACGGTCAGCGATACGCCGTCGACCGTGATCGACCCCTTGGCCGCGATATAGGGCGCCAGTTCGCGCGGGGCGGCGATGGTGACGCGGATGCTGCCGCCCTCCTCCACCATCGAATCGATCGTGCCGACGCCGTCGACATGCCCGGTCACGATATGCCCGCCCAGCTCGTCGCCCAGCCTGAGCGCACGTTCCAGGTTCAGGCGGCGGCCCTGTGCCCACATGCCGGCGGCAGTGCGCGATACGCTTTCGGCTGAGACGTCGAAGGAAAGCCTGCCCGGCGCCTTGTCGACCACGGTCAGGCAGACGCCCGAACAGGCCACCGACGCGCCAAGGTCGATCGTGCTGGTATCATAGGTGGTGGAGACGACGACGCGCAGGTCGCCTTGCTGCTCGACGGCCGCGATACGGCCGACATCGGTGACGATTCCGGTAAACATCAGGCGCGCTGGTACACTTCAAGCGTATCGACGCCAAGCTGCCGACTTTGGATCATGCGCCAGCGTCCGTGGGCGGCGGGCAGGTCGGTCAGGCCGATGTCGCCCAGCGTCCGCGCATCGCCGATCAGGATGGGCGCACGGTACAGGATCAGCCGGTCGACCAGATCCTCCGCCAGAAACGCAGCCGCGGTCGCGGCGCCCCCTTCCACCATCAGGTGGTCCCCCGGCAGGTCGGGAATATCCCCCGGCGATCGGATCGCGATCCAGCCCGGCGGTGCATCGGTCCGGCGGCCAAGCACGACGCGGGTTGGGGAGCGGCCCTCAAGCCCCGGCAGCCGCACGTCCAGCCGGGGCGCGTCGGTCGCCAGCGTCAGCGCGCCGATAAGGATCAGTTCGTGGCGGCTGCGTTCCAGATGGGCGTGGGCGCGCGCTTCCGGCCCGGTGATCCACTGGCTGCGTCCATCGGCCATCGCTACGCCGCCGTCCAGCGACAACGCCAGCTTTAGCGTGACGAACGGTCGCCCCCTGGATCGCCGTGTCAGAAATCCCGCCATCGACAAAGCCGCATCGTCGGCGCGCACGCCGCATGCGGTCTTGATCCCCGCATCGGCGAGGCGGGCCAGCCCCGCGCCGTTGGTGCGCGGATCGGGGTCGCGCATTGCCGCGACCACCCGCGCAACGCCGCTGGCGATCAGCAGGTCGGCGCAAGCCGGTCCGCGAGCAGAGGCATGGGCGCAGGGTTCGAGTGTGACATAGGCGGTGGCACCGTGGGCGGCGCTTCCGGCCTGTTGCAGCGCCATCGCCTCAGCATGAGGGCGGCCGCCCGGCTGGGTCCAGCCGCGTCCGACGACTCGTCCGTCGCGAACGATCACGCAGCCGACATTGGGATTGGGCGCCGTTTGACCCCGCGTGCGTTCGGCCAGCGCCAGCGCCGCGCCCATCCAGCGGGCGTCGTCGCTCAAAGGCCCCAGCGCTCCAGCTTGTCGTTCAACCGCTTGAATTCGGCGCGGCGTTCGGCCTGCCGACGCTCGATCTCGGCCAGGCGCTTTTCCTTCTTTGCCTGATCGATCACTTGTTGCGCCTTGATCGCCTCGTCGCTGCGATTTTCAGGCCAGCTTTCGAAATAGGTGATTTCTGGTGGCTTATAGGGCCGCTCGATCTTCGAGTCGTAATAGAAGCCCGCCAGCACCACACCGGTGACGCCCATCGCCAGCACCAGAAAGATCAGTTCGTGGCGTTCACGATGCGACAGGAACAGGCGCAGGTCGCGCCATGCGCGAATGGGGGAGAAGCGGCTGAGAAAAGACACAGGCGACAAGATAGTGGCTTGTCGTCGATCCGGCCAGTCCCGCATTGGGGCTGGCCTTTCGGTGCATCTATTGATAATCGCTCGCAATGCTTTCCCCAACGCTCAGCCTTGTTCAACTCGCGCGGGAAGCGCGGGCCGTCGTGCAGTCGGTCGACTGGGACGCATTGTCAGTGCCCGAAGCGCGGCGCCTGCGCGAACTGGGCCTGGATGAAGGGGTTGCGGTGGAGATGGTGCATCGCTCCGGCGTGGGTGGCGGGCCGGTGGCCTGCCGCATCGGGCGTATGACCATCGCGCTGCGCCGCCATGTCGCGCACGCCATTCACGTCGCGCCTGCTGGCTGACGCGATGCACGCCGCCCCTTTGATCGCACTGGTCGGCAATCCCAACGCCGGCAAATCCGCCCTGTTCAACGCGCTGACCGGCGCGCGGCAGAAGGTGGGCAATTATCCCGGGGTCACGGTAGAGCGCCATTCGGGCCGGTTGGTGCTGGCCGATGGCCGCCCGGCCGAGCTGATCGACCTTCCGGGCACCTACAGCCTCGACCCGGCCAGCCCCGACGAACGGGTGACACGTGACGTGGTGCTGGGCAGCCTGCCGGGTGAGCGGCGGCCCGATGCGTTGCTGGTCGTCGTCGATGCCGGCAACCTCGACAATCATCTGCGCTTCGTCCTTCAGCTCAAGGCGCTGGGGATGCCGATCGTCGTCGCGCTGAACATGGTCGATCTGGCCGAACGCGACGGGCTGGTGCTCGATCCCGAACGGCTGGGCCGGGAACTGGGGCTGACGGTGGTGCCGACAGTCGCGGTGCGCCGCCGCGGGCTGGACACGCTGCGTGAGGCGCTGGGCACGGCGGTGCGCCCGGCGGCGGAGGCTGCTGCACGGATCGGGGCGCCCGATCTGCCCGACATTGTCACGCTTCAGCGCGATGCGCGCCGTATCGCACTGGCCGCGACGGTCAGCGAAACGCGCACCCGGCGGCTGACGCACCGGCTGGACGGCGTCCTGCTGCACCCGGTGTGGGGCATGGCGGTGCTGCTGGGCCTTTTGTTCGTGATTTTTCAGGCGGTGTTCGCCTGGTCCGAAGCGCCGATCGGCTGGATCGAAGAGGGCATGGCGCTGCTTGGCGGCGCGGTGGGCGATTTGCTGCCCGAAGGATTCGTGCGGTCGCTGGTCGTCGACGGCATCATTGCCGGTGTCGGTGCAGTGGTCGTGTTCCTGCCGCAGATCCTGATCCTGTTCGGATTCATCCTGCTGCTAGAAGCATCGGGCTATATGGTGCGTGCGGCGTTCCTGATGGACCGGCTGATGGCCAGTGTCGGTCTGTCGGGCCGTGCATTCATTCCGCTTCTGTCCAGCTTTGCCTGTGCGGTGCCGGGCATCATGGCGACGCGCACCATCGACGATGAAAAGGACCGGCTGACGACGATCCTGATCGCGCCCCTGATGACCTGTTCGGCGCGGTTGCCCGTTTATACCATCATCATCGGCGCATTCATTCCGAACGACGCGGTGGGACCGGGCTTCGGCCTTCAGGGGCTGGTGCTATTCTGCCTGTATATCGCGGGAATCGTCGGCGCATTTCTGGCCGCGCTGCTGCTTCGCCGCACGGTGACGCAAGGGGCGTCGTCGGGCTTCATGCTGGAAATGCCGCGCTATCAATGGCCCAACCCGCGCGATTTCGCGCTGGGGCTGTGGCAGCGGGCAGAGGCTTTTCTGAAGCGGGCGGGGACGATCATCCTGCTGACAACCGTGGTCCTGTGGGCGTTGCTGAGCTTTCCCAAGGCGCCGGAGGGCGTCAGCCAGGCCGAGTATTCAGTTGCGGGCCGCATCGCCAGCGGTCTGGAGGTCGTGGTGCGCCCCATCGGCTTCAATCACGACATCGCGCTGGCGCTGATCCCCGCCATGGCCGCGCGCGAGGTTGCGGTCGCGGCGATCGGCACCGTCTATGCCGTGGATGATGCCGAGGGAGAGACCGGACAGGCGACGATCCGCGAACAGTTGCAGCGCCGCTGGAGCCTGGCCACCGCGCTTGCCTTCCTCGCCTGGTTCGTGTTCGCGCCGCAGTGCATCTCGACCATCGCGGTCACCCGGCGCGAGACCAATGGCTGGAAATGGCCGATGTTCATGGTCGGCTATCTGTTCGCCATCGCCTATGTCGCGGCGGGTGTCACCTATTGGCTGGCGGTCGCGGTGGGGCTGGGTTAGCGGTCCTCGCGCTTCGCGCCGTCCAGCCGGGCGTCGCGGCGCGCGCGATCCGTCGCATCGGCCTGGCGTTCGGCCTTGGTCCGGCCGAACTTCACCCGGTTCGCATCGGCAGCTGCAGTACGTTCGGCCTTTGCCTTGGCCTTGCGCGCGCGGTTCAGGTTTATAAGGTCGCCCATCATTCGAATCCCCACCGCGCCCATCGCGCGGCATTCCTCTTGGAGTCATCATGGCCGGCAGCGTCAATAAAGTCATTCTCGTCGGCAATCTCGGTCGAGACCCCGAATCGCGGACCTTTTCCAACGGTGGCAAGGTGGTGAACCTGCGCATCGCGACCAGCGAATCGTGGAAGGACCGCAATACCGGCGAGAAGAAGGAACGCACCGAATGGCATTCGGTCGCGATCTTCAACGAAGGGCTGGCGAACGTCGCCGAACGATTCCTGCGCAAGGGGTCCAAGGTTTATATCGAGGGCCAGCTTCAGACCCGCAAATGGCAGGATCAGCAGGGTCAGGACCGCTATTCGACCGAAGTGGTGCTGCAAGGTTTCAACAGCGTGCTGACGATGCTCGACGGTCCCGGCGGCGGTGGTCAGGGCGGCGGTGCTGGCGGCGGCTTTGGCGGCGGCGGGTCGCGCGGCGGTGACGATTGGGGCGGCGGCGATGATTTCGCGGGCCAGTCCTCTGGGCGCGGCGGCAGCGGTTTCGGCGGCGGCGCGCGCGGTGGCAATCAGGGCGGTGGCCGGTCGAACAACGACCATGGCGGCTTCCCCGACGATCTGGACGACGACGTCCCGTTCTGATCCGTCAGTTCATCGCTGATCCTTTTTCCTCCTGCGGCGTTTCGGTGACGCAACGAGGAAAAGGGGTTTGCGGTGAAACCGGACGAACGCATCGCGATGCTCGCGCGCATCGGCTATGTCGCGCGCGCGATCATTTATTTCGCATTGGGCTATCTGTCGCTCGCAACGGGACAGGCAGAGGGGACAACCAGCGTCCTTGCGCCCCTGTCCGAAGTGCCCGGCGGCAAGCCGCTGATGGCGGCCCTGGCGGTCGGCTTGGCCGCTTATGGCCTGTTCCGCCTTTACGGTGCGTCGGTCGATCTGGAAGCCGACGGTGATGATGCCAAGGGGCTGGCCAAGCGCGGCGGCCATGTGCTGAGCGGCCTGGCGCATTTCGGTCTTGCTTATGGTGCGGCGTCGCTATTCGCATGGGGTACCCGGCCGCAGGATGGCGAAGCGGGACGCGACGCCACCGCGATGGCGCTGGGCCTGCCGCTTGGCTGGGTGCTGCTGCTGCTGGTCGGCCTGGGCTTTGCCGCCGCCGCCGTGGCGCAGGCGAAAAAGGCGTGGACTGCCGAATTCATGCGGCTGCTGGTCGCCAGGGCACCGCAGTGGAGCAAGACCGTGGGCCGGATCGGCCACGCCGCGCGGGCGGCAGTGTTTGCTGCAATCGCATGGACGCTGGTCGACCTTGGCTGGTCGGGCCGTGCGGGGGAGGTCGGGTTTCAGGACGCGGTCGCCAGCTATACTGGGCGCGGCTGGCTGTTTGATGCGGTGGCGGGCGGTCTGTTGATGTTCGGCGTCTTCAGCCTGGTGATGGCCCGTTATCGCGACGTGTGCGACACGCCGCTGGCACGCCGCCTTACCGCCTGAGCAGGAACACCGCGTGCTCGGCAAAGAAATTCGCCGCTGCCGGGCGCGCGGGCCTGCCGTGGGACAGGAACCACGCCCCCTCCACCGTCAGGCCACGGTCGCGCACCAGTTCGCGGAAGTCATCGACCGTCACATGGTGGATGTTGGGCGTCTCATACCATTTCAGTGGCAACAGCGGTGTCACGGGCATCCGCCCGCCCCACAAAAGCGATCCACGCACGCGCCAATGGGCGAAGTTGGGAAAGCTGACGAACGCCCGCCGTCCGATCCGCAGCAGATGATCCAGCACGACATGGGGGCGCATCGTCGTCTGCAGCGTCTGGCTGAGGATCGCGTAATCAAAACTGGCGTCGGGATAATCGGCCAGGTCGGTGTCTGCATCGCCCTGAACCACCGACAGCCCCCGCCCGACAGCGGCGGCGACATTGGCGGGGTTGATCTCAAGCCCGCGCGCATCGACGCCAGCCGTGTCGCGGAGCGCCGCCATCAGTGCGCCGTCGCCGCATCCGACATCCAGTACGCGGGACCCCGCCGCGACATTGCGCGCGATGATCGCCAGATCGGGGCGAAGGTCGCTCATCGCGCCGCCCCCGCCTTCAGAAAGCCGTCGACCACGCGGTTCAACTCCGGGCTGTCGAGCAGGAACGCGTCGTGGCCGAAGGGAGAGGACAGCTCGACGAAACTGGCTGCCGCACCGGCCGCGTGCAGCGCCTGAACGATCGCACGGCTTTCGCGCGTCGGGTACAGCCAGTCGGTGTCGAAACTGACCAGGCAAAAGCGGGTCGCCGTGTCCCGGAACGCATTGGCCAGCGTGCCGCCATGCTCCTCCGCCAGGTCGAAATAATCGAGCGCGCGGGTGATATAGAGATAGGCATTGGCATCGAACCGGTCGGTAAAGGCCAGCCCCTGATAGCGCAGATAGCTTTCGACCTGAAAATCCGCATCGAAGCCGAAGGACTTTGCCTCCCGCGCCTGAAGCCGCCGCCCGAATTTTTCGGTCAGGCCCGCTTCGGACAGGTACGTGATGTGCGCCGCCATCCGCGCCACCGCCAGCCCGGCGGCGGGGGGCGTGCCCTCATAATAATCGCCGCCCTGCCAGTTGGGGTCGGCCATGATCGCCTGACGCCCGACTTCGTGGAACGCGATATTCTGTGCCGAATGGCGCGCGGTCGATGCGATGATGACGGCAGCGGCGACGCGTTCGGGGAAGGTCGCGGCCCAACTGAGCGCCTGCATCCCACCCATCGACCCGCCGACCACCGCCTTCAGCCGCCGCACGCCCAGATGGTCGAGCAGCATCGCCTGTGCGCGCACCATGTCGCGGATGGTGATGACCGGAAACGCCATGCCCCATGCGTGGCCGGTCGCCGGGTTGATGGACGCCGGGCCCGAACTGCCCATGCAACTGCCCAGCACATTGGCACAGATGACGAAATCGCGCGCCGGGTCGATCGGCTTGTCCGGGCCGATCATGCGCGTCCACCAGCCGGGCTTGCCCGTCACCGGGTGATTCGATGCGACATATTGGTCGCCGGTCAGCGCGTGACAGACGAGGATGGCGTTGCTGGCATCGGCGTTCAGCGTGCCATAGGTTTCATAGGCGATATCGAGCGGCGACAGCAGCGCCCCGCCGTCCAGCTTAAGCGGGCCGGGCAGGGTGGTGCGACGATTCTGGCCGAAGCGGGGGTCCGACATGGGCCGCAGCCCCTAGCCGAGCGCGCGGGCGGGGGGAAGGTGGCTTGGACGTGCGTGCGCTCGCGCCCCTTGCGTGCAGGGCGGGCCAGCGCCTATCGGCGGAGCATGACCGCACCGATCCCCAAGCCATGGGTCATGGCCATCGCGCCCTATGTCCCCGGCCGTTCCAAGACCGATGACGGGCGCAAGGTCGCCAAATTGTCGTCGAACGAAAACCCGCTGGGCACCGCGCCCGAGGCGCGCGCCGCCTTTGCCGAGGCCAGCCAGACGCTTGAGCGTTACCCCGACGCCGGCGCGAGCGAGTTGCGCGAGGCGATCGCGGTGAAACACGGTCTCGACCCCGCGCGCGTCATTTATGGTACCGGATCGGACGAGGTGCTGCACCTGGTCGCCGGCGCCTATGCCGGGCCGGGCGACGAGATCATCTTCGTGCGCTATGGCTTTGCCGTTTATGAAATTGCGGCGCGCCGTGTTGGTGCGACCCCGGTCGTCGCGCCCGACCGCGATTATGCGACCGATGTCGATGCGATCCTTGCCTGCGTCACCCCGGCGACGCGGGTGGTGTTCGTGGCGAACCCCAACAACCCCACCGGCACCTTTGCCGCGCGCGAAGAAATCGCCCGCCTGCACGCCGCGCTGCCGCGTGAGGTGATGCTGGTGATCGATCAGGCCTATGCCGAATATATCCGCGCGGAGGAGGACGATCACGCACTCGAGCTCGCCCGGACCGAGTCGAACGTCATCGTCACGCGCACCTTCTCCAAAATCTATGGCCTTGCCGCCGAACGTATCGGCTGGGGATATGGCCCGGCGGCGGCGGTGGAGGCGATGCACCGCATCCGCGCGCCCTTCAACGTGACCACCGCCGGGCAACAGGCGGCAATCGCCGCGCTGGCCGCCGACGATTTCGTCGACAACAGCCGCGATCATAACGCGACGTGGCGAGCATGGCTGACGCAGGAGGTCGAAAAGCTCGGCAATGCCGGGCTGCGCGCAGTGCCGTCCAAGGCCAATTTCGTGCTGGTCCTGTTCGAAGGGCCGGTCAGCGCCGAAACGGCGTACAAGGCGCTGATGGAGGCGGGCTATATTGTGCGTTGGCTGCCCGGACAGGGGCTGCCCCATGGCCTGCGCATCTCGATCGGCACGGCTGAGGAGACGCAAGGCGTGATGGCGGCGCTCCGCAGGATCGTCGCGGGCGAATGAGCGATTTCGCGCGTGTCGCCGTCATCGGCCTGGGGCTGATCGGATCATCGGTTGCCCGCGCGGTCGCCGCGCGGATGCCCGACGCGCGCGTCATCGGCCACGATGCCGACCCGGCGGTGCGTGAGACGGCCCGCGCCATCGGATTGGGCCATTCGATTGCCGACACCGCGACCGAAGCGGTGCAGGACGCGGATCTTGTGGTGCTATGCGTCCCCGTCGGCGCGATGGGCGCGGCGGCGGCAGCGCTGGCCGATGCCCTGCCGCCGGGCGCGATCGTCACTGATGTCGGATCGTGCAAGGCCAGCGTGGTCGAGGCGCTGAGCGCCGCGCTGCCCAACCACGCCATCGTTCCCGCACATCCGGTCGCCGGCACCGAACAGAGCGGGCCGACGGCAGGCTTCGCCACGCTTTTCAACCACCGCTGGTGCATCCTGACCCCGCCGGAGGGCGCGAACCCGGTCGCGGTGGACAAGGTCGCCGGTTTCTGGCGCGCGCTGGGGGCAGAGGTCGAAACGATGGCCCCCGACCATCATGACCGCGTGTTGGCGGTGACCAGCCATTTGCCGCACCTGATCGCCTATACGATCGTCGGCACGGCATCCGACCTGGAAGAAGTCACCCAGTCGGAGGTCATCAAATATTCGGCGGGTGGCTTTCGCGACTTCACGCGCATCGCCGCCAGCGATCCGACGATGTGGCGCGACGTGTTCCTGGCCAACCGGGAAGCGGTGCTGGACATGCTCCAGCGCTTTTCAGAGGATCTGGCCGCGCTGTCGCGGGCGATCCGCTGGGGGAAGGGTGACGAGCTGTTCGATCATTTCACCCAGACGCGCGCCATTCGCCGCTCGATCGTCGAACAGGGTCAGGACGACGCGCGCGCCGATTTCGGCCGATCGCACGAATAGCGCGTGGCACCTCCCCGCATGGGGGAGGTGCCGGCGCGCTTACCGTGCCAGCGCGTCGCCAATCAGCTTGCGGGTGTTCGCCACGCCGTACAGTGCGATGAAGCTGCCCATGCGCGGCCCCTGGCTGGAGCCGAGCAGCGTTTCGTACAGCGCCTTGAACCAGTCGCGCAGCTGTTCGAACCCGCCGGTCTTGCCGATTTCATAGACGATGTTCTGAACGTCCTCGGCGCTCGCACCGTCGGGCAGCGCGGCGAGTTCGGCATCCAGTCGTTCCAGCGCGGCGACCTCAACCCCCTGGGGCGCGCGGCGCACCGGCTTTTCGGCGACGTCGCGGACATAGGCGATGGCGTGGCCGATCAGCGCGTCGAGCGCGGGATAGCGCATCGGGCTGGCATCGGCGACATAGTTGGTCAGGTAACCCCAGACCTGTTCCTTCGTCGCTTCCCCCATCACGCCGATCAGGTTGAGCAGCAGGCCGAACGTCACCGGCAGCGCCTCTTCGGGCGGCGGGCCGTTGTGGATATGATGCACCGGATTGCCCAGCCGCTGTTCGACCGGCTGCGCGCCGTAATTGCCGCGGAACTGCCAATATTCGTCGATCGCGCGCGGGATCACGCCCAGATGCAGTTGCTTCGCCTTTTTCGGCTCGCGATAGGCGTAGAAGGCAAGGCTTTCTTCCGGGCCATAGGTCAACCATTGCTCAAGGCTGAGGCCATTGCCCTTGGACTTCGAGATCTTCTGCCCGTTTTCGTCGAGGAACATCTCGTAATTGAAGCCCTCCGGCGGGCGGGCGCCCAGCACGCGGGCGATCTTTGACGACTGGGTGACCGAATCGATCAGGTCCTTGCCCGCCATTTCATAATCGACGCCCAGCGCGACCCAGCGCATGGCCCAGTCGACCTTCCATTGCAGCTTGGCCTGGCCGCCCAGCACCGATTGCTCGATGCGCTCGCCCTCATCCTCGAACGCGATCAGCCCGGCATCGGCATCGACCACCTCGACCGGCACTTGCAGCACGATGCCCGACTTCGGGCTGATCGGCAGCACCGGCGAATAGGTCGCGCGGCGTTCCTCCCCCAGCGTCGGCAGCATGACGCCCATGATCTTGTCATAGTGGCGCAGCACCGCGCGTAGCGTGTCGTCGAACCGGCCACCCGCGTAATAATCGCTGGCCGAGGCGAATTCATATTCGAACCCGAACTGATCGAGGAATTGGCGCAGCATCGCATTATTGTGATGCGCGAAGCTTTCGAACTTGCCGAACGGGTCGGGCACGCGCGTCAGCGGCTTGCCCAGATGCTCCGCCAGCATCTCGCGGTTGGGCACATTGTCCGGCACCTTGCGGAGGCCGTCCATATCGTCCGAAAAGGCGATCAGCCGCGTTGGCTGGTCCGACAGCGTCTCGAACGCGCGGCGCACCATCGTCGTGCGGAGCACTTCGTTGAAGGTGCCGATATGCGGCAGGCCCGACGGGCCGTATCCGGTTTCGAACAATATCGGGGCGCCACCCGGTTTCCCATCGGGATAGCGGGCCAGAATCTTGCGTGCCTCCTCATAGGGCCAGGCCTTGGAGGTCAGCGCTGCGTCGCGCAGTTCGGGTGTGACATTGGGCATGGGCCAGCCCTCTAGCGATGGCAACGCTTCCTTACAAACAGCGCTGGAACCTTTCGTGTAGGCACCCTTTCTGTTGCACTGCATGATACAGGTTAACGAGCCAACATGATCGTCAACAATACGCCTCGAATGAGCCAGATCGTTCTTGAGGTCTGGAAACCGCTAGCCGTGCTGTTCGTCTGGGACGTGATCGTCACGGTATTCTACATGTCCAGCAGCTTCCGCGCACCGTCGCTGCCGATGACCATCTTTGGTACGGTGCTGGCGCTGTTCCTGGGGTTCAGGGTTAATTCGGCCTATGAACGCTGGTGGGAGGGCCGCCAGCTTTGGGGGCTGATGATTAATGCGTCGCGCAATCTGGCTCGTGCGGCGGTCGCTTTTCTGCCTGACGATCCGCCGCGCGCCCGCGACCTGAAGCGGTCGATCGCGCTGCGCCAGATTGCCTATGTCAACGCGCTGCGCTGCCAGCTTCGCCGGTTGGGCGATTGCCCCGAAGTCTATGACATGGTCTCGCGCGAGGAAGCGGCAGAGCCGATGAGTCGGGTCAACGCCGCCAACGGCTTCCTCGACGGGACGGCCAAGCGAATCGAGGAAGCGCGGCGCGACGGCTGGATCGACACCATCCAGCAGACGCAGATGGAACGCATCCTGGTCGACATCGCCAATGCCCAGGGCGGCATGGAGCGACTGAAGAACACGCCGCTGCCGATGCAATATCGCTTCTTCCCGTCCTTTTTCGCGCGCATCTTCTGCCTGTTGCTGCCGATCGGGCTGGTCGAAACGCTGGGTTGGGCGACGCCGGTCGGCTCGACGCTGGCGGGACTGATGTTTCTTGCGGCGCTTCAGATTGGCGACGATCTGGTCGATCCGTTCAGCAACACCGTCCACGACCTGCCAATGAACGCTATGTGCCGGACGATCGAGATCGACCTGAAACAGGCAATCGGCGATGCCGCGCCCGAACCGGTCACGCCGTTCAAGGGTGTGTTGCGGTAAAAAATTCGCGCGGCTGTGAGTCCGGCGCGCCACACCGCAAGCGCTGGTGGTCGTGTGGCGATGCAGCCGCCCATATCTGGTTGCGGACTCGTAATGTTCGGGGCGGGGTCAGCGATTCCAGCGCGTTGGCCCGGCCCCTTCGCCCTTGACGTCAGCGCTGCTTTGGATTCGATGCGCGTCCATAAGAGCCGGGGGACGCGAAACATGTCAGTCATCGAGAAGATAAAGCGTGCACCCGCGCGTAAAAGGGCGGCAAAGGCTGCACCGGCACCGCTGCCGCTGGACACGATCCTGCGGGACGATTGCGTTGCCGCCATGAAGCGGTTGCCCGACGCCAGCATCGACTGCATCTTTGCCGATCCGCCCTATAATCTTCAGCTCGGCGGCGAGCTCTTTCGGCCCGACGGCAGCCATGTCGATGCGGTGACGGATGATTGGGACAAGTTCGACACCTTCACCGCCTATGACCGCTTCACGCGCGCATGGCTCAAGGAGGCGCGCCGCATCCTGAAGCCCAACGGCACGATCTGGGTGATCGGCAGCTATCACAACATCTTTCGCGTCGGGACGGCGATCCAGGACATCGGCTTCTGGATTCTGAACGACATTGTGTGGCGCAAGTCGAACCCGATGCCCAATTTCAAGGGCACGCGATTCACCAACGCGCAT
Source organism: Sphingomonas sp. IW22 (assembly GCF_041321155.1). Taxonomy (GTDB): domain Bacteria; phylum Pseudomonadota; class Alphaproteobacteria; order Sphingomonadales; family Sphingomonadaceae; genus Sphingomonas. Next base: position 1,163,642 of record NZ_JBGGWB010000001.1, on the reverse strand, counting down.
GAAACGCTGATCTGGGCGTCGATGGGCGAAAAGGCGCGCTACACCTTCAACTATCGCAGCCTAAAGACGCTGAACGACGAATTGCAGATGCGGTCCGACTGGGAATTCGCGATCTGTTCGGGCGGGGAGCGGCTGCGCGGGCAGGACGGGGCCAAGGTGCATCCGACGCAAAAGCCCGAAGCACTGCTGTACCGTGTGATGCTGGCCTCCACCCAGCCGGGCGACGTCGTGCTCGATCCCTTTTTCGGCACCGGCACCACCGGCGCGGTCGCGCGGCGACTGGGACGGCGGTTCATCGGGATCGAGCGCGAGCCCGCCTATGTCGAAGCGGCAGAGGCACGCATCGCCGCCGCGCTGCCGCTGGACGAATCGCTGCTGGTAACGATGCAGGCGCCGCGCAACGCGCCGCGCGTGTCGTTCGGCACGCTGGTCGAAAACGGCCTGATCGCACCGGGCACCGTGCTGACCGACAGCAAGCGGCGCTGGAGCGTAGTGGTACGCGCTGACGGCTCGCTGGCGGGGGATGCGGGCGAAGGCTCGATCCACAAGCTGGGCGCGGGCGTTCAGGGTGCGCCATCGTGCAACGGCTGGACCTTCTGGCATCTGGAGCGCGACGGCGGGCTGGTGCCGATCGATTCGCTGCGCCAGCAATGGCTGCTGGCGACACAGCCTTGAAGTGGGCAGGGTGGCGGCGATGATCGACCTGCCGCCCCGCGACGCCCGACTCTATCTCCGCCCCGTCCAGTTCGTCGATTCGCCCGTCGGTCTCGACGGCGCGGTGGCTCGGCTGGCGGGGGGACTGCAATGGTTCGCGGCCTATCAGCTGATCGCCGTGTTCGATGGACGCCGCGTGATGCAGCGCATGGTGCCGGTGGCGGCATTCGATGCGCTGGTCGCGCGCCTGCCCGACGCGCAGGCCACCCGGCTAAGCCAGGTCGCAGCGCGAATCACGGCGCCGCGCGCACCGATCCGGGCGGGCGAGCGCGTGCTGCGTTTCGATCAGCCACAGGTGATGGCGATCCTGAACCTGACGCCCGACAGCTTTTCCGACGGCGGTCGTCATGACGGCGATCCCGCGCGCGCGGCGGCGATGGCCGTCGATATGGCGGCGGCCGGCGCGGCGATTGTCGACATTGGCGGCGAATCCACCCGGCCCGGCGCCGCGACCGTGTGGGAAGGCGATGAGATTGGCCGCGTGGTACCGCTGATCGAGCGGCTGGCACCCACCGGCACGCCGATATCCATCGACACCCGCAAGGCCGGAGTAATGGAAGCCGCGCTTGCGGCCGGCGCGCATATCGTCAACGACGTCGCGGCGCTCGCCTATGGCGATCGCGCGGTCGAAGTGGTGGCGGGCGCGGCCTGCCCCGTGGTCCTGATGCACTCAGCCGACCCGCAACGCGGGGCCGAAGGCTCGATGCGGACCGCGGACGCGCTGATCGAACTTTATGACTGGCTGGAGACGCGCATCGAAGCCGTTGTCGCGCGCGGCGTCGACCCGGCACGGGTCATCGTCGATCCTGGCATCGGCTTTGGCAAGGCGCTGGCCGACAATCTGGCGATCCTGAACGGCCTTTCGATGCTGCACGGGCTGGGCTGTCCCATCCTGCTGGGCGCAAGCCGCAAGCGGATCGTGGGCGCGCTGTCCAACGAAGCGCCGGTCGACCGGCGGCTTGGCGGGTCGGTCGCGCTGGCGCTGAAGGGCGCCGAACAAGGTGCGCAGATCGTGCGCGTCCATGATGTCGAGGAGAGCGTGCAGGCGCTACGCGTGTGGCGCGGGCTGCGCGACGCGGCGCTGGTCGCGGGCTGATCCGAATTACGCGAATCACGTAACTGCTATGCGGCGTAGCGTGATCAATTCGGGCCGCTCGCCATTACGTCGGTCTTCCGGGCGAGAAGACTGATCCAAAGCGGACCTTTTGCAGGTGGCTAGGCCAGCCTCCCTCGTTTCCAATTCATCCGAAACGAAGTTACTGGAACATTTAGCCTTTAACCAACTTGCGACAGGATGCCTCCAGTTCGAAACATTTAGTCGAGGGGTGCGACGTGGGAGAGAATGAGACGAGCTATGCCGACGCATTTGCGGCGAACGACCGGGTCGTGTTGGCAATCGGCGACGGCGATGGCGTGGCGGCGCTGGCTGACGCTGCGAGTGTGACGGGTGCGCGGCTGGCGGCGCGCATCAGTCCCGCCGACGCGCCGGCGCGGCTTCAAATGCAGGCGCGGCTGCATGTGGTGGCGATCGATGTGCAGGATGATCTGTGTCCCCGAACCGTCGCTGCACTCGACGCGGTCGCTGACGCCGCCCGGCGGCACGACGCGCGGGTCATTGCCAGCTTTCCCACCGCGGCTATCGACATGGTGGTCGCCGCTCTGGACGGGGTGGATGCCACGTTATTGTGCGAACCGACTGCCGTGGAGCGGGTTGGCGCCTTTGCACTGGCGACGCCGCCGGGGCATTTGTTGCACGATGCCGCGCGCGATGCGGAACATCAGCGGCTGCGGCACTTGAATGACGAGGTTGCCCGCATTGCCGAAACGCTTGCGCGGCTGGCGCGTGACGAGTTCGCGCCGGTGCCCACGCGATTGAACGAGCATGTCCCACCGTTCCGCGCCGGCCCAGAGGAGACCGATATCGGCATAGACGCGGCCCAGATCCGCGCGACCATCCGGGCGCGGCGGTTGCGCGACCAGTTTTTTGACGGTGGCCTGTTCGCCGATCCGGCGTGGGACATGTTGCTCGACCTGTTCGCTGCGCATCTGGAACATGTCCGCGTGTCGGTATCCAGCCTGTGCATCGCAGCGGCGGTGCCGCCGACGACGGCGCTGCGCTGGATCACGACCATGCGGGAGGGCGGGCTTCTGGAACGGCATGATGACCCGTTCGACCGTCGCCGCGCTTATGTCGGCCTGAGCGAGACTGCGCTCTCGGCAATGCGGCGATATTGCGGGGCGCTGCGACGGGCAGGGCTGGCATTGCCATGATGGCGCAACGGATGCCGACTTCGTCGGTTGTTCTGATGCAACTTCTGGAGATGATGCCATGAAATCGCGCTATTTCCTCGCGCTGCCGCCAATTGCGCTGCTCGCCGCATGCGGCGGCGGAACACCCGCCGACCAAAGTATGACGACGACCAATACGGGCAATGTCATTCTGAACGACGCCCAGGCGAATTACTCGTTCGAGAATGACGCCATCCTCAACACGGCCGCCGATGATGCCGCTGCAATGAACGCGATGGCAGGCGAGGATGCGGGCATGATGAACGACATGGCCCCGGCAAACGGCATGTGACGATGGAGGCGGAGGAGCAGGCGGCGATCCGCGCCGATTTCGCGGCGGTAGTGAATCTGGCGCCTGCCGAGATCGAGGCCTTTCTCGACACCGCCGAATCGAAGCGCGTCGGTGCCAAGGGTGACGCCGGCGGCGAAAGCGTCGGCCATCGCTCTGGCAGGCGCATCGTCGCCATTCGACGGACCAAGGTCGCGGATCTGTCCGACGCCGACTATGCCCATATGAAGAAGGTCATCGGATATGTCCGGCGCCATCTGGCACAGGGCGGCCCGGACGAGGATGTGGAACATTCCGACTGGCGCTATTCGCTGATGAACTGGGGTCATGATCCGCTCAAGGATTGACGCCCCGGCCCAGTGCGGCAAAGCAATCGCATGATCGCTCGCATCGCCGCTGTCGCCGCCCTTGTCTCCGCCGCACCCGCCATCGCGCAGCAGGGTGCTAACTCCGTCGTCATCACCGCCGACCGGATGGTCGATGTGGTGACGGGCCGGGTCATTGATCGCCCCGTGATCGTCGTGACCGACGGCCGCATCGTGTCGGTCGTGGGGGAGGGCACCGCCCGGCCCGCCATTCCGGCAGGCGCGCGGCGCATCGACCTGCCCGGCAAGACGCTGCTGCCCGGCCTGATCGACATGCACGTCCACCTGACCAGCAATCCGCGTTATGGTGGCTATACCGGGCTGCAATTCACCGACAGCTTCTGGGTGGCGCAGGCGGTGGGCAACGCGCAGCGCACCTTACAGGCCGGGTTCACGACCGTTCGCAATGTCGGTTCGGACAATTATGCCGATGTCGGGTTGAAGCAGGCGATCGAGGAAGGCTGGATCGACGGTCCGCGCATCGTGCCCGCCGCCTATGCGCTGGGCGCCACGGGCGGCCATTGCGACGAGACGTTCCTGCCGCCCTCCTATAACCGCAAGTCGCCTGCTGTTGCCGACAGCCCCGACGAACTGCGCCAGCGCGTGCGTGAGCAGCGCAAATATGGGGCGGAAGTGATCAAGGCCTGCGCGACGGGGGGCGTGTTCAGCCGCAACACCGAGCCCGGCGTCCAGCAGCTCCGCGCCGAGGAGTTGAAGGCCATCGCCGACGAGGCGCACTTCTGGAAGCTCAAGGCGGCCGCCCATGCCCATGGTGCCGACGGTATCCGCGCCGCGATCGAGGCGGGATTCGACACGATCGAGCATGTCAGCTTCATCGACGACGCCGGGATCAAGGCGGCCAAGGCGCGCGGTACGTTCCTGGGCTTCGACATCTACAACACCGAATATACCCTGGCAGAGGGGGAGAAGAACGGTGTCCTGCCGGAGAATATCGAGAAGGAACGCCGCGTCGGCACCCTCCAGCGTGAAAATTTCCGCAAGGCGGCACAGGCGGGCGCACGGATGATCTTCTCGACCGATGCGGGCATTTATCCACACGGCGATAATGCGCGACAGTTCAAGGTGATGGTCCGGTTCGGCCTGACGCCGATGCAGGCGATCCAGGCCGCAACGCTGAACGCGGCGGAAGCGCTGGGCCGCTCGGGCGATGTCGGCGCCATCGCGGTCGGGCGCTATGCCGACATTATCGCGGTGGAGGGCGACCCGTTGAGCGACATCGCCGTGCTTGAGCGCGTCAGCGACGTGATCAAGGGCGGGGAGCCGGTCGCGAAATGAGCCTGCTGGCCGCGCTCGCACTGGTTCAGGCGGGCGTCGGCCCGGTGCCCGAACTGGGCGCCAATCTTGAGCGCTTCGACTATCCTTTCGCGGTTGATCGGCTGTCCGTCCCCGTCGGGGCCGAAACGGCGCAGATGGCGTTTATGGACGTGCGGCCTGACCGCCCTAATGGCCGCACAATCGTTCTGCTGCACGGCAAGAATTTTTGCGGCGCGACCTGGGAAGCCGCCGCGCGGATGCTGGTCGCACGTGGTTGGCGCGTGCTGATCCCCGACCGGATCGGCTTCTGTAAATCGGACAAGCCCGCATCGGCGCAATATACGCTGGCGGGGCTCGCCGCGAACACCGCGCGACTGATGAAAGCGCGCGGTATCGAGCGGGCGGTGATCGTCGGCCATTCGATGGGCGGAATGCTGGCGGCGCGCTTTGCGATCGATCATCCGACGCTGACCGAGCGACTGGTAATGGTCAACCCGCTGGGCCTGGCCGACCGGGCGGGGGAGGGGGTGCCCTACCGCCCGCTCAGCGACCTGATCGCGGATGAGCGCAAGACGGATGCCGCCTCGATCAAGGCGTATCAGCGCGCCAATTATTATCACGGCGACTGGCGCCCGGAATATGATCGCTGGGTGCAGATGCTGGCGGGGCAATATGCCGGGGCGGGCCTTGAAACGGTGGCGACCGCGCAGGCCAAGACCAGCGAGATGATCTTTACCCAGCCCGTCATCCAGCATTTCGGGCGCATCAAGGCGCCGACGACGGTGATCGTCGGGACGCTCGACACAACCGTCTTCGCCAAGCGCCAGGCGCCGCCCGCATTGCGCGAGTCTCTGAAGCCGATTCCGGGGGTTGCCCCCGCAGCGGTCGCGCGCATTCCCGGTGCGCGGCTGGTTCGGCTGGAAGGGCTCGGCCATTCACCGCAGGTGGAGGCGCCCGATCGCTTCCACGCCGCGCTGCTCGCCACGCTGGACTGAACCGGGCCGCTGTTGACCGTCCGCCCGCGCGGGCGTATAGGCCCGCCGGTTCGTATCGGGAGACTGTGATTCCCGCTGCGACAAGCGCTGAACGTTGCTGGAGACGTCAAAGGCCTGGGCGCGCGCGTCCGGGTCGTTTTCGTATTCTCTCGTGAATGGCTCCAGCAAAGTAACCACATCGAAAGGTGAAGGGCTTCATGCCGACGATCAACCAGCTGGTCCGCAAGGGCCGCGAACCGCAGAAGGCCAAGTCAAAGGTCCCTGCGATGGAGCAGAACCCGCAAAAGCGCGGTGTCTGCACGCGCGTTTACACGACGACGCCGAAGAAGCCGAACTCGGCACTTCGCAAGGTGGCCAAGGTTCGCCTGACCAACCAGCGCGAAGTCATCTCGTACATCCCGGGCGAAGGCCACAACCTGCAGGAGCACTCGGTCGTGCTCATCCGCGGCGGCCGTGTGCGCGACTTGCCGGGCGTTCGCTATCACGTCCTTCGCGGCGTGCTCGATACGCAGGGCGTCAAGAACCGCAAGCAGAGCCGTTCGAAGTACGGCGCGAAGCGTCCCAAGTAAGCAGCCATAGTAGGCCCCGGACAGGTTCCGGACCCGCCGAAGTTCTAGAAGGAAGTCAGAGATGGCACGTCGTCGTCGTCCCGAAAAGCGGGAAATCCTGCCTGATCCCAAGTTCGGAGATCAGGTTCTGTCGAAGTTCATGAACAGCGTCATGCTGGACGGCAAGAAGGCCGTTGCAGAAGGCATCGTCTATTCGGCGCTCGACACTGTCGAAGCGCGCGCCAAGCGCGATCCGATCGGCGTTTTTCATGATGCGCTGAACAACATCAAGCCGGGCATCGAGGTCCGCAGCCGCCGCGTCGGTGGTGCGACCTACCAGGTTCCCGTCGAGGTGCGTCCCGAGCGCGCTCAGGCGCTGGCGATCCGCTGGCTGATCGCGTCGGCTCGCAACCGTAGCGAAAACACCATGTCGGCGCGCCTGTCGGGCGAACTGATGGATGCCGCGAACAATCGTGGCAACGCGGTGAAGAAGCGCGAGGACACGCACCGCATGGCGGAAGCGAACCGGGCCTTCTCGCACTACCGCTGGTAACCTATATCGGGGGCGAGGCTTCGGCTTCGCCCCCACCGCCGTCGGTTTTGGGATGCATCTGATCGCGTCGCGCGAGCGGATGGCTACACAGACCGCACGGATGGGGTTAAAGGCCCCCGAAATTCAATCCGCACCCGCCGTCTATCGGCACCAGGAGTAAGATCATGGCCCGCAGCCATCCGCTCGAGCGCTATCGCAACATCGGCATCATGGCGCATATCGACGCCGGCAAGACGACGACGACCGAGCGCATCCTTTACTACACCGGCAAGTCCTACAAGATCGGCGAAGTGCACGAAGGCACCGCGACGATGGACTGGATGGAGCAGGAGCAGGAGCGCGGCATCACGATCACGTCGGCTGCAACGACGTGCAAGTGGCGTGCGGACGAGGGTAAGGGCGAAGAGCACCTTATCAACATCATCGACACGCCGGGCCACGTCGACTTCACCATCGAAGTCGAGCGTTCGCTGCGCGTGCTGGACGGCGCGGTTGCGTGCTTCGACGGCGTTGCCGGCGTTGAGCCGCAGTCGGAAACCGTGTGGCGTCAGGCTGACAAGTACGGCGTGCCGCGCATGTGCTTCGTCAACAAGCTGGACCGCACCGGCGCCGATTTCTATTTCTGCGTGCAGTCGATCATCGATCGTCTGGGCGCCAAGCCGGCCGTGCTTTATCTGCCGATCGGCATCGAGGGCGGGTTCAAGGGCCTCGTCGATCTGGTCGAGAACCGCGCGATCATCTGGCTTGAGGAAAGCCTGGGCGCGAAGTTCGAATATCAGCCGATCCCCGACGACCTGGCCGAAAAGGCCGCGAAGTATCGCAGCGACCTGATCGAACTCGCCGTCGAGCAGGACGACGAGGCGATGGAAGCGTATCTCGAGGGCAACGAGCCCGACGCTGCCACGCTCAAGAAGCTGATCCGCAAGGGCACGCTGAACATGTCGTTCGTGCCGGTGGTCTGCGGTTCGGCGTTCAAGAACAAGGGCGTGCAGCCCCTGCTCGACGCCGTGGTCGACTATCTGCCCAGCCCGCTCGACGTCCCTGCGATCAAGGGCGTGAAGCTGGACGGCGAAACGCCGGACGAGCGTCCTTCGTCGGACCAGGCGCCGTTCTCGGCGCTGGCGTTCAAGATCATGAACGATCCGTTCGTCGGCACGCTGACCTTCGCTCGCATCTATTCGGGTATCCTGACCAAGGGCGGCTACCTGAACTCGGTGAAGGACAAGAAGGAAAAGATCGGCCGTATGCTGCTGATGCATGCGAACAGCCGTGAGGACATCGAGGAAGCGCGGGCAGGCGACATCGTCGCGATCGCGGGTCTGAAGGAAACGACGACCGGTGACACGCTGTGCGATCCGGCGAACCCGATCATTCTGGAGCGGATGGAATTCCCTGAGCCCGTGATCGAGCTGTCGGTCGAGCCGAAGACCAAGGCTGACCAGGAAAAGATGGGCCTCGCGCTCAATCGCCTTGCCGCAGAGGATCCTTCGTTCCGCGTTTCGACCGATCACGAATCGGGCCAGACGATCATCAAGGGCATGGGTGAGCTTCACCTCGAAATCCTTGTCGATCGCATGAAGCGCGAGTTCAAGGTCGAGGCGAACGTCGGCGCGCCGCAGGTGGCTTACCGCGAATATCTCGGCAAGAAGGTCGACATCGACTATACCCACAAGAAGCAGTCGGGTGGTTCGGGTCAGTTCGGTCGCGTCAAGGTGACCGTGGTGCCTGGCGAGCGTGGTTCGGGCTTCCAGTTCTTTGACGAGATCAAGGGCGGCAACATCCCGCGCGAATATATCCCGTCGGTTGAAAAGGGCTTCCGCGAGACCGCCGAGACGGGTTCGCTGATCGGCTTCCCGATCATCGACTTCGAGGTTCACCTGACCGACGGTGCGTACCACGACGTCGACTCGTCGGCGCTGGCGTTCGAAATCTGTGCCCGCGGTGCGATGCGCGAGGCGGCTCAGAAGTCGGGCATCAAGCTGCTCGAGCCGGTGATGAAGGTTGAGGTTGTGACGCCCGAGGATTATCTGGGCGACGTGATCGGCGACATGAACTCGCGTCGTGGTCAGATCCAGGGCACCGACACGCGCGGTAATGCTCAGGCTGTGACGGCAATGGTGCCGCTGGCGAACATGTTCGGTTATGTGAACCAACTGCGCTCGTTCACGCAGGGCCGCGCGAGCTACTCGATGCAGTTCAGCCACTATGAAGAGGTGCCCGCCAACGTCGCCGAGGAAGTCAAGGCGAAGATGGCGTAACCAGCTCGGCGCGGAAGCGCTGGCATTCTTTAAAATCAGCCGCTATGGGGCCGCCTTCTCGCGAGTCCCCATCGTGGCCGGGAAATCGAATCAGAAGGTAGGGAAACATGGCGAAGGCAAAGTTTGAGCGGAACAAGCCGCACCTCAACATCGGCACCATCGGTCACGTCGACCATGGCAAGACGTCGCTGACGGCTGCGATCACCAAGGTCCTGGCGGAAACCGGTGGCGGCGTCGCCGTCGACTTCGCCAACATCGACAAGGCGCCCGAAGAGCGTGAGCGCGGCATCACCATCTCGACCGCGCACGTCGAGTATGAGACGGCCAACCGTCACTATGCGCACGTCGACTGCCCCGGCCACGCCGACTATGTGAAGAACATGATCACCGGCGCGGCGCAGATGGACGGCGCGATCCTGGTCGTTTCGGCCACCGACGGCCCGATGCCGCAGACCAAGGAGCACATCCTGCTCGCCAAGCAGGTCGGCGTTCCCACCATGGTCGTCTTCCTCAACAAGGTCGACATGGTCGACGACGAGGAAATCCTCGAGCTGGTCGAGATGGAAATCCGCGAAGAGCTCTCCAAGCGTGAGTTCGACGGCGACAACATTCCGATCATCCGTGGTTCGGCGCTTGCCGCTCTGGAAGACAGCGACAAGAAGCTGGGTCACGAAGCGATCTTGGCGCTCATGGCTGCCGTCGACGAATCGATCCCCGAGCCGGATCGTCCGCTCGACAAGCCCTTCATGATGCCGATCGAAGACGTGTTCTCGATTTCGGGCCGTGGTACGGTTGTGACCGGCCGCGTCGAGACCGGCATCGTCAAGGTTGGTGAAGAAGTCGAGATCGTCGGCATTCACGACACCCGCAAGACCACCGTCACGGGCGTCGAAATGTTCCGCAAGCTGCTCGACCAGGGCCAGGCTGGCGATAACGTCGGTGCGCTGCTGCGCGGCGTCGGCCGTGAAGACGTCGAGCGCGGCCAGGTTCTGGCCAAGCCCGGCTCGATCACGCCGCACACCGAGTTCCAGTCGGAAGTGTACGTGCTGTCGAAGGACGAAGGTGGCCGTCACACGCCGTTCTTCGGCAACTATCGTCCGCAGTTCTACTTCCGTACGACGGACGTGACCGGCACGATCGAGCTGCCCGAGGGCACCGAGATGGTCATGCCGGGCGACAACGTCGCTCTGGGCGTCAAGCTCATCGCGCCGATCGCAATGGACGTTGGCCAGCGCTTCACCATTCGCGAAGGCGGTCGTACCGTCGGCGCAGGGGTTGTCAGCGCCATCGCGAAGTAATATAGGCGCAAGCCTTGATCGTCGGCGGGCTTGCTCGCCGACGAATATGGAAGCGGCCGAACCGGCAACGGTTCGGCCGTTGCCTTTTAATGAGGGTGCCGCGCTTCGGTGCGGACCCATTTCGTTAGTCGCGTAGAAACAGCACGAGCTCCGGCAACGGGCCCGCTCTTTCGCATTGGTAGGGAATATGGACAGCAACATCCGCATCCGCCTTAAGGCGTTCGATCATCGCGTGCTCGACCAGGCGACCGGCGATATCGCCGACACCGCCCGACGTACCGGCGCGCTTATCCGTGGCCCCATTCCCCTGCCGACGCGCATTGAGAAGTTCACGGTCAACCGTGGCCCTCACATCGACAAGAAGTCGCGTGAGCAGTTTGAAGTCCGCACCTACAAGCGCATGCTGGACATCGTTCAGCCGACGCCGCAGACCGTCGACGCACTGATGAAGCTCGACCTCGCCGCAGGCGTTGACGTCGAGATCAAGCTGGCGTAAAGGCGCCACTTCTCAAGCGAGACGAGATTCGGCCCTTTTCCCAGTGGTGATTCGCTCACCCCATGAAAAAGGGCCTTGCTCCCCGGTCGCAGGATCGGGTGAGCCGCGAGGTTTGTGACCTCAGATATTTGGGATACCGCCGGCGGCCTTCGGGTTGCCGGGTCAGCGTCCCCCGTCACGTCCGGTTCGCCGGACATCCAGCCCGGGACGGGGCCGCTTTAAAATCAATTGGGTTGGCCACGCCCGCGCCGGAATCAACCGTCGCGGGCCTCTGTATAGGAGCAACAGGTCATGCGCACTGGCGTGATCGCGAAGAAAATGGGGATGACCCGCCTGTTCCAGGACGACGGCCGCCATGTGCCCGTTACCGTTCTGGCGCTTGAGGGCGTTCAGGTGGTCGCACACCGCACCGCCGACCGTGATGGCTATGTCGCGCTGCAGATCGGCGCGGGTTCGGCCAAGGCGAAGAACGTCGCCAAGCCGCAGCGCGGCCACTTCGGCAAGGCCGAAGTCGAGCTGAAGTCGCAGCTTTGCGAATTCCGCGTCGCCGAAGATGCGATGGTGGATGTTGGTGCCGAAATCGGCGCCGACCACTTTGTCGCCGGCCAGCTGGTCGATGTTTCGGGTCGCACGCAGGGCAAGGGCTTCGCCGGCGCCATGAAGCGTTGGGGCTTCGGCGGTCTGCGCGCTACCCACGGTGTGTCGCTGAGCCACCGTTCGCACGGTTCGACCGGTAACCGCCAGGATCCGGGCAAGGTCTTCAAGAACAAGAAGATGGCCGGTCACATGGGCGACCGCGAGCGGACCCAGCAGAATCTCGAAATCGTGTCGACCGACGTCGAGCGCGGTCTGCTGTTCGTCAAGGGTTCGGTTCCCGGTCACAAGGGTGCGTGGCTGATCGTCAAGGACGCGGTCAAGGTCGCGCGCCACAAGGATGCGCCCTATCCCGCCGGCCTGCGTCAGGTCGCCAACAACAACGATGCCGCTGCCGACACGCCCGCCGAGGGTGAGGCGCCTGCGGCCACCGAAGGCCAGGAGGGCTGAACGTGAAGGTCAAGGTTCAAACCCTCGACGCCGCCGACAAGGGCGAGATCGAGCTGAACGACACCGTTTTCGGGATCGAGCCGCGTGCGGACATCCTGCACCGTGTCGTCACCTGGCAGCTGCACAACCGCCGCGGCACCGCCCGCCCGACGCGTGAGCGTTCGGACGTGGCCCGCACCGGCAAGAAGTTCGGCCGTCAGAAGGGTGGCGGTACCGCCCGTCACGGCGATCGCCGCGCTCCGGTTTTCATCGGTGGTGGTAAGGCGCACGGTGCCCGTCTTCGCGAGTTCGAGTCGAGCCTCAACAAGAAGGTTCGTCAGCTCGGTCTCAAGATGGCGCTGTCGACCCATGCTGCTGCGGGTACGCTGATCGTGCTCGACGACCTCAAGGTCGCCGATGCCAAGACCAAGGCGATGACCGGCACGCTGGCGAAGCTCGGCTTCGGCAAGACGGCGCTGGTGATTGACGGCGAGGCGGTCGAGAACGGCTTCGCGCTGGCGACCCGCAACCTGTCGGGCGTGAACGTCCTGCCGGCGGTCGGCGCGAATGTTTACGACATTCTGAAGCATGACACGCTGGTGCTGACGCGCGCAGCTGTCGAGAAGCTGGAGGCGCGCTTCAATGGCTAAGAAGGGCAAGACGGCGATCGACGCGCGTCATTATGACGTGATCGTCGCCCCGCACATCACCGAAAAGGCGACGCTTGTCAGCGAAGCCAACGCGGTGGTGTTCAAGGTCGCGAACGACGCAACCAAGCCGCAGATCAAGGCGGCTGTTGAGGCGCTGTTCGACGTGTCGGTTCTGGGCGTCAACACGATCGTCCAGAAGGGCAAGACCAAGCGCTGGAAGGGTGTTCCCTACAAGCGCACGGACATCAAGAAGGCGATCGTGACGCTCAAGGACGGCGATTCGATCGACGTCACGCAGGGGGTCAACTGACCATGGCGCTGAAGAACTATAATCCGACGTCGCCGGCGCGTCGCGGTCTGATCCTGGTCGACCGCTCGGCGCTGCACAAGGGCGGCCCGCTCAAGGCGCTGACCGAAGGCAAGCGCAAGACCGGCGGCCGCAACAACAAGGGTCACGTGACCTCGCGCGGTATCGCGGGCGGCCACAAGCAGCGTTATCGCATCGTCGATTTCAAGCGCCGCAAGTGGGACGTTGAGGGTACGGTCGTTCGTCTGGAATACGACCCCAACCGCACGGCGTTCATCGCACTGGTGAACTACGGCACCGAAGAGGCGCCGGACTTCGCCTATATCCTGGCGCCGCAGCGTCTTCAGCCGGGTGACAAGGTCATCGCGGGCAAGAAGACCGACGTGAAGCCGGGCAACGCGATGGAACTGGGTCAGATGCCGGTCGGCACCATCGTCCACAATGTGGAGATGAAGCCGGGCAAGGGCGGTCAGATCGCACGTTCGGCCGGCACCTATGTGCAGGTCGTGGGTCGCGACCGCGGGATGGTGATCGTTCGCCTGAACTCGGGCGAGCAGCGTTACATCCGTAGCGATTGCATGGCGACCGTTGGCGCGGTGTCGAACCCCGACAACGGCAACACCAACCTTGCCAAGGCTGGCCGCAACCGCTGGCTGGGCAAGCGCCCGCTGACGCGCGGCGTTGCCAAGAACCCGGTCGATCACCCGCATGGCGGTGGTGAAGGCCGGACCTCGGGTGGCCGTCATCCGGTCACGCCCTGGGGCAAGCCGACCAAGGGTGCTCGCACCCGCCACAACAAGGCGACGGACAAGTTTATCATCCGTAGCCGCCACGCGAAGAAGAAGGGCTAACCGCAATGGCTCGTTCGGTTTGGAAAGGTCCGTTCGTGGAGCTCAGCCTTCTGAAGAAGGCAGAGGCCGCGCATGACGCCGGTGGTCGCGGTGGCCCGATCAAGACGTGGTCGCGCCGCTCGACGATCCTGCCGTCGTTCGTGGGCCTGACGTTCAACGTCTACAACGGCCGCAAGTTCGTGCCGGTGTCGGTCAACGAAGAAATGGTCGGTATGAAGCTGGGTGAATTCGCGCCGACGCGCTTCTTCCCCGGCCACGCCGCCGACAAGAAGGGCAAGCGCTGATGAGCAAGCAGAAAGCTCCGCGTCGCGTCGCCGATAACGAGGCGCTGTCGGTCGGCACGCAGATCCGTGGTTCGGCTCAGAAGCTGAGCCTGGTCGCCGGTCTGATCCGCGGCCAGAAGGCTGGCGATGCGATGAACATCCTCACCTTCTCGAAGAAGGCGATGGCCGAGGACGCGCGCAAGGTGCTGGCGTCGGCAATCGCCAACGCCGAGAACAACCACAATCTCGACGTCGACGCACTGGTCGTCGCCGAAGCGAGCGTGGGCAAGTCGATCACGATGAAGCGGTTCCACACGCGTGGCCGCGGCAAGTCGACGCGCATCCTCAAGCCGTTCTCGCGGCTGCGGATCGTCGTCCGCGAAGTGCAGGAGGCCTGATCCATGGGTCACAAGAGCAATCCCATCGGTCTGCGCCTGCAGATCAACCGCACCTGGGACAGCCGCTGGTTCGCCGAGGGCGCTGACTATGGCCGTCTTCTGCTGGAGGATCTCAAGATCCGCCAGTACATCATGAAGACGCTGAAGCAGGCCGCGATCAGCAAGGTCGTGATCGAGCGTCCGGCCAAGCTGTGCCGCATCTCGATCTATGCCGCTCGTCCGGGCGTCATCATCGGCAAGAAGGGCGCGGACATCGAAAAGCTTCGCAAGAAGCTGGGCTCGATGACCGCATCGGACGTGTCGCTGAACATCGTCGAAATCCGCAAGCCGGAAGTCGATGCCCGCCTCGTGGCTCAGGGCATCGCCGACCAGCTGGAGCGCCGTATCGCGTTCCGTCGCGCCATGAAGCGTGCGGTTCAGTCGGCGATGCGTCTCGGCGCCGAGGGCATCCGCATCAACTGCGGCGGCCGTCTGGGCGGCGCGGAAATCGCGCGGACCGAGTGGTATCGCGAAGGCCGCGTTCCGCTGCACACGCTGCGCGCGAACATCGACCATGCTGAGGCTGAGGCTCACACCGCTTATGGCGTGTGCGGCGTCAAGGTGTGGATCTTCAAGGGCGAAATCCTCGGGCACGACCCGCTGGCTACCGATCGCCTGAACCTGGAATCGCAGACCTCGGGCGTGCGCCCGGCGCGCGACGACCGTAGGAACTAAGACCGATGCTGCAACCAAAGCGCACCAAGTTCCGCAAGGCCTTCAAGGGCCGGATCAAGGGCGAGGCCAAGGGTGGCGCGACCTTGAACTTCGGCGCCTATGGCCTGAAGGCGATGGAGCCGGAGCGGATTACCGCCCGTCAGATCGAAGCGGCTCGCCGCGCGATCACGCGTCACATCAAGCGCCAGGGCCGCTTGTGGATCCGCGTGTTCCCCGATCTCCCCGTTTCGTCGAAGCCGGCCGAAGTCCGCATGGGCTCGGGCAAGGGCGCCCCTGAATATTGGGCGGCGCGCGTGAAGCCCGGCCGTATTCTGTTCGAGCTGGACGGTGTTCCCGGTCCGCTCGCGGCGGAAGCGTTCGAGCGTGCGGCGATGAAGCTGCCGATCAAGACCAAGGTCGTGGCGCGCCTCGGCGACACGTCGCACCTGGAGGGCTAATCAATGACCAAGGCAAGTGATCTGCGCGCCAAGAGCGACGATCAGCTGACCGAAGAGCTGGGCAATCTGAAGCGCGAGGCGTTCAACCTTCGTTTTCAGGCGGCGACGAGCCAGCTCGAAAAGTCGAGCCGCGTTCGTGAAGTGCGTCGCGACATCGCACGCATCAAGACGCTGCAGACCGAGCGTTCGCGCTCGGACGCGAAGTAAGAAAGGGACCGACATGCCGAAGCGTGTGCTGACCGGGATGATCGTCTCGGACAAGACCGACAAGACGGTGGTCGTCAGCGTGGAGCGGAAGGTCAAGCACCCGCTCTACGGCAAGATCATCCGTCGCTCGAAGAAGTATCATGCCCATGACGAGGGCAATGAGTATCGCGAGGGCGAGACCGTGCGGATCGAAGAGACCGCGCCGATCTCGAAGCTCAAGACCTGGAAGGTGATCGCACGGGTCAACACCCATGCGACTCCGGAAGAGGTCGCGGCGGAAGCCGGCGCGTAAGGGCTGCCGCCGGTTCGCCGGCGGTTGTTTCAAGGCGGGGTTGGGTCGGTATCCACCCCAGAGAGAAGGAACGGATCAATGATCCAAATGCAGTCCAACCTGGACGTTGCTGACAACAGCGGCGCCAAGCGGGTTCAGTGCATCAAGGTGCTGGGTGGCTCGAAGCGCCGCACGGCGGGCGTGGGCGACGTCATCGTCGTCAGCGTCAAGGAAGCAGCTCCGCGCGGTCGCGTGAAGAAGGGCGACGTTCATCGCGCCGTCATCGTTCGCACCCGCAAGGATATCCGCCGCGCCGATGGCTCGGTCATCCGCTTCGACGGCAATGCCGCGGTGCTCGTGAACAAGAACGAGGAGCCGATCGGCACCCGTATCTTTGGCCCGGTCGTGCGTGAACTGCGCGGCAAGGGTTACATGAAGATCATCTCGCTCGCGCCGGAGGTGCTGTAATGGCTGCCGCCAAGATCAAGAAGGGCGACAAGGTCGTCGTCCTGTCGGGCAAGGACAAGGGCAAGACCGGTGAGGTCGTCCGTTCGATGCCGCGTGAAGACAAGGTCGTCGTTGCCGGCGTGAACGTGGCCGTGCGCCACAAGAAGCCGACCCAGGCCGCGCCGCAGGGCGGGCTTGAGCGTTCGGAAGCGCCGCTGCACGTGTCCAAGGTCGCGCACGTCACTGCCGACGGCAAGCCGACGCGCGTCCGTTTTGAAATCCGCGACGGCAAGAAGGTTCGTGTCGCCGCCAAGACCGGGGATGTCATCAATGGCTGACACCTACACCCCGCGCCTCCGCAAGCTGTACGACGAGTCGATCGCCAAGGCGATGACCGAGAAGTTCGGCTACAAGAACGCGCTTGAAGTGCCTCGCATCGAGAAGATCGTCCTGAACATGGGCGTGGGCGAAGCGACGCAGGACAAAAAGAAGGTCGATCAGGCCGCTTCCGAAATGGAGCTGATCGCTGGCCAGAAGCCGGTTGTCACGCGCGCCAAGAAGTCGATCGCACAGTTCAAGCTGCGTGAAGGCATGCCGATCGGCGTCAAGGTCACGCTCCGTCGTGAGCGCATGTACGAATTCCTCGACCGTTTCGTCACGATCGCGCTGCCGCGCGTCCGCGACTTTCGCGGTCTCAACCCGAAGAGCTTCGACGGCCGCGGCAACTATGCCTGCGGTATCAAGGAGCAGATCATTTTCCCCGAGATCAACTATGACCGCATCGACAAGGTGCGCGGCATGGACGTGATCGTCACCACGACCGCGAAGACCGACGATGAAGCACGTGAGCTTCTGCGTCTGTTCGGCTTCCCGTTCCCCCAGGCGGCGGACGATGAAGCAAAGCAAGCGGCGTAAGGAAGGAAGAACTTAAGTCATGGCGAAACTGAGTTCTGTGAACAAGAACGAGAAGCGTCGCAAGATGGTCGCGAAGTATGCGCCCAAGTATGCGAAGCTCAAGGCGATTGCGAACGACGAGTCGCTCGACGAGACCGAGCGTCTCATCGCGCGCCTGAAGATGGCGGAGCTGCCGCGCAACGGCAATCCGACGCGTATTCGCAACCGTTGCGAACTGACCGGCCGCCCGCGCGGCTATTACCGCAAGTTCCGTCTTGCTCGCGTCATGCTGCGTGATCTGGCCAACAAGGGCCTGATCCCCGGTGTCACCAAGTCGAGCTGGTAAGGGATCCAGAAGATGGCATTGACCGATCCCCTGGGTGACATGCTCACCCGCATCCGCAACGGCCAGCGCGCGCGCAAGGACTCGGTCCTGACGCCTGCGTCGAAGCTGCGGGTCCGTGTGCTCGACGTGCTTCAGCGCGAGGGCTATATCCGTGGCTACAGCGAAGAGCAGATGGGCCCCGCGGCCGGCATCCGCATCGAGCTGAAGTATTTCGAAGGCCAGCCGGCAATCAAGCATGTGGCGCGCGTCTCCAAGCCGGGTCGCCGCGTGTACAGCGGTTCGCAGGAACTGCCCAAGGTCCGCAACGGTCTGGGCATCACGATTGTCTCGACGCCGAACGGCGTTCTGTCCGACGCCGAAGCGCGCGAGCAGAATGTTGGCGGCGAAGTGCTGGCGGAGGTGTTCTGATGAGCCGCATCGGCAAGAAGCCGGTCAGCGTCCCTTCGGGCGTCTCGGCGAACATCGCGAGCGGCCAGCTCAGCGTGAAGGGTCCTAAGGGCACCCTCACCATGCCGCTGGCTGACGACATCAAGTATGAAACCGTCGATGGTGGCATTTCGGTGCAGCCGGCGAACGAGACCAAGCGCGCTCGCGCGTTCTGGGGCATGCAGCGTACGCTGGTCCAGAACCTGGTCACGGGTGTTTCGGAAGGCTTCACCAAGAAGTTGCTGATCACCGGTGTCGGCTATCGTGCCAGCACGCAGGGCAAGACGCTCAAGCTGCAGCTCGGCTACAGCCACGACGTCAATTTCGACATCCCCGAGGGTATCGAAATCAAGACGCCCGATCAGACGACGATCGAGATCTCCGGCATCGACAAGCAGAAGGTCGGTCAGGTCGCCGCTGAGATCCGCCGCTGGCGCAAGCCCGAGCCCTACAAGGGCAAGGGTATCAAGTACGCCGACGAGTTCATCTTCCGCAAGGAAGGGAAGAAGAAGTAATGAGCAAGGGTCTCTCTCTCTTCGAGAAGCGGCGTCGCCGCAATCGCACCGCGCTGCGCGCGCGGGCCGGTGGTCGTCCGCGTCTGTCGGTGCATCGCTCGGGCCGGCATATCTATGCCCAGGTGATCGACGACACCGAAGGCAAGACGCTGGCTTCGGCGTCGAGCCTGGTCAAGGACGGCAAGGGCCAGTTGGGCGCCACCACCGAGGCTGCGGCCGATGTGGGCAAGCGTCTGGCCGAAGCGGCCAAGGCGGCCGGGGTGACGCAGGTCGTGTTCGACCGTGGCGGCTTCCTCTATCATGGTCGCGTCAAGGCGCTGGCGGATGCCGCGCGTGAAGGCGGATTGGAGTTCTAAGATGGCGGACGAGAACAACCAGACCGAGACCCCGGTCGAGGCGACCGCGCCGGAAGCGAACACCGGTGCGCCGCGCGGCGGTCGTGGCGGTCGGGGCCGTGGCCCCGGCGGCGACAATCGCGGCCGTGGCGGTCGTGACGGCAACCGTGGTCGTCGCGACGACCGCAACCGCGACGACGGTGGTGAAGAGCTGATCGAAAAGCTCGTGCACATCAACCGCGTGTCCAAGACGGTCAAGGGCGGCAAGCGCTTCGGCTTTGCGGCGCTGGTCGTCGTGGGCGACGGCAAGGGCCGTGTCGGCTTTGGTCATGGCAAGGCGCGCGAAGTGCCGGAAGCCATCAGCAAGGCGACGGCTTCGGCCAAGAAGAAGATGATCCGCGTGCCGCTGCGCGAGGGTCGGACCCTTCACCATGACGGTCGCGGTCACTTCGGTGCCGGCAACGTCTATGTCCGTTCGGCGCCGTCGGGTACGGGCATCATCGCCGGCGGTCCGATGCGCGCCGTGTTCGAGAGCCTTGGCGTCGCCGACGTGGTGACCAAGTCGACCGGCACGTCGAACCCCTACAACATGATCCGCGCCACGTTCGAGGCCCTTGGCGAGCAGACCTCGCCCAAGGCCGTCGCACAGCGTCGCGGCAAGAAGATTGCCGACCTGCTCGGCCGTGGCGGTTCGCAGACCGCCGAGGCCGACGCCGCGGCGATCGTGGAGTAAATCCCATGGCGACGATCAAGGTGACGCAGACGGGTTCGCCCATCCGCCGGACCAAGGACCAGCGCGCGACGCTGGTCGGCCTGGGCCTCAACAAGATGCACAAGACGGTCGAGCTGGAAGACACCCCTGCGGTGCGCGGCATGATCCAGAAGGTGCATCACATGGTGTCGGTCGAGGACTGATCCTCGATTTGACATGACAGAATGAGGGAAGGGGGCTAACGGCCCCCTTCCTGATTTGAACCATCCGTCTTTTTTGGCGCGAACATAGCGAAAGCGAGTGCAAGACATGAAACTGAACGACATCCGCGACAACAAGGGCGCCCGCAAGGAGCGCGTGCGCGTCGGCCGTGGCATCGGCTCGGGCCTGGGCAAGACTGCCGGTCGCGGTCAGAAGGGTGCGAAGGCGCGCTCGGGCGTCGCAATCAACGGCTTTGAGGGCGGTCAGATGCCGCTCCACATGCGTCTGCCGAAGCGCGGCTTCAACAACCCGTTCGCCAAGGACTATGCCGAGATCAATCTCGGCGCGCTGCAGAAGGCGGTCGATGCGGGCAAGCTGGACACCGGCGCGACGCTGGACCAGGCGGCGCTGAACGCAGCCGGTCTGACGCGCGGCGGTACCGACGGCGTGCGCGTGCTGGGCAAGGGCGAACTGACCGCCAAGCTGAACCTGAAGGTTGCCGGCGTGTCGAAGGGCGCGCGTGAGGCTATTGAAAAGGCCGGCGGTTCGGTCGAAGTGATCGAGGTTGTTCCGGCAGCCGAAAAGGCGGCGGCGAAGAAGGGCAAGGCCCGCGCCGAGCGCCTGGCCGACAAGGACGCCAAGCAGAAGGCCAAGGCCTGACGCAAGCGGGGAGGGTGCCGGGACGGTGCCTTCCCCCTTTTGCCATTCCGCCGGTTCGATGGCGGTTGGCCGGGCGCGCGTTCGCGGGTCGATTGCCCATCCGCGCATTAGACATCGCCGCCCTACCGCTTATATGCACGTCCGACGTGGGCGATAGTTCCGCCCGCACTGATTTCCGGGACAGACGACGACATGGCATCCGCAGCCGACAATCTTGCTACCAGCATCAGCCTGTCGAAATTCGGCAAGGCGACCGAGTTGAAGAAGCGGCTCTGGTTCACGCTGGGCGCGCTCATCATCTTCCGCATGCTGAGCTATGTACCGCTGCCGGGTGTCGACCCGACTCAGCTCAACCTGCTGGCGCAGCAGACGCAGGGCGGCGTCATGGATTTCTTCAACACCTTCTCGGGCGGTGCGCTTGAGCGGATGTCGATCATCGCGCTGGGCGTCATGCCCTATATCACCGCGTCGATCGTCGTTCAGCTCGCGACATCCCTGTCGCCGCAGCTCGCGGCGATCAAGAAGGAAGGGGAGAGCGGTCGCAAGCGGCTGAACCAGTATACCCGCTACGGCACCGTCGCGCTGACCGCGATCCAGGGTTGGTTTATCGCCGTCGGCCTTGAAGCGTTCGGCGCTTCGGCCGGTGCGCAGGCTGTGGTCGAGCCGGGCATGCTGTTCCGGGTTGGTGCGGTTATCTCGCTGATCGGCGGCACCATGTTCCTGATGTGGCTGGGTGAGCAGATCACCAGCCGGGGCATCGGCAACGGCATTTCGCTGATCATCATGGCCGGCATCGTCGCGCATCTGCCGACAACGCTGGTCCAGTTGTTCGAGGGCAGCCGCACCGGGACGGTCGATCCCGTTCGTCTGGTTGGCATTATTGTCGCGGTGGCGGCCCTTGTCCTGTTCATCTGTTTCATGGAGCGCGCCCAGCGCCGCATCCTGATCCAGTATCCCAAGCGTCAGACCGCGCGCGGCGTCCAGGCCGAGCGCAGCCACCTGCCGCTCAAGATCAACACCGCGGGCGTGATTCCCCCGATCTTTGCCTCGTCGCTGCTGCTGATGCCGCTGACGATCAGCCAGTTCGCTGGCCAGAGCGTTTCAGCGGCCAATGGTGGCTGGTGGAACGATGCGATGATCGGGCTGAACCAGTATCTGACGCATGGCAGCCCGGTTTACATGGCGCTCTATGCCGCGGGCATCATCTTCTTCTCGTTCTTCTACACCGCCGTCGTCTTCAATCCGGAAGAGACCGCCGAGAACCTGAAGCGCTATGGCGGCTTCATTCCCGGCATCCGTCCCGGCAAGAATACCGAGGCGTATTTCGATTATGTGCTGACCCGTATCACGGTGATCGGCGCGGCCTATTTGACGATCATCTGCCTGCTGCCGGAATATCTGGTGTCGGCGCTCAGCATTCCCTTCTACCTTGGTGGGACTAGCCTGCTGATCGTCGTCAACGTAACCATGGACACGGTGACGCAGATTCAGTCGCACCTGCTGGCGCATCAATATGGCGACCTGATCAAAAAGGCCAAGCTGAAGGGCGGCCGCGCGCGCCACTAAGGCGTGCGTGTATTGGAGGGGGTAACGATGGACATCATCCTTCTAGGCCCGCCCGGCGCGGGCAAGGGCACCCAGGCGAGCCGCCTGGTTGCGGAGCGCGGCATGGTGCAACTGTCGACGGGTGACATGCTGCGCGCCGCGGTCAAGGCGGGTACGCCAACAGGCTTGCAGGCCAAGGCCGTTATGGAAGCGGGCCAGCTGGTATCGGATGAGATCGTGTCGGGCATCATCGGCGAACGGCTCGATGAACTGGGCGCTGGGCCAGGGCTGATCTTCGACGGATACCCGCGCACGGCGGCGCAGGCGGCGTCGCTGGACGAACTGCTCGAGGCGCGCGGGCGGAAGCTCGACTATGTGATCGAGCTGGTCGTCGACGAAGATGCGCTGGTCGAGCGGATCACCGGCCGCTTCACCTGCGCCCAGTGCGGCGAGGGATATCACGATCAGTTCAAGCAGCCAGCGGTTGCCGGGGTCTGCGACGTGTGCGGATCGACTGAGTTCAAGCGTCGTCCCGACGACAATGCGGAGACGGTTCGCACCCGCATGGCCGAATATCGCGCCAAGACCGCGCCTATCCTGCCCCATTATGAGGCCAAAGGCTTGGTGAAGCGGATCGACGGCATGGCGGACATCGCACATGTGACGGCGGCGATTGAGACAATCCTTGACGGTCGCGGCTGACGGGCGGCGGGATGCGCGCGAAGCACGCGCCATCCTGCACTTTGTTCCACGCCTTTGCGCTTGACAGCGCGCGACTCGCTTGACAGGCGCCGCGGCTCGCCCTAACTGACGCGACTTCCGAAACTGCGGTGGACCGGCGGCGCGAATCGCGACTGCCGCTGTCGTGCGTTTCGGGCCAACGCGAAGAGATGACGGGCGTGCTGCCATGCCGTTCGTTGTGGAGCTGGGAGAAAAAAGTTCATGGCTCGTATTGCGGGTGTCAACATCCCGACCAACAAGCGCGTCGTTATCGCGCTTCAGTATATCCACGGCATCGGTCCGGCCAAGGCCAAGGAAATCACCGAGAAGCTGGCGATCGCGGCGGAACGTCGCGTGCAGGACCTGTCCGACCAGGAAGTGCTTCAGATTCGCGAGGCGATTGACGCTGGTTACACCGTCGAGGGTGATCTTCGTCGCGAGACCGCGATGAACATCAAGCGCCTGATGGACCTGGCTTGCTATCGCGGCTTGCGTCACCGCAAGGGCCTCCCGGTCCGCGGTCAGCGCACGCACACCAACGCGCGCACCCGGAAGGGCAAGGCGAAGCCGATCGCGGGTAAGAAGAAGTAATTTCGGTCCTTCGGGGCCGATCATGCTTCTTATCCGCCGGGGCGGGCGTGTGGCGGACAGCCCGCCGGCCCCTGCATCACGATACTAAGGTCAGGATAGCAATCCAATGGCACAAGCACCGCAGCGCCTTCGCCGTCGCGAGCGCAAGAACATCACCGCCGGCGTCGCGCATGTGAACGCCAGCTTCAACAACACCATGATCACCATCACCGACGCCCAGGGCAATGCGATTTCGTGGTCCTCGGCAGGCATGATGGGCTTCAAGGGCAGCCGCAAGTCGACCCCCTATGCAGCGCAGGTCGCAGCAGAGGATGCGGGCCGCAAGGCTGCCGAGCACGGCGTTCGCACACTGGAAGTCGAGGTAAAGGGTCCGGGTTCGGGTCGCGAGTCGGCGCTTCGCGCGCTGCAGGCGGTCGGGTTCCAGATCACGTCGATCCGCGACGTGACTTCGATCCCGCACAACGGCGTCCGTCCGTCGAAGCGTCGTCGCGTCTGATTTGATTATCGTGTCGCGCGGCGGCCCGTGGCTTCGTGCCCGTGCCGTCGCGCGACGCCGCGTTTCGGCGGGAAGCGCCCCGTTCCCGCCCAACTCAGGGGAAGCCCGTGTCTGTCAACGCAAAGAACTGGCAGGAACTCAAGAAGCCCAATGGCCTCGAAAAGAAGTCGGGCGGCGATTCTAAGCGGAAGGCGACGTTCGTTGCCGAGCCGCTGGAGCGTGGCTTCGGCCTGACGCTCGGGAACGCGCTGCGCCGCGTGCTGCTGTCGTCGCTTCAGGGTGCCGCCGTCACGTCGATCAAGATCGAGAACGTCCTGCACGAGTTCAGCTCGCTGACGGGTGTTCGCGAAGACGTCACCGACATCGTGCTCAACGTCAAACAGATCGCCATCCGCATGCAGGGCGAAGGTCCGAAGCGGCTTCAGCTGTCGGCCACCGGTCCGGCAGAGGTCAAGGCTGGCGACATCGCTGTGTCGGGCGATATCGAGGTGATGAACCCCGAACTCGTGCTGTGCCATCTGGATGACGGCGCGACGCTGAACATGGAACTGACCGCCGACACGGGCAAGGGCTATGTCCCTGCCACGGCCAACCGTCCGGCTGATGCGCCGATCGGTCTTATCCCGGTCGACGCGCTGTATTCGCCGGTCCGTCAGGTCAGCTACAAGGTCGAGAACACCCGCGTCGGGCAGGAGCTGGATTACGACAAGCTGACGCTCACGGTTGAAACCGATGGCACCGTCAGCCCGGACGACGCGCTCGCTTATGCGGCGCGGATCCTTCAGGACCAGCTGTCGCTGTTCGTCCACTTCGACGATTCGGCGATGACCCGCGCCGCCCCGGTTGCCACGGGCGGCATCGCGGCACCCGCAGCCGAAGCGCCGGGCGATACCGCCGCGATCAACCGCAACCTCCTCAAGAAGGTGGACGAGCTGGAGCTTTCGGTCCGTTCGGCCAACTGCCTCAAGAACGACAACATCATCTATATCGGCGATTTGGTTCAGAAGACCGAGGCGGAGATGCTGCGCACGCCGAATTTCGGCCGCAAGTCGCTCAACGAGATCAAGGAAGTGCTGTCGGGCATGGGTCTGCGCCTTGGTATGGAAATACCGGGCTGGCCGCCCGAGAATATCGAGGAAATGGCCAAGAAGCTCGAACAGGAAATCATGGGCTGAGCCGTACGCGGGTAGCGTTGCTTCCCGCGAGACGGTGGCAGCCCGGCCGGCGGGTCGGCGTGGCGACCCGTTCGACGATGCGGCTTTGCCGGGCCGTGACACTCCGTAGCCTCAGCGGGCTGGAGCGCGGTTGAAGAAGGCGAAGGGTGGCGGCCTGAGACGGCCACCTGGCTCGGGGTTCCGTAAGACGGCCCCCTGACGAACGAAGAAGGAAGATCACATGCGTCATAAATATGGTGGCCGTAAGCTGCAGCGTACCTCGGCCCATCGGACCGCGCTGTTCCGCAACATGTCGGCGGCACTCATCAAGCACGAGCAGATCACCACGACCGTTGCCAAGGCGAAGGAACTTCGTCCCTATGTCGAAAAGCTGGTGACGCTGGCCAAGAAGGGTGGGTTGTCGAACCGTCGTCTGGCCCATGCTCGTCTGCTGGACGATGCGCAGCTGGTGAAGTTGTTCGACGTTCTGGCCGCGCGCTATGCCGATCGTAACGGCGGTTACACCCGCATCATCAAGGCCGGTCCTCGCGCTTCGGACGCGGCGCCAATGGCGATCATCGAATTTGTTGATCGCGACGTGTCGGCCAAGGGTCAGGATTCGGGCCCGGTGATGACCGAAGAGGATTTCGACGAAGCGGCCTGATCGCTCGTTCGACACCGATGCTTGCAAGGAAGGCCGCATCCCGTCAGGGTGCGGCCTTTCTCGTTTCATCGGAGACCAGTTTCGATGCGTCGCGCGCTTGCCCTCTTGCCGCTGCTGTTTGCGGCCCCCATCCATGCCATGGACGATCCCAAGACGGAGACGCGCAACACCGTGGCCGCCCCCATTGCATATCCCGAAACCGAAAAGGTCCGCGTGACCGACGAACTGTTCGGCCAGAAGATCGCTGATCCCTATCGCTGGCTTGAAAACGACGTTCGCAACGATCCCAAGGTCGCTGCTTGGGTTACCGCCCAGAATGAAGTGACCGACGCCTATCTGGCCACGTTGCCGGGGCGCGCGGCGTTCAAGGCACGTCTGACCGAACTGTTCGATTATGAGCGGTTCGGGGTGCCGGAGAAGAAGGGCGGCCGCTATTTCTACAGTCGCAATTCGGGGCTTCAGAATCAGGCAGTGCTGTATGTGCGCGACAGCCTGAACGGCGAGGGGCGCGTGCTGATCGACCCCAATGGCTGGTCGAAGGATGGTGCGACGGCGCTGAGCGAATATTCCCCTTCGCAGGATGGCAAGCGGCTTGCTTACGGCATTCAGGACGGCGGATCTGACTGGCGTACGGTACGCGTGCTGGACGTCGACAGCGGCAAGGTGCTGCCCGACGAGGTCAAGTGGGTGAAGTTCTCGAACCTCGCTTGGGCCAAGGACGGGTCGGGTTTCTATTATTCGCGCTTCCCCGCACCGGCGGCAGAACAGCAGTTTCAGGCGCTGAATGAAAACCAGGCGGTCTATTTCCACAAGCTGGGCACGGCGCAGGACGCCGATCAGCTAATTTATTCGACGCCTGAAACCCCACGGCGCGGCCATTTTGCAGAAGTCAGCGACGATGGCCGCTATCTGGTCGTGACGACGACCGAGGGCACCGACAATCGTTACGAGATCACGTTGATCGACCTGACGACGCCGGGGGCAAAGCCGATCAAGCTGGTTCCGGGGCTTGAGAATGAATGGAGCTATGCCGGCAATCGCGGCACGACATTCTATTGGCTGACCAACAAGGATGCGCCGCGTTCGCGCGTCGTGGCGATGGACATCGCCAACCCGTCCGCCATTCGCGACGTGGTGCCGCAGGACCAGGCTGTGCTGGAAAGCGCACGGACGATCGCAGGCGAACTGGTGCTGTCCTATCTGGTCGACGCCAAAAGCGAGGTGCGCCGCTATTCCCCTGACGGCCAGATGCTCGGCAAGGTCGCGCTGCCCGGCATCGGCACGGTCGCCGGCATCTCGGGCGATGCCGACGATGCGGAGGCATTTTACGCCTTCACCAGCTTCAACGTGCCGACAACCATCTATCGTTATGATGCAAAGGCTGACCGCGCCGATGCGTGGGCAACGCCCAAGGTCGCGTTCGATCCTTCGCGCTATGCCGTCGAACAGCGTTTCTACAATTCGAAGGACGGCACGCGGGTGCCGATGTTTGTGGTGCGGCGCAAGGACGTGACCGGGCCGGCGCCGACGGTGCTGTGGGGCTATGGCGGGTTCAACATCAGCTACACTCCCGCTTTCTCATCGGCCCGGATCGCCTGGCTGGAGCAGGGCGGTGTCTTCGCGCTCGCCAACATTCGCGGCGGTGGCGAATATGGCAAGGCGTGGCACGATGGCGGACGGCTTGCCAACAAGCAGAATGTGTTCGACGACTTCATCGCGGCGGGCGAATATCTGATCGCGCAGGGCGTGACGAAGAAGGACGGTCTGGCCGTTCAGGGCGGCTCGAACGGCGGCCTCTTGGTGGGCGCTGTCGTCAACCAGCGTCCTGACCTGTTCGCTGCGGCGCTGCCTGCCGTGGGCGTCATGGACATGCTGCGTTTCGACCGGTTCACTGCCGGGCGCTACTGGGTGGACGATTACGGCTATCCGTCCAAGGCGGAGGATTTCAAAATCCTGCGCACCTATTCGCCATATCACAATGTCCAGTCGGGCAAGACCTATCCGGCGATCCTGGCGACGACGGCGGATACCGACGACCGCGTGGTGCCGGGGCACACGTTCAAATATACCGCGATGCTTCAGGCGTCGGACATCGGGCCCAAGCCGCATCTGGTCCGCATCGAAACGCGCGCGGGACATGGTTCCGGCAAGCCGACCGACAAGATCATCGAAGAAACCGCCGACCTTTACGCCTTTGCGGCCAGGTGGACGGGTCTTGAGGTGAAGGCACCATAACGATCGTGCGGGGAAGGGGCTTCAGGCTCTTTTCCCCGCCGCCCGCTGCGGCTACAGCCCGGCAATGCAGACCCCGTCGCAATCCATTCTCATCGTCGACTTCGGCAGTCAGGTCACCCAGCTCATCGCGCGCCGTGTGCGGGAAGCGGGGGTATATTCCGAAATCGCTCCCTTCACCACGGCAGAGGCGGCGTTCGAACGCATGAAGCCCGCCGGCATCATCCTGTCGGGCAGCCCCGCTTCGGTGCTGGATGATGGCAGCCCGCGCGTGCCGCAGGCGATTTTCGATTCGGGCCTGCCGATCCTTGGCATCTGCTATGGGCAGCAGGTGATGATGCATCAGCTGGGCGGCGCGGTGCAGGCGGGTGATTCGGGCGAATTCGGGCGCGCATTTATCGAGATCGGTGATGCCTGCGCGCTGTTCGACGGGTTGTGGGCCGAGCGCGAAAGCCATCAGGTCTGGATGAGCCACGGCGACAAGGTGACGGCGCTGGCGCCAGGCTTCCGCCCCGTTGCCGCCAGCCCCGGCGCGCCCTTTGCCGTGATCGCCGACGATACGCGTCGCTATTATGCGATGCAGTTCCATCCGGAGGTCGTGCACACGCCCGATGGCGGCCGGCTGCTCGCCAATTTCGTGCGACATGTCTGCGGCTGCCCCGGCGACTGGTCGATGGCCGAGTTTCGCGCCGCCAAGATCGAAGAGATCCGTGCACAGGTTGGCAGCGGTCGCGTCATCTGCGGCCTGTCGGGCGGCGTCGATTCGGCCGTCGCGGCAGTGCTGATCCACGAAGCGATCGGCGACCAGCTGACCTGCGTTTTCGTCGACCACGGCCTGATGCGCGCGGGTGAAGCCGATCAGGTCGTCAGCCTGTTCCGCGGGGCCTACAACATCCCGCTCGTCCATGTGAATGCCGAGACGCTGTTCCTGTCGGGTCTGGCAGGCGTCACCGATCCTGAGGCGAAGCGCAAGTTCATCGGCAAGACCTTCATCGACGTGTTCGAGGACGAAGCGCGCAAGATCGGCGGCGCCGAGTTCCTGGCGCAGGGCACGCTGTACCCAGATGTGATCGAAAGCGTCAGCTTCACCGGCGGTCCGTCGGTGACGATCAAGAGTCACCATAATGTCGGTGGCCTGCCCGAACGCATGAACATGAAACTGGTCGAGCCGCTGCGCGAGCTGTTCAAGGACGAAGTGCGCGCCCTTGGCCGCGAACTGGGCCTGCCCGACATTTTTGTCGGCCGGCACCCGTTCCCAGGACCCGGCCTCGCTATCCGTATTCCTGGCGAAGTGACCAAGGAACGCTGCGACATCCTGCGCAAGGCCGATGCCATCTATCTTGAGGAAATTCGCAACGCCGGGCTGTACGACGCGATCTGGCAGGCATTCGCCGTGCTGCTGCCCGTGCGCTCGGTGGGGGTCATGGGCGACGGTCGGACTTACGACAACGTGCTGGCACTGCGCGCGGTCACCAGCACCGACGGCATGACCGCGGAGGCGTTCAGCTTCCCCGGCGACTTTCTCCCCCGCGTCGCCACCCGCATCATCAACGAAGTGCGTGGCATCAACCGTGTCACCTACGACTATACAAGCAAGCCGCCGGGCACGATCGAATGGGAGTGACGGATACAAACGGCGGCAATAGCGTAGTTTCGGCGGTGGTTTTCGCCTTCGCTTGATTGCTGTTCTCCTCCATTTCTCACTACCTTTGTGCTGACGCACACCATTTGTGTCTTTCACAACTGATCTGCGATCACTCTCAAGATGATGTAAAGTCGCTTCGATAAGTGAGAGTGCCCTGGCGTAGGATAGCGTGCACAAAGGCGGGGCTGCTTTGCTTCTATGTTGTCCCACCTTAGCCGTGGAAGCCCGGTCTTAGAAGCTGCTGCCCCGTTATGCGGCAGATAGGAAGCGTGATGGAAAAGGGACCGGCGGCTTTGGAGCAGAAAGCGACTGACGCTGTTTCCAAGCAGGCCTTGGCAATTTAGCCGAGCTGTTTCAAAGTGCAAAAATGGGCGGGAAAAAGGGTAGGGGCGCGAAGAAATCGAAGGTAACTGATCAGCAGTCGGCGGAGCGGGACGATCTCATAAGAGATGCGGGCGGCTACGACTGGGGCTGGCCCGCCATCGAGATGGTCATGGCCAATATGGAGCTGTCTAAGCGCTTGGCCGGCGGCGGCTTCTCGGGCTGCGGCTTTGGGGTTGTTCCGGACGGTCCTCCTTTCATGACGCTTCTCGGCACGAACATCCGCGGAATGAAGTCCGCGCTGTCGCTGCTGAAGGAATGGACGACGCTTTCCGGACCCAACGCCATCCGCATCGAGATCGCTTTTGACGGACCGGGCTATGTGCTCGCGATATCTCAGCAGGCCGACCTCCTGCGCTGGCGCGTTTCCGGCATCGACACCGTCTGTCAGCCACTGATGATGGTCACGAGTCACATCAAGCGCATGGACACGCGCCATCCGGTTCTCCATCAGCTCGCGGAATATGCTGAGCAGCCCGTCGCGCCATTGTGGCTGATCGTCGCAGAGTTGCCGGAAGAGATGGCCCGGGGCGGAGGTAGCCGCGACTACGGCTTCACGCCCAGTTGGGACAACGCGGTCCTCCTGCCCGGCATTGATGTCTACCGACGCCTCGAGGATCGGCCACCGCACACGATGGCGAGAACCGAGGCCGAGTTTGAGGCGAGGAAGAAGGAGGGTCAAGATCGCGACTGGCCCCCGGCCGGCGACGAGGATGCCGCGAGCGTCATGCGGACGCGCGAACGGCGACTCGCGGCGTCGATGCCGAAGACCCTACATGTCCTGCGCAACACCGGCCGAGGAGCCGCATTGTTGGCACACGGACTGACCCTTGGGTGTGCCCGGTGGCAGGTAGAACAAGCGATCTGCAACCTACGATCGGCCGGTTTCCTTGCTTACAAGCCAAGCAGCACAGGCAAGCGGTTGACCATGCTGGATGCGGTTCGGCGTCGTTTTCTGGAGGCTGCCTCGGTGGAGGTGGACCTGACCGTCATCTCGGCCGCTGAGCTCGAGTTCCAAATCGGTCTGGACGCCGCCTTCCTGTTGCGGCGTCTCGAACCGGACCGCCAGATCGAGGACACCGCCGTCGGACGGATTCGGCGCGTCCAGGAGCTTGGGTATGGCTGACCCGCTCCCGCAGCGGGCAACGGCAGACCGCCTGCGAGTCTTCATCAGCTCGGCTATCGGGGAGTGCGCGACGGAGCGGGAGGCCGCGCGTGCTGCAATTCGAGGCCTCAATTTCGAGCCCGTCCAGTTCGAGCGCGAAGGCGCGCGGGCTGAAGCCCCTCGCGAATTCTACCTGCGCAAACTCCAGGACTCCCACGTCGTCATCGGCATCTACCGCAAGTCATATGGGTGGATCGACGAGGCTAAGGGGATGAGCGTTTCTGGACTGGAAGACGAATTCCGGGAGGCGCAGCGGCTCGGCAAGGACTTCTTGGCATATGTGCTGAAAGCCGCACCTGACCGCGATACCCGGCTCGAGGCGATGGTCGGCGAGATGATGGGCGGCCCGCACGTCCTTTATTTCTTCGATGATGGCGAGGACCTCGAGGCGCGATTCCGCGATGACTTGACCGCTTTGATCACCGATCGCGTGACGGGGGCGCAGACGTCGTCGCCGAGCATTGGCTCGGCGAGCGCGACACTCACCGCGATCTTCCGTGACGGTGCGCTGCGCGTCAGGCGCAACGGTCTGCTCGATCGAGTGTCGCGGGCCGCGGCGCTGGCTAGGATCGTCTGGGTAACGGGCGCAGCCGGTGCGGGCAAGACGGCGCTAGTCGCCGAATGGTCAAACGACCGCGACGCAGCCTACGTCAACGCGCGGGGAATGGACGCCCGAACGGCGCTGCTCGCCGCCGCCGAGCGACTCGGGCTCGCAAGCGGACCGGAGCTTGCGACACCCTTGTTCGAAGACGTTCGAGCGATGCTGGTCGCCCGATGGCGGAACGGCAATGGCTGGCCCTTGGTGCTTGACGATCCGGAGGACCCCGACGCGGTCTGGTCAGTGCTCGGCACCTGCCTCGCGCAGAGCGGCACCGGCTCAGTGCTGATTGTCACGCGCGAGCGACCGCAAAACGCGGTTGGAGAGGAGCTGAAGGTCCCGGGCTTCAGCCACGAGGATTTGGCAGCGCTGCGCGCTCTCGCCGGTGCCTCGGTGCCCGCCGACCCCGGCGATCTCCCGCTGACTCTCCGACAGAACGTTGCAACCTCAACGGCCCGCCAGCGGTATGAGGCCCTTTCAGCCGCCGCGCGCGAGATCCTCGGCTACCTGTCGATCGCACCGGCAATGCTCACTCTCTCCGACTTGAGGGTCTTGCTCGGCGGCGCGGCGAGGACGGCGACGGAGATTGCCGAGCATGTCGCCGCGATGGACGATCTCCTGATCGAAACCACTGCCGGTTACGACTTCGTCCACGAGAGCCTGCGGGAGGAAGTCGGGCAGCTTGTTCTCGAGCGGCCCCAGCTGCACGGGCTGATTGTCGATCGGTTGTCGAACCGCCTCGCCCGCACGGGAAGGTCCTGGGCGGCATTCAAATTGCGTCGTAGCGAGATGTCCGAGCGGGTCGCGCGGCTCGCGAACAGGGCCGTTTCGGAGGCCGTGTTCAGCGGATCGACGCGGCGCCTGACGGATGCGCTCGACTACCTCGTCGATTACTATCGGTCGCGTTCGGAGAAGGGGCGCCTGGTCTCGGTTCTCATCGCGCTTGGCGAGGCGCGTGCGAACCAGGGACGAGGCAGCGCGGCCGAGCTACTGTTGGGCGAGGCGCGCGACACCGCAGCCCAGGTTGGCGATCACGAAGCCGAGGAGATGATCGATCTGCTCCAGGCATCGATCGACCTCAGGCATTCGGCGTCGGCAGCCGCACTCGAGCACGTCCGTTCGCTTCGGGACAGGGCCCGGGAGCAAGGTCGGAAAGACCGCGAAGGGCGGCTGCTGCTCGACGAGGGTGTTGCCTACCTCAGCGTGAACGACACCGACGCAGCCGCGCCGGTCTTTCGCCGTGCCCGGGAGATCTTCGCGGAGCTTGAGGACGGGTATGGTCTCGAGATCGCGACGCGCAATCTGATCGCGTCGCTCACGCTCTCAAAAGAAGGCCGAAGCGAAGCAGAGGCGCTGCGCGCCGCACTCCATGTCGACGAGCCAGACGCCCCTCGCCATCGCGCATGGTTGTGCAACCTGGAAGCTCCGCGCCTTCGGATCGAGAAGAGGTTCGAGGAGGCTGAGGCGCTGGCGCGCGAGGCGATCAGCATCGGCGAGGAGCTGGCCGACAGATATCTGGTGGCGATCAACCAGATCTCGCTCGGCAATGTGCTTCGTGACGCAGGCGATCTCGACGGTGCCAGGACGGCATATGCCGAGGGCGGTAAACTCGGGCAGTCGGTCAGCAGGCCCGACATTGAGGGTCGCAGCTCGCGTCTGCTTGCAGCGGTGGACAACCAAGCCGCGGAGGCGGCCGAGGGCGACGAGAGGCGCACGCTCGCGGCGCGGGCTCAGCAGTATGCAACGCATGCGGTCGGTCTCTTGGCGGAGAGCTTTGCCTGGGTTGAGCAGGCCTTCGCACTTGAGGAGCGTGGCGATGCTCATCGGTTTCAAGGGCACCGTCGGGACGCGATGTCTGACTACGCTTCGGCCATTCGTGGATATCTGCGCGGGGATGACGTGGCCGAAGCGGAGCGCCTGCTGCGCTACTTCGTGCCATTCATCGCGGAGGAGAAGGACCCGGAGACGCTGATCGCGCTTGCCTTCGACGGACGGAGTGATCTCAAAGCGTCGAGCGCGTGGGTAGAAGCCATGACGGTGGCCCTGGTGCGCTGTCCCAAGGCGGCCGCTCCAAGCGTACTGGGCTCCCTGGTTCGCGCCTTCCTCCCCACCCAAAACGGACCATTCTGGTTCGACTGCCTAGTCAGGTGCCTACTCGCAATAGAGAACAACCAGAAGGCCAGAAGGCAGGGCGCGCTGGGCTCCATGCTGCTGTTGTCGATCCTCGGCTTCGCGCGGCACCGTGCATTCTCCGCGGCGGAACTGCTCACGCTCGCGGGGCTATGTGTGAGCGAGTCGGACAGAATGGTCGTGCGCCACCGGCCCGAGGACGATCTGAACCTCGTCATATATTTGGGCGGCGGGCAGCGCCTGCTTTTCACCGTGCGGGCCGATGCCAGGAGGCCAGAGGCCATGTTCGTGGCCCTGGTGATCGGTTCGTTCCTCGACGCCTTTGCGGATGAGCTTGCGGAGATCCTCTCGCCGGACCTCCTGGAGGAGGGTGCCGCAATCGACGCCCAGGTCTTCGACGAGGCGGTCGAGAGCAAGTCGGTTGCAGAGTTCTTCCGCGAAGGTCTGAAGGACAGGCCGGTCGCGACTGCCCGGATCATCGCCAAGGACGGCGAGCAGCCGCCCGTCATAGTGATCGCGCGATCGGATGCGATCGAGGCCTTGACGGCAAGTGCGGAGCGAGGAGGGGAACTCGAGATCATGCTCGCACGCTTCCTCGACGAGGTGATCTTCGTGACCATGGGCCGCGGGGTGGATGACCAGATCTTCTCTGCGAAGATTCGGGATCTGCTCATCTCGATCCTGCGATAGCGCCTCGCGCCAAACGTCTCGAACAAGCAAAATTAGCGTAGCTTGTGGGTTGTAAAGGTTAGCTAAGCGACCGCTGAGAAGGCGGTGGGCAGGGGCCACGACTACCAGCTAGGGTCGCGCCGCTTTCGCCTTTCCTCAAGCGCGTATAGAGGCATCGACCCGATCAGCCGGTCCGGCGCCGCTGCGGCTTTGTTGCGCTCCTCGACGCCGATAGCGAGCGCCAGTTGGATCAATGCTGCCCTCGCGATCTTCATCATCCGGAGCGTTTTGGCTTCGAGCAGATCGCTGTTGATTGACAGGCCTAAGCCGTTGGACGCGGGCAAGGTGAGCATCAGATCCCATGCCCATCCCTCATGGACCTGCAGGTATTTATGCTCGAGCGCGTTGCGGATGTCGTGCAGCTCGCGGGCATCCGCCGCGGTCGTACGCTTGATCTCGTCATCGAACAGCTCCTTCGACAACCAGTAAAGGCCACGCAGCGGCCAGTTTGGATAAGCTTTGAAGCGGTCTAGCAGGCGCGGCTTGCCCTCAACCATCCAGACATTCTTGAAATTGATTCGGTCGGCGATCTTGCCGAGCTTCCAGACATGATCGACGAGGAACGCCACCTTGTCGAGCAACGAGTAAGCGATGCGGTAGGCGGTGCGGACGCGCTCGGTCGCTAACGAATGCGCCGGATAGTCGAGCGTATCGAACAGCCGTACGCCGCGGTCGGAGAAATGGGGCTTGGTGCTATTCAGGCCCTCGTACAGCATAAAGCGTGCTGAGGCATATTCCTGCTTCATCTGGTTGAAGAAGCCGAACACCGGCGGCGGAGTGAAGGCGCCGGGCCGGTCAGCAAACGACTCCATGATCGTCGGCAACACGAGATCGTCGAACGCCGCCACCGTGAAAGCGCCGAGATCATTCAGCGGGTTGAGGAAGAGCCTACGGTCTAGGCACCAGCGCCGATAGGCTCGCTCGGCCTTGCTGCGCCCGAGACCGGTGCCGTCGAGATCCTGCAAGGCGCGTATGCCATCCAGATCGGCCGCCGCGGCATATTCGGCGGCGGTCGCGGCGAACTGCCGCCGCAGGCCGGTCTGATCCTCGCCTTCATAAATCGCATCGGGCGCGAGCGCGGCCGCGAAACCATCATGTGCGTGTAGCAGGAGGATCGCTCGTTCACGATCATCCTCCAGCAGCCCGGCATAATGTTTGAGGCCGAAGCCGCGGTTCGCCAGCGCCATCGCAAAATTGGGGACGATCTGCAGCGCCTTGTCCCAGCCCTCGATCGCGTCGACGAAGCGCCCCATGGTGTCGAGTTGATTCGCGCGATTGGTCAGGATCTGGCAGCAGCGGACGATGTCGAGCTCGGCGAAGCCGGGGTGTGCGGCGGCGCGGGACAGCGCCAAGATCTGCTGTTCCCGCTCGGCATGCTCCCAGTCCCAAGAACCGCGCTCACCCGCCAACTCTTCCTTGGCGCTCCAGGCATTCGCGCGAAAATACTCAATGAGAGCACCTTGCCTGGGCGTCAGCTCGCGCTTCGCCAGCTCGTCGAGCAGATAAAGCGCGCGTTCGACACCGCGCTGGAACTGTGCGTCGAGTGACGTGTCGACTAAGGTCGCGATATGGTCGAGCGCGGCGTCGGCATCGAGCTTGGCGATCGAACGCTCGCGCAACTTTTCCATTTCCGCCGTTGTCGGCATACGTCGTCCCTTCGTCGGCGGTCCGTGTCCAGTGTGATGACCTGGCATCAGTCGCTCGCGCGGCGCTACGAGCGCCCGCGTCGGCATTTGGGAGGTCGGGTCATCGTCAGCGAAGCAGGTCGGGAAGTTCGTAGAGCAGCTTTAGCGCGTCTGACCAACCAACGTCCGAAAACAGGCGCAGGATCTCGACGAGCGCGGCGCGGCGTGTGTTATCCTCGAAGATCGAGCGGTGGTCGGCGATATAGCGGGTGATCATCCGTACGATGACCGGCGCGGCGAGGCCTTCGTGATGATAGCCCTCGCGCGCGGCCGGGCCTGTCAGCAGCGCATGGAGCGCGTCGAACACGCCGGCCGGATCGCCGGGGATCAGAAACTCGTAGAGTTCGACGAGATGATGGTGTGTCGAAGGTTCGTGTGAGGTCGCCAGCAGAGCGAGCATCGGGCGATAATCGACAAGGAACCGGTGTATGGTGTCGGGGGACGTGAGCCCGACCTTCGCCTCGCGATTGTCGGCATGCGCGCCCGAGCCGAAATAGACCTGGTTCATCAGGTGGCCGATTACCGATTCCGCCGCCTTGTAGGTGGCGATGGCGGCCTCGCGTTCGGCGCCCTCAACCGTTTCGCCCATGACCGCGGCATGGCTGGCGTCCGCAGCTGCCGAGCACGCCTCCAGAATGACCATCGCCGCTTGCTGTGAGCGATCAGCAAGCCCCGCATCGCGCTCCTCACCGCTCGCATAGCGGGCGAAGAAGGCGCCGCGCAGCATCGACAGGAAGGAGGTGAAGAACTCGCGGTGCGCGGCGGGGTCGCCGACCCAGGCCTTGAGCCATTCGAGCGCGATGGCCTCTTCCTGCCAGCACCAGAGCTGCGCGGTCAGGCCGCCGAGCTGTTCGGCGATCTTGTCGCGGCCGGGCTTGTCGTCGCGCTCGACCGCCTCGCAGCGGGCGCGGACGATCTCGATGATCGCCTTGCATTTCTCGACGTCCTGCCAGGTGACGCGCGGCACGACATAGTGGAGGAAAGACGCCAGCACTTCGGTGTGCGGCTCGTCACGCGCCACCTGCTCGGCGAGGTCCCACATCTTTTCCCGTGCGACATGCCATAGCACCAACAAGCGTTGCGCGGCTTGGAGGCGGACCTGGGGCGCGGGATCGGCGAGCATCACATCGAACTTGCCGACAAGTTCGCCATGCGTTTCGCCGAAGTGCCGGGCGAGTTCGACATAGGCCTGGGCGGCATAGACGCGGACTTCCCAATTGCCCCAGCTCAGGCTTGAATCCTCGTCCTTCTGCCTGGGTTCGGGAAAGCGGCTGGCCCACAAGCGCTCGAGAATGCCCAGCAACTCATCGAGCGACGGCAGGCCCTCGGTGCCGGGCACATAAGCGTCGGCATCGACGATGCGCTCGACGGCATTGCTTATATGCCCCCAGACGGGCTGCTCGACCTTTTCGTGAAGCGCGGCCGCATTGGCGTCGTACATGCCGATCGTCGCGAGCGTTGCCGTCCACAAGGCGCCAAGCGCAGCCGCGTTGCTGGCTGGGGGCGTCGTCTGCACCAGGTCGTAGAGCGCCTCGGACCGCGACAGCATCTGCGCGTCCACGCCTTCCTCGGTATCGACGCCTTCGCCGGCGAGCAGGCGGCGCGTGACTCCGCGCGACGATCCCCAGCGGATCGACCCCGAGCGCGTCGGCGGATTGCCGGCCAGTTCGTTCGCCGCGACCAGTTCCTCGCGCAGCGCACGCATAGGATCGGTCGCGATCGCGTCGGCATCGATCAGCGACAGGAAGCGGCTTAGTGTGCGGCGCCACCAGCGCTGCTCGGCCTCGTCGGTAAACAGATCGGGCCACAGCGCTTCGGCCTCGAATGCCGCCCGCTCGGAACGCGGACGCGACGGATAGACCGCGGCCAGAAGGCGGACCGCGTCGCGGACGATGTCGCCATGGGCCAGGATCGTGATGTTGCATGCGAACGGCCACAGCAGGTCGGCGACCTCGCCGACGCGCTCGGCGCCGACGCCGAGGATTCGCGTCCATACTGCCGGCCCGGCATAGCCGGTCGCCGCCGCACCGACCGTCTCGGCAAAGGCGGCGGGCGAGCAGCCGCGCAGATGCGCGACGAACTGCGCGAGCACATCGTCGTCCTGCGTGCCGTGACGTTCTTCGGTGTCGTCCCAGGCTCTATACTCATGATCGTGGCCGAGCAGGTCGAACGGCGCGCGGCCCGGCACGACGACTTGTTCGCGATCGTCGCCCAAGGGCATCGCGCGATTGGTGTCACCGAGCGATGCCTCGACGATCGCGCGCGTGCCGAGTGGCACCGACAACTCAAGGAGGCGCGTGACCCGCCGGCCCAGATTGTAGCGGCAGTGACGGTAATCCTGGCTGCGGTTGGACGAGAGTGGCATGATCCGGCTCGCCTGCCCGCCCATGAACGAGGTGCTGTTATCGGTGATGTCGCGCGAGTAAAGGACGCTGTAGATCTCGATCGCGAAATCGGCGTCGGCCCGCGCGATCGGCATGATCTGCTCGGAAAGCCAGGTCGCTTCCTTGTCGGCATGGGCTGAGAAATGCGGATCGCGCAGCATGCGGTCGAGCAGCGCGCGAGATGCCGCGGGATCGGACGCGAAGCTCTTGCCGACGAAGCGGATGGCATTGGTCGCGGTCTGCTGCATGGGCGGCTCGGTGGCCCAGGCAAAGGCGAGCAGCGCCCGTGCCGCGCGGCCGAAGACATCGAGCAGCTCCGCCTCAGCAAGGTTACCCTTGTCGAATAGTGTGTGGAGCAGGAACCGCGTCGCGTCTGAAAGGTCGCGCGAACCGGTCGCGATCGCTGCAACGGCGACCCGTGCCCAAGCGACCGCCTCGCTCGCCACAACGCTGCCGGCTGTGTCGACCGCAAGCCCGACAAAGCGGGCCAGTCGCGAAAGCATCGTCGCCAGCGCTTCTTCATTCGGGCGGGCTGCAATCAATGCGACCAAGCCCGCGACGTCGGCGGACGTTGCAACGCGCTCGATCGCGGTGCGCAGCGCGACATTGGCAAGCACTGGATCGACCGCCGGGTCAGCGTAGATATCGGCGACGAGCTGCCAGACCTGCGCCTTGCCGTCGGTGTCCTGGCGCCATAGCCGCTCGATCGCGAAGCGCAGCGCCGGCGCCAGCATCAGCGCAATCGAGCTGTCGCCGCCGAGCTGGCCAATCAGTCGGACCGGGTCATCCCATTCGAGGAAGAAACGACCGGCGACATGGTCGAACAGAACATGATGAGCAAAGCTGACAAGATCGCCGGATTCCGTCAGAACGCCAGTCTGAATCACTGCGTCAAGCTGACTATGTCCGACCACGACCTTGCGTACCGCGAGCCTGCGCCGGGTCACCATCGCGCCGACCGTCATTGCCGTCGCCTGATGCAGGGCAGTGCCAGTGAGCCGGCGATCCTCATAGGCATCGATGAGGTCGGACTGCGTGGCAACCGTGCGGATGCTGTCGGGGCTGGCGCCATCGGCGAGCAATTGCGCGGCGAGTGAGAGGTTAAAGACGTTACGCAGCAGGTCGCGCAACTTGCCGGGCGCGGCGGCGAGCAAACTGCCGAGATCTGCGGCAGCGGCACCCGCAGTGTCGAGATCTTTGTCTGCCAGCCGCGGCACCTGAAAATGCCGTACATTCGCCAAACCTGCCTCGGCGAAGGCCGGATCGGGCGGCGATCCCGGCATGGCGTCGCGGAACCGTCGCCCATTGCGCAGATCGAAGGTGCGGATTGACGCAATGACGGTCCAGTTCGTGCCAGACGCACTAAGGGTTTCGATCAGCTGCGCGAACACGCCTTCAGCCGGACCACCGCGCGCGGCATCGAGCGCATCGATGATGATCAGCTTGGCGCCTGAACCCGGCGCAGCATCCAGCACTTCGACCAGCGGGTGCTCCAGCCCCAGCTCGGACTGGAGATTTGCAGCGATGGCAACACCGGGGAAGCGGTCAACCGAGAGGAACACAACCGTATCGCCGACCGCGCGGCGCGCCTCGGCGAGTGCGACCAGGGCACCGGTCTTGCCCGCGCCAGGTTCGCCGATGACGATGAGCGAGCCGGAATCAACCGCTGCGCTAAGGGGGCTATCGCTCACTCGCGCGATTGGTATGCCGCCGGCGATCGGCAGGCGCGTATGACCGGCGAGACGGTTTAGCTCGGCATCGGTCGCCTCCGACAATCGCCCGAGATCGGCGGTATAGTCAGCCGCGCCCACGTCATTATGGCCGAGCCGGCGAAGCTCGCGCAGCAATCCGGCGCGATCCGCGGGCGCGCCGCTGCCGATCATGCCGCGGATAATGCCCTTCAGGTCGCGCAGCGGCGCCTCGCCGGCGGTTTCTGAACCGTAGAGCCTCGCGCCGAGCAGCCGCGACGCCTCACGCCAATTGTCCTCGCCCTCGTTCATCGAGAAACGCGAGACGCGGAACACGCGTGCCATCATCACCAGATCATCGTCGGTCGGTGGCGGCGCGGACATCGACGCCAATGCGGTTCGGGCGTGTGCCTCAAACAGATCGAGCGCCTCTCGCTCCTCCTTCGATCGTCCCGCCTTAGTGGTGTTCCAGTGGCCACCCAGGTCGAAGGCACGGCAGCCGCGTTCGAGCGCATCGAGCGTGCGCGGCGCGTCCGCCGCGACAGCCAGTACCGCGCGCGCCTTCTTTGAATCGATCTCGACGCCGGCATTGCGTGCATCGACCATCAGCCGCGCAAGTTGACCGATGGTTTTGCCAAGCGGGCTCTTGGCGCTCTTTGCGAGGCCAGCACTAGTCTTGCTCTGCAGGTCGATGCGGCTGGCATCGTCCTGGTCCAGCCGGATGTCGTCGAGCCCGTCGCCGGTTTCGAGCTGGATCGTCGTCGGCAACGCTACATTGGCGAGACCGAAGTGTCCGCCGACCGGCATGCGCGCCAGCAGATGGGCGGCGAGCCAGGTCCCGACCTCGGCCTGGAAGGCCATCCCGGCTTCCGTCGCCCGCCCACCGGCGCTCATTCTAGATGTCGGTGGAGTTTCGCTAGCCAATTGCATCTCCCTAAAGACATGGCGTCGAAGATATTGTTGGAACTGACAACATCCGCAACGTTGTTGACTGCGGAGGGTCAGGGTTGCCACCTCCGACCGCATTGGCTGCCACTTCGACACCGCGCCAGTTTCCGCCGCACAGCGTTATCTGAATGGACGTCTGCTTTCGGGAGGCAGGCGCTCGGCCCTGCACGTCGTCTATCGGGTATTTTCGCCCCCGCAAGGTGGCAGCCGCTACGGGAAGCTTGCCTGATAGCTGGTCGCCATCAGCGACACATGCGCTTCCAGCGGCGGACGCAGCTCGAACGCCTTTGGCTCCCGCGCAAAATTCCACAACCGCACCAGCCGCCAATCGCTGCGCCGCTCCTCGGCGACGGCCAGCTCATTGCGCGTGATGTGAAACGGCGTGCGCTCCCAGCCCTTGGTTGTCTTCACCTCGATCAGCCGATCGCGGCCGTCGGTGTCGAAGCTCAGGATGTCATAGCCGGCACCGTCACCATCGACCTGCGACACCCAGCGGATGCGCTCGGCAAGATCGGTCCGGCCGGCGACGAGTAGGCTGGCACGCTCATGCGCGAGCACGCGCTCCTCGCCGGCACGACCCAGCGCGCGATTGCGGGCATCGCGCTCCGCCACATCGTACTTCCGAGCGATGGCGATCATCTGCTCGAGCTCGTCAGGCGGCGGCACGTTGCTGTGCGTCGGCGGTGGGCCGATCCACAGCATTGCTTCCTCGCGGAGCGCTGACGGCGAGGGCCCCATTGCCATCCGCGTGGCTGGTGCGAGCCAATCCGGATGACGGTTGAGCCAGCGCACCACCGCATCGACGAGCGAGGCCTGGAAATTGAAGGCCGGCTTGTAGCCTGGGATCCAGTCCTCACCGAGCCCCTTGAGCACGGCGCTGATGTTCTGATGCTTGTACTCGATCGAGCCGCGGGAGCGATCGATCACCGCCTGCAGCACGCGGTTATGTTCGGCCTTGCTGTAGGGCCGCCCGGCGATGTCATCGCCAAGCATCGCGAAATAGTCCGCCACGATCGCGTCATTCTGCTCGTCGAACCAGTCACCGGCCATGGCGGCTCCCGAGCGGGTCGGCCAAGCTGGAGAAGGCCCGGATCATGCGAGCAATTGTGCCGGCACGCCGAGCGCCGGTCCAGCGTCGGCGAGCCGTTGGTCAAGCGTATGCACTGTGGCGCCATGCTCCGACGCGACGGCAAGATGCAACGCATCGCCGGCGCGAAGCCCCAAGGTATGCAGATCGGCGAACCGCGCCGCCGCGCGGAACTGCCCACCCGTCACGGGCAACACTGTGAAGCTCTCGGCGACCAGCTTGTTGAACATGGCGAGCGCCGCCGCTCGTTGTTCCAGGCTAATCTGGCCGGTTCGAAGCTTGATCGCCATGGCCGATGACATCTCAGTGACGGTCCAGTCGCTGATCAGAAGCTGCGCCGGGTCCTGCTCTGCCAGCCAGGCCTGAACACGCGGCGTCATCGCTTCATTGGAGAGCGCCGCAACGATCAGCGACGTGTCGAGATAGAGCATCAGTAACGGTCGCCATCCCGCATCGACCGCACGAGATCGGCGGCACTCTCGGACTGCGGCGGCATCGCTGCCGTCAGCGACTGGAGCAGCGCGGCATTGATCGGCCTACGTGGCCTCGCCACGGCGGTAAGCCGCGCGACCGGCTTGCCGCGACGGGTGATATCGATCGAATCGCCCGCTTCGACTCGGTCGACCAGTTCGCTCAGATGGGCTTTGGCGTCCGCCAGATTGATCGCATCCATGTCACGCTCCTGACCATGTAGATAGTCATATAGCGCGTCTAGCCTAATAATCCCAGCAGGAGGTTTGCCGATGCGGCATGTTCTCACCCGGCAGCAGATTTATGACATGATCTGGGAGCGCGCCGTATCCAAGGTGGCGCCTGAGCCCGGCATCTCCGACGTGGCGCTGCGCAAGCAATGCGTGAAACACGCCATCCCCTTGCCGGATGCCACCTATTGGGGGCGATTGCATGCCGGACGCCCGATCAAGCGTAAACCGCTGGGCGTTGCACCAAAGGGAGCGGGCAATCGCATCGTGATCGATGCACGCGCGAAGCCTCCGGCACCCGCGCCGATCGAGGCGGCGATCGCGGTCGCCAGGCAGCCGGTGGAAGCTGTCGCCGTTCATGCCGTCGGATGGTTCGTGGTAGCTCGGTCAGCACGGTGGCGGGGCCGGAGTACCCCACCGGGTCTCTATCGGCGTCATTGTGGTAAGGCATCATCAGGACACGCACGCGGCTTGGCCTATTGGTCATCTTTAT
Organism: Sphingomonas sp. IW22; assembly: GCF_041321155.1. Classification (GTDB taxonomy): domain Bacteria; phylum Pseudomonadota; class Alphaproteobacteria; order Sphingomonadales; family Sphingomonadaceae; genus Sphingomonas. The sequence continues at coordinate 1,119,869 of NZ_JBGGWB010000001.1, read as the reverse complement.
CCTCCTATGGCTGGAGGATGCCGGATGCAGGCCAGACTTTGCCTGTTCGCGTAGACGTCGGGCCTTGCTCACGCTGACGGTACTTTTCTCCGCAATCGGGGTTCGGGCGTCAGAGCTGGAAAGGTTCAGGAAGAGTCGATTGTAGCCGATAGATGGCTTGCGGAGGTTGGCAGAAATTCATCAACGATATCAGCATTGTAGCTTTCTGACGGGTCCTCGGCCGGTAGTATTTGGACGAAAAGAGATTTTCCTTAATGATTTCAGATGGTTGGCATGACTCCGAATAATTGAGTGGGAGTGAGGGGTAGTAGAAACGGCGGTGTTCGGCGGTAAACGGCGGTGCTGTAAGCTGCATCGAGCCGATTGACCGCGAAAGCATCCAGCCTGTGGCTGGCGCGCTGTTCGTACTGCTGCTGGCATATCGGGATGCGTGATGATCTCCCGTAAGATGCCGAAGGTATATCGCTCGAATTACCCGATCGCGAATAAATAAAATTGCATCCGACATACGGCCCCGTTGCGTAGTTTCGGCAGTTAAGAGTGCTGACACAACGGAGTTTCATATGCATCAGATCACCCGCGGCACCGGCAAGCCCCTGTTGCTCATTCACGGACTGGGCAGCAGTTGGCGTGGCTGGCTGCCGATTTTGGATGATCTGGCGGCACACAGATCGGTGATTGCCATCGATCTACCAGGTCACGGTGCGACCCCGGCGGAACCGGACAGTGGCACGTTCGCAGGGCTGGTCGGCAGCGTCGAGCGCTACCTCGTCGCGAACGACCTTGTCGGTATTGATGTCGTTGGCAGCTCGATGGGTGCCCGGATCGTGCTCGAACTCGCACGGCGTGGTAAGGTCGGCGCGGTCGTCGCGCTGGATCCGGGCGGGTTCTGGCGCGGGTGGGAGCGTGCGTTTTTCCGCACCACGATCGGCCTGTCCGTTCGGTTGCTCCGCGCCCTTCGGTCGCGTTTGCCGGCGATCAGTCGCAGTGCCGCAGCGCGCGCGGCCCTGCTGGCTCAGCTTTCCGCCAAACCGACGGCCTTGTCGCCCGAACTGGTGTGCACCGAACTAACCGGCATCACCGATACGCCGACCTTCGACGCGCTGGTCCGCGACCTTGCCGGCGGACCCGAGCAGAAGGGGCCTGCCGCCGATCCGAGCCAGCGCATCGTGATTGGCTGGGGCAGGCATGACCGCCTGTGCCTGCCGCGTCAGGCCAGCCGTGCGATCGAAGCTTTCCCTTCGGCGACGCTGCACTGGTTCGACCATAGCGGCCATTTTCCGATGTGGGACATGCCGCGCGAAACGACGGCGGTGATCCTCCAGGCGACGGCGTAAGGCGGGCGGTCGGCTGACGGGCGGCACCTGGTGCAAACTGCCTAGCTCCATCTCCAGATGCCGGAAGGCCGACCGGCCGCCGCGCACCCTGCATATCAGCGGCGGTCGATCGACCGGCTGACCAGAACGAGCGTTGGATCGTCGGGATATTCGCTGACGGTGAAACCCATGTCGCGTTCGAGTTCGATCGCCTCGTGGTTGTCGCGGCTTTCGATCGATTGCAGAGTCCTGATGCCCTTGGTTTCCGCGATGCGGGCAATATAGGCGAGCAGCTCCCAGCCCAGGCCCTTGTGCTTGTGGTCGTCGCGGATCGCAATCGCGACCTCGCCGCGGTCGAGTGCCGGGTTCCAGGTCAGCATGGCGCTGGCGACCATCATGCCTCCATCCTCGGTGAACACGACATAGCTTTCGGCATGGCTGGCATCGGGATGCGTGAGCATCGTGATCTGGGCGGGGCCGATCTCGTTCATGCCAGTCAGGAAACGAAAGCGCAGGTCCGTTCGCGTGACGTGGCTGAAAAACGCCCTGATCGTTCCATCGTCCTGATACACGACCGGGCGGACGTGGAAACGATTGCCGGTTCGGGTGGTGATGAAGTCGCCGATCGGGGGGGTGTTCACGGTGTCGGTCCTTTTGCGGTTCAGGCAGCGGCCGCGCGAACGCGGCTCGATCCGTCAGTTCTGCTCGCAGACATGCTGGCAAAGGCAGGTGTCGCAGATCGCCGTGCGTCCGTGAGCGCATTGCCGACAGCGCGAAAGATAAGCGCGGGTCAGCGCGTTATGTGCGATTTCGGCTTCCACGCAGTCCGCATGCACTGTCGCCTTGAGTTCATCTCCCGCACGACGGCGAAGGTAGAACCGGTCGTCGTCGATATACCGCACCAACAACGACGTAGGGATGTCGTGCCGTGTGTCGCGAGCGCGCGTTACTGTTGCAATCGAGGTCATGGATACTGTCCTGTTCCGCGCAGACGGGCTGGTTGGGCGATGGCGCGCGTATGCCGATGTGCCGGTGATAGCCGCCCGGCAGATTGCCGACAGCATCGGAAACTACACAGGCGCGCGCACGGTCATCCGGCCACGGCGCCGAACAGCCGGCCGATCACGGTGGTCACGGTCATCGCGGCCACGCCCCAGAAGCTAACGCGCAAGACCGATGGGACGAGCGGCGCGCGCCCGGCCCTCGCGCCGAACACACCCAAGGTGGCCAGGCAGGCGACCGACACGAGCGCGACCGACGGGATCAGCATGTCAGGCGGCGCAATCGTCACGATCGCCAGCGGTGCCGCCGCACCGGCGGTAAAGGTCAGCGCTGAAGTGACAGCCGCCTGAAGCGGTCGCGCGGCACCGGCCACCGAAAAGCCGAGTTCGTCGCGAGCGTGCGCGCCCAGACCGTCATGCGCCATCATCTGTCTGGCGACGGTGGCGGCTGTGGCCCGGTCAACGCCGCGCGCCTCATAGATTTGCGTCAGCTCCTCAAGCTCCGCGGCCGGGTGATCGGACAGCTCGCGGCCCTCTCGCGCCAGTTCCGCCTTTTCGGTATCGGCCTGCGAACTGACCGACACATATTCTCCCGCGGCCATCGACATGGCCCCGGCGAACAGCGACGCCACCCCCGCCAGCAGGATGCCGGTGCGGCCTGCGTTCGCCGCGGCGACGCCGACGATCAGGCTGGCGGTCGATACGATGCCGTCATTGGCCCCCAGCACTGCCGCGCGCAGCCAGCCGATCCGCGCGGTTGCGTGCCCTTCTGCGTGCATCATGCGGCCACCACCGAAAGCGCGTGGCGCGCGATCGTCATTTCCTCGTCGGTGGGAATCACGCGGACGTCGATTTTGCTGTCGGTGCCGCTGATGCAGGCAGCCCCGACGCCATTTGCGGCGGCGTCGAGGTGAAGGCCGAGCCAGTCGAGGCGCTGGCTGACCCGCGCGCGGATTTCGGGGGAATGTTCGCCGATGCCGCCGGTGAAGACCAGGCCGTCCACGCCGCCCAGCGCAGTTGCCAGTCCGCCCGCCTCGACCGCGATGCGGTAGGTGAACAGGTCGATCGCCTCGGCCGCGCGGGGGTCGTCGCTGTCCAGAAGGACACGCATATCGCCGCTGATGCCCGACACGCCGAGCAAACCGGACCGGCGATACAGCATGTCCTCGATCTCCTCGAACGCATGCCCCTGGCGAGCGAGCCACAGGATCGCGCCCGGATCGATGGAGCCGCATCGCGTTGCCATGACCAGCCCGTCGAGCACGCTGAACCCCATCGTCGTCGCGATGCTGACCCCGCCCTGCATCGCGCACAGGCTGGCGCCGCTGCCCAGATGCGCCACGATCACGCGCCCGCGCGCCAGATCGGGTGCCGTGCGCGCAAGGTGCGCGGCGACATATTCGTAGGACAAGCCATGAAAGCCATAGCGACGTAGCCCCGCGTCGCGATATTCGCGAGGCACGGCCACCGTCCGTGCCTCGCGCGGAAGCGTGTGGTGGAAGGCGGTGTCGAAACAGGCAATTTGGGGCAGCGACGGCTGCGCGGCGGCGATTGCCCGTACCGGAGCAAGGCTGCCCGGCATGTGCAGCGGATCGAGCGGGGTCAGCCTGTCGAGGGCAGCCAGCGCATCGGCGTCGATCCGCACGGGTGTTGCATAATCGGGTCCGCCGTGGACGATACGGTGCCCGACACAGCCCAGCCCGCCGTCACCCGAATAAGCGAGAGTGAAATCGAGCAGATCGCGGATGATCGACGCAGCGCCATCGGGCTGAAGGTCGTGGCGTTCGACGACCGAGCGGCCCGATGCATCGGATGCGGACAGGCTTGGCGCGTGTTCGAGATCGTCCACCACGCCGCGCAGGAGCGGTCGCAGCGAGGGATCGAACAGCGCGAACTTCAGGGTCGATGAACCGGCATTCAACGTCAGCACCGAACCGGGCAATAGGATCTCCTGTCGAAGCGGCGGCATCGCCCTTGCAGGGGCGGGATAGGCGGGACGTTCGTCAGCCGGCAGGATCGGAAACTACGCAGGACGCCGGCATCATCCGGTCCCTGACGCCGGCGTTGCGCGCGCCGGCAGACCCAACTGCGTAGTTTCCGAGGCTCTGCCGCCTGCGGCCGCACCCCTATTCACCAGCCTATCGTCATCGACCCGCCCGGTGTTCGGGGGATGCGTGCCGCCGCCCCCTGGGCACGACACGCTGCAAGGCCGGTGCCCCCATGCGGAGCAACATATTCATGGACCCACTTGCCCGATCGAAGGACGCACTGATGCTCGTCGAACCGACCCAGCATCCGGTCGCGCCGATGCTCGACGCCACGGAACTGCGCCTGACCGATGCCTATTGGCGCGCGGCCAATTATCTGTCGGTCGGGCAGATCTACCTGTACGACAACCCGCTGCTGCGCGAACCGCTGACGCTGGCGCACGTGAAGCCGCTGGTGGTCGGGCATTGGGGCACGACGCCGGGCCAGAACTTCATCTATGTCCATTTGAACCGTGCGATCCGCGCGCACGATTTGAACATGATCTATATCTCCGGCCCCGGCCATGGTGGCCCCGCACTGGTCGCCAACACTTGGCTGGAGGGGTCATACACCGAGTTCTTTCCCAACATCGGCGAGGACGAGGCGGGAATGAAGCGGCTGTTCAAGCAATTCTCGTTCCCCGGCGGGATTTCAAGCCATGTTGCACCGACGACGCCGGGATCGATCCATGAAGGCGGGGAACTTGGCTATTCGCTGAGCCACGCATTCGGGGCCGCGCTCGACAATCCCGACCTGATTGTCGCGTGCGTGGTTGGCGACGGCGAAGCCGAGACGGGGCCGCTGGCGACTGCGTGGCAATCGAACAAGTTCCTCGATCCCGTTGCCGACGGCGCGGTGCTGCCGATCCTGCATCTGAACGGATACAAGATCAGCAATCCGACCATCCTCGCGCGGATCGACCATGACGAACTGGACATGTTCTTTCGCGGCAATGGCTGGACGCCGCATTTCGTCGAGGGCGACGCGCCCGATGCGATGCACCAGCGGATGGCGGAGGCGATGGAAACGGTGATTGCCGAAATCCGCGCCATCCAGGCGAACGCACGGCAATCCGGTGACACCTCGCGCCCGCGCTGGCCGATGATCGTGCTGCGGTCGCCAAAGGGCTGGACGGGACCGGAAACGGTAGAAGGGGTGCCGAACGAAGGGACGTTCCGTTCGCACCAGGTGCCCATCGTAGTGAACGGCGCACACCCGGAGCGCGTTGGACTGCTTGAGGCATGGCTGAAAAGCTATCGACCCGAAGAGCTGTTCGATGCCGACGGAGCGCTGATTGCCGAACTGGCCGCGCTGGCGCCGGACGGCGCGCGGCGGATGGGCGCGAACCCGCACGCCAATGGCGGCATCCTGTTGCACGACCTTGTCATGCCCGACTTTCGCGACCACGCCGTCACGGTTCCGGCGCCCGGCGCGGTCAGTGGTGGCGACATGCCGGTGCTTGGCCGGTTCCTGCGCGAGATTGTTCGGGCCAACCCCGATAACTTCCGCATCTTCGGGCCGGACGAAACGCTGTCGAACCTGTTGGGCGCCGTGTTCGAGGTGACCGACCGGCAATGGCAGGCGGACAAGCATAAAACCGACGAGTTTCTGGCATCGGACGGCCGCGTGATGGACGCGATGTTGAGTGAACATCAGTGCGAAGGGTGGCTTGAGGGCTATCTGCTGACGGGGCGCCACGGTGTGTTCAGCAGTTATGAAGCGTTTATCCGCATCGTCGATTCGATGGTCGGCCAGCACGCGAAATGGCTGAAAGTGACCAAGGAAATACCGTGGCGGCGCGACATCGCATCGCTCAATATCCTGCTGTCCTCGCACGTCTGGCAACAGGATCATAACGGCTTCACCCATCAGGACCCCGGCTTTCTCGATCATCTGGTCAGCAAGAAGGCGGATATTGTCCGCATCTATCTGCCGCCGGACGCCAACTGCCTGTTGTCGGTGGCCGACCATATCCTGCGGAGCCGGAATTATGTGAACGTCGTCGTCGCGGGCAAGCATCCCTTGCCGCAATGGCTGACGATCGACGAAGCGGTTACGCATTGCGCGCAGGGCATCGGCATCTGGAGCCGGGCCAGCAACGACACGAGTGGCGAACCCGATCTCGTCATGGCCTGTTGCGGGGACACGCCGACGCTGGAAGTGCTGGCGGCAACCTCAATCCTGCGGGATGCGTTGCCCGATCTGAAGATCCGTGTCGTCAACGTCGTGGATCTGATGAAACTGCAATCGGCCGACGAGCATCCGCACGGATTGAGCGACGTGGCGTTCGATTCGTTGTTCACCCGCGACACGCCGGTGATCTTCGGATTTCACGGCTATCCGGGGCTGATCCATCAGCTGACCCATGGCCGCACGAACCGCAATCTGGTCGTTCATGGCTACCGCGAGGAAGGGACGATCACGACCCCCTTCGACATTCGCGTCCAGAACGGCTTGGACCGGTTCAGCCTCGTCATCGACGCGATCGACCATCTGCCCCGGACCGGTGCGGCTGGCGCGCATCTGCGCCAGGCGATGTCCAACAAGCTCGCCGAGCACCGGAACCATATCGAGGTGCACGGCGAGGACATGGCCGAAATCAGGGACTGGGTCTGGCAGGACGCATCATGACTGGTAAAAACCTGGCGACGCTCGCCCGTGCGCTGGTCGCGGACCACAAGGGCCTGCTCGCGATCGATGAAAGCGTCGAAACCTGCAACACCCGTTTCGCGGCGTTCGGCATTCCGCCAAACGCCGAGATGCGCCGCGACTGGCGCGAGTTGCTGGTGACGACACCGGGCCTTGGCACCTCGATCAGCGGGGTGATCCTGTTCGATGAAACGATCCGGCAATTGGGCGCGGACGGGCGCTCGTTCGTCCGGATGCTTGCCGACGCGGGGATCGTGTCGGGCATCAAGGTCGACACCGGTATCACCGACCTTGCCGGTCATCCGGGCGAGACGATCACCAACGGGCTGCGCGGGCTTGCCCCTCGACTTGCCGAATATGCGTCGATGGGCGCGCGCTTTGCCAAATGGCGTGCCGTTTTCGCCATCAGTGGCGATCGTCCCAGCCCGGGGTGCATCGACGCCAATGCCGACGCGCTGGCGCGCTATGCGGTCGCGTGTCAACAGCACGGCCTGGTGCCGATCGTCGAGCCGGAAGTGCTGATGGAGGGTTTTCACCCGATCGCGCGATGCGCCGATGTGACCGAGGCTGTGCTGAACGCAGTATTCCGTCATTGCCACGATCGGGGCGTGGCGCTGGATGCCATGATCCTGAAACCCAACATGGTGATGGCCGGCACCGAATGGCCGCTCCAGTCAGGTGTCGGCGATGCCGCGGCCGCGACGATGCGGGTCTTGTCGCGGGCCGTGCCGGTGGCGGTTCCGGGAATCGCATTCCTGTCCGGCGGGCAAACGGCCGATCTGGCGACCGCGCGGCTGAACGCCATGAATCAGCGGTCCGGCACGAGCGCGCCCTGGCAGCTCAGTTTCTCTTATGGGCGCGCGATTCAGCAACCCGCGCTTGCGATCTGGCGGGGACAGTCGGCGCAGGTGGCCGCGGCTCAGTCGGCAGTCGCGCATCGTGCGGCATTGAATCGGACCGCTTGCGCCGGACGCTACGATGTCACCATGGAGAGTGGCGCCGACAGCGAAACCCGCAGCCTGGCATTGGTGCATTGACCGGCTTGCCCACATTGTTTCTGGTCCGCCACGGCGAAACCGAATGGTCCCGCAACGGCCGCCATACCGGCAAGACCGATCTGGCGCTGACACAAGCGGGCAGGGATCAGGCATCCGCGCTGAAATTACGGATGGCACGCGGGTCATTCGACCATGTGCTGACCAGCCCTATGCGCCGCGCCCGCGAGACATGCACGCTGGCCGGATTGGGCGTCGGTGCAAGCGTCGACGGCGATCTGTCGGAGTGGGATTATGGTGCGTATGAAGGACGCACCAGCCGTGACATCCGTGCGGAAGCACCCGGCTGGTCGGTCTTTGAGGACGGATGCCCCGGCGGTGAATCGCCGTCACAGGTTTCCGACCGTGCGGACCGTGTCATCGCCGGGCTTAAGGCAGGCGGGGGCAGGATTGCCCTGTTCTCGCACGGTCAGTTCGGCTGCGCGCTGGCGGCGCGGTGGATCGGGCTGGACGTGGTGGCGAGCCAGCATTTCGCGCTCGCCGCCGGATCGCTGAGCATCCTCGGCCCGAAACCCGGACATCCCCGGATACCGGCAATTATTGGCTGGAACATCGCGTCGCTTGCGGACGTCGACGGCCTGTGACGGGAGCGTCGCTGGTCGATCAATTGCCGGTCACGCTGCGCGCCGACCCCGGCCGCGTCGTCATTCGCCCATTCATGCCCGCCGACGATCAGGCACCCTATGCCAATCCCGCGCGGTCGCGCGCGCAGCGCATTACCGAACGTATCCTGGCCCTGCCGATGGCGGAGGTCGATGCCCGGTTGGGCCAGGTGGCGGACAGCCTGTCGCATCATCACCGTGACGTGGGCAGTGTCCAGACGCGCCGGTTCCATGATGTGAACGGCACGGTGATCGCGCCGGGCGAGATCGACGACAACCGCGCAAGATTGATCGGTTCGTATTTCAGTCAGGAATATTCGTTCGAAGCGGCGGCGTTGTTCAATCCCAGTATCGTCGTGCACCCCGATCAGGCTGGCGTGGCGGCGGGAGATGTCCGCTTCATCCTGTCTTTGCGCGGGGTGGGCGAGGGCAATGTTTCGTCCGTCAGCTTCCGTACCGGGATATGGTCGGCGGGGGAGGTTCTGGTCGACCCACCCAGCGTTCGTGCAATCTCGCCGCGGATTGAACGCATTCCGGGCGGTGCGCCCGACGATCCGGGTCTCAGGCTGTTCTGCGAGCAGGCGCACGACCTGTCCGAGCTGGTGATCTTCCCCGTCACGCCGGCGCAGCGGCACGGCATCGAGGATCTGCGGATGGTGCGGTTCGTCGACGACGACGGTGCCGTGACCTATCTGGGCACTTACACTGCGTTCAGTGGCAGCCGTATTCGGCAGGAAATCCTCCGCACGGCCGATTTCGCGACGATCGACCTGTCGGCACTGCGTGGCCCCGGCGCTGCGAACAAGGGCATGGCGCTGTTTCCGCGAAAGATCGGCGGGCGTTACGCGATGCTGGGGCGACAGGATCATGAGAATATCTGGTTCCAGACGTCCGCCGATCTTTATGCATGGGATCAGGGCGTGAAGGTTGTCGAACCGCGATACCCCTGGGAATTCGTCCAGATGGGCAATTGCGGATCGCCCATCGAGATCGCGGAGGGCTGGCTGGTCCTGACCCACGGCGTCGGCCCGGTGCGGAACTATTGCATCGGCGCGTGCCTGCTCGATCGGGACGATCCGTCAAAATTGCTGGCGCGGCTGGCCGAGCCGCTGATCAGCCCCGACCCGGATAATCATGACGGCTATGTGCCGAACGTGCTGTACAGTTGCGGCGGCATGGTTCGCAGTCGCACGTTACTGCTGCCCTATGCGATCGCGGACAGCTTCACGACATTTGCGACGGTGCCGATCGACCGGCTGCTGGCGGCCATGGAATGAGGTGCCGACGACATTGGATGCCGTCCTAAGTAGTTCCCGTTTGTAGTGCTGACCCACTTGCGGGGTTAGGAATACGCAGGAACTATCCGATGCGCCGCGCTGGTGGCGTGAAACCTGTTTGGGCGAGCGGCGGACATGGACACGAACATCGCAGAGTCGGAATATTGTAGAGGCCGGATCGTTCGATCGACCGCACTGGCGGCGGCTTCTTCGGAAAGCTGCGCGCGCTTGTCGCACGAGGCGATGGCCGCGCTTTACCGGCATCGCCTGGCGACGCTCGCTCGGGCTACCGCCGCGCCGGCGAAATTGCGGTGATTGCATCTGCGGTGTCCCGTCGTCGCGGATGAGCGCCTCGTTCATCACGCAACTGATGGTGGCATCGGTGATGGTGGGTATCACCGTCATTACCCATTTTGCCGGACTGACCGCGCTGCTGTCGCTGATCCGAAAGCGCAGAAACGCAAGCGAGCGAATCGTGACGTTCCTCGAAAACGGGGCCGTTATGGTTGGTGCGGCATTGGGCCTGTTCGCGCTGCACGGCATCGAAATATGGGGCTATGCGCTGCTTTACTGGTCGATGGACATCATCGCGTCATTTGAACGGGCGCTGTATTTCTCGACAACGACCTACGCGACCATCGGCTATGGCGATGTGATCCTGCCTGTCGGATATCGTCTGCTGGGCGCGATCGAGGGTGTGAACGGCGTGATCCTGCTCGGCTGGTCGACCGCGTTCTTCTTTTCGGTCGTGCACCGGATGACATTGCTGCAGCCGCTTTCCACCATGGTGCCGCCGCCGACCGCTTCATCGAAGGTATAGGAAATTGGAATACCCAGATGCTATAAACACCGCGCGTATGCAGCGCGCTGTCGATTTAGCTCTTCATCTCAACAATTATCGTAGTGATAACCTTTCGGTATTGGTGGGTGAGGCGGTGGATAGAACCTTTTGCACTTGCGTGACATATGCAGAAGACGCTGCGGAGGGAAGACTTTCTGGAATTCACAAAGCATTGATCGACGCCGTCATGGCAAAAGTCCTGACCGAACGCGATCAATCGAGCAAGGACGAACAGACATGACGGTATCGGCTGCGAATTTGCACGAGAGGTCCGACCTTCGCGAGCAGGCCTTGTCGCGATGGGATAACGAGGGCGGGGCATTGTCGCACCATGTCGCCGCATCGGCCCCCCTGGCCAGCCACGCGTTGTCGACGGCAGAATTGGTCCATCTGCGTGTTCGCGTGATCGCGCTGGAGAACATCGTGCTGGCGCTGCTTGCCCATGCGACGGCGGATCAGCGCGCGCTGGTGACCGACGTCGCCCAAATCATCCGCCCGCAGCACGGCACGGTTCCGCATCCGCTGACGATCGAAGCCGCCAATCTGATCGATGCGATGGTCGAACGATCGCTGCGGTTGGCACCGCCCGCGGCATAGGTGGCGGGCGACGCCGCAGCGCTCAGCTTCTAGCAATTCCAGCCGGCCCAACCTCGGTCGATCGACCCCGCGATCGCCGTCAGTAGCGCACCGTCGCTGATGTTTCGCGCAAGCACGATATCCCCGTGGCGTTCGGCCTCACGGAGCATCGGGCTACCGGGCGCGAGGCCGTCGAGCAGCAGCGCTTTGCCGCGCCAGCCGCTTGCCCGCATTTCGCGAAGCAGCGCGGGGCCGTCGATATCTTCCATCTCCAGGTCGAGAATGATGCACGGATAATCGCGGGAGCGGGGATCAGCGAGCAACGCGGCGCATGTTGCATAGGATCGTACGTCATAGTCCTGCGACCGCAGCATCAGCTGCCGCGCATGACGGACTGCGGCGTCGCCGTCGACGAGGGAAACGCCGATCGTTTCCGACAACGGATGTTCGGTGGTGGCAATGTGCATGCGAATATCCTTGGGTTTGTCCAAGGATCGCACGCTGACCGGGCCGCGTCTGTACGTAGAAGGCGAGGGCGGCGTTCGGCGATCAGCCGGATTGCGCGTCCTCGCCCAGCCCGGCGGCGAACGCGATACGCAGGACATCGGACAGGCTGTGCGCCGACAGCTTCTCCATCAGGTTCGCGCGGTGAACTTCCACCGTTCGGGTGGCAATGCCAAGATCGAAGGCAATCAGCTTATTGGGCCGCCCCAGCACCATGCCGTCCAGCACGTCGCGCTCGCGTGCCGTCAGCGCCGCCAGCCGGACGGTCGCTTCTGCGGCGGCGAGCTGTGAGCGGTCGTTGCGGCCGGACTGGCGCAACGCTTCGTCGATCGCCGCCAGCAACGCCGTGCGCTCGAACGGCTTTTCCAGGAACTCGATCGCACCTGCCTTTACCGCGCGCACTGCGAGGGCTACGTCGCCGTGCCCGGTCAGGATGATGATCGGGAGCATGATGCCGTGTTCGGCCAGCCGCGCCTGCACCTCAAGCCCGTCGATTTCGGGCATGCGGACGTCGAGCAGCACGCAGCCGCGCATTTCGCGCGTTGCCGCCTTCAGGAACTGCACGCCGGACGCATAGGTTTCGACGCCGTAATCGGCCTTGCGCAGCATGAAACCGACCGACTGTCGGATCGCCTCGTCGTCATCGACGATATGGACCGTGTGTGCGGGATCAGCCAATGTCGGCTCCTGCCAGGGGAACGCAGAAATGGAAGGCGGTGCCGGACTTGGCGCCCGCCTCTGCCCAGATCCGGTCGCCATGCGCTTCGACGATCGTCCGGCAGATCGAAAGACCAAGTCCCATGCCGTCTTCCTTTGTCGTGGCGAAGGCATCGAACAATCGGTCCTGGATGTCGGCGGCAATGCCCGTCCCGGTATCTTCCACCGTTACGCGCACCTAGCCGTCGCGATCGGCGGCGGTCGCGATGGTGAGGTGCTTGCACGGCGTCGACGCCATCGACTGGATCGCATTGCGAATCAGGTTGACCAGCACCTGCTGGATCTGGACGCGATCGACCAGCACGGTGTCGAGGCCCGCGGCGATCGTCATCGTCACGTCGACGCCAGCCTCGTGCGCGCCGAGTAGTGCGAGGCTGGTGGCCTCCTCGACAAGCTCATCGAGCCGTTCGGTCTTGAACCCCGTGTCGCCCCCGTCGACGAAGGCGCGGAGCCGACGAACGATCGTGCCGGCACGAAGCGATTGGGCCGCGGCAAGTTCCAGTGCCTCGGCCACTTCGTTAAGCAGAGTGTTGTCGGTATCTCCGATCATGGCACGCGTCGTTTCGAGATAGGCGGAGATCGCGGTCAGCGGCTGGTTGATTTCATGTGCGAGCGTCGAGGCGATGGTTCCCATCGCACTGACGCGGGAGACATGGATGAGTTCGGACTGAAGCTCTTTCATCCGGCGGGCGGTTTCCTCGCGTTTCGTCAGATCGCGAATGAACCCGGTGAAGATCCGCTCACCCCCGATCGACGCCTCGCCGACCGCGAGTTCGATCGGAAAGGTTTCTCCGTTGGCGCGCTGCGCTGTGGCGACGCGGACGTTGCCGATGGTGTGCGGTATCCCGGTCTCCAGATAGGTGCGAAGATGCTGGTCATGATCGCGCCGATCGGCGGGCGGCATCAACATGCCGACATTGTGTCCGACGACATCAGCCTTGGCGTAGCCGAACAAGCGCTCTGCGGTGGGGCTGAACGACGACACGATACCGCGTTCGTCCATCACGATCATGGCGTCGGGAACGGTGGCCAGGATCGATCGCAGATGATGTTCCCGGCGAAGGACGGCCATTTCCGACGCCTTCTGATCGGTAATGTCCCGAATGACCTTTCCGAATCCCCGCAACTCGCCGGCCTCGTCACGCAGCGCCGTTATCGTGACGTTTGCCAAGAACTCCGACCCGTCCTTGCGGAGGCGCCAGCTGTCCTCCTCGATGCGGCCCAGGGCGGCGGCGCGTGCCAGATCGTCGGCTGGCTTGCCCACCGCGACATCATCGGGCGTGTAGAAGGCTGCGAAGCTGCAGCCGATGATCTCAGCCTCGGTCCAGCCCTTCATGCGCTGCGCCCCGCGGTTCCAGATCGTCACGCGCCCTTCGCGGTCCAGCATGTAGATCGCATAGCCGGTCGCGCCGTCAATCAGCAGGCCAAGCTCTTCCGCAACGACTGCCGACCTGCGGGCCAGGGCGTCGGCGTCCGGCAGGCTGCCGGGGGACAACGCATCGTTCATGCCGGTGCCGCTCTGGCGCGACAGGTCGTGGGAATGGGCATCGATACGTCCGCCGTTGGTCCGGTGCGGCCGTCGACCATCGACAGTGCGCGAAAGGTCAACGAACCGCACCGGGTTATGACCCAAGGTCAGGAAATCGGCCCCGGAAGGCACTCCCTACAAGCAGCCGCCCGTTCACGGTAATCGCCCGCCAAGAGAAACGTCGCATTGCACGGCTCACGGCTTGTCACCTCGATGTTCGACGCGGTCCTGCTCGTTTCCCCGGCACGACGATATTGTGGTTTACGCACCATCGCGCTCGCCGCGCACGCGTATTTGCCGATGCTGATATGCGCGCTCGTTGCCCGCTAGATCAGCTCCATCCTCCTTCCCATGCGCTGGAGGTCGCGCGGCATTGGCCGCCGGATCGGATACCAAACGCCATGACCATTACACCCACCTGGGAGGCGTCGCTTACGGCCCTCTATCGCCCGATACGCCAATTGGCGGACATGACGTGAGGCGCAGGGTCATCCCGGCGCTCCTGATCGGCATGGCGATGCCGGTTTCGGTCGGCGCACAGACGGTGCCGATCACCACCACCGACGGTCGGATAGAGGCGCTGGCTCCGGGCGAGTATCTCTGGGCACCCGAGATCGCGCCTGAAGGACCGGTCACGATCATCGTCAGCCTCAAAACCCAGAAGGCTTATGTTTATCGCAACGGTGTCGCGATCGGCGTATCGACGGTGTCGACCGGCACGGAGGGACACGCAACGCCGACCGGCGTCTTCACGGTGCTTCAGAAGGATGCGGATCACGTGTCCAACCTCTACAACGACGCCCCCATGCCGTTCATGCAGCGGCTGACATGGGACGGCATCGCGATGCACGCCGGCAATCTGCCGGGCTTTCCGGCATCGCATGGCTGCATCCGAATGCCGCTGGATTTCGCAAAGCTGCTGTTCGCCTTGACCAAGACCGGGGTCACGGTCGTCATCACCGACGACGCGCTGGTCCCCGTCGTGGTCGCCACCCCTTCGCTGCTCGCGGACGGCGACCGCCGCGCGTCGTCGAAACAAGCGTTCGTATGGCAACCGGCGCTATCGCCGACCGGTCCCATATCGATTGTCGTCAGCGGGCGAGACAAGCGGGTCGTGGTCCTGCGAAACGGCGTCGAGATCGGATCGAGCGCAATCGCCCTTGATGCGCCAATCGACCACACGGCGGCGTTTACGCTCCAGTCGATCGATACGCAGGGTGAGCATTGGCTTCGCCTGCCGCTTCCGGGGGAAACCCAAAGCGGTGAGCTGAGCGGGGAGGATCGCGCCAAAGGCCGGTTGCCCGAGGGGTTTCGCGCCGCACTGGCCACGGTCCTTACCCCAGGTGCGACGTTGCTGGTAACGCGCGAGACATTGGCAAGCGCCAGCACCGGTACGGCCGTGACGATCATCGAGGCAGAACGGCCGTAGTTTGACGGGAGCGCCAGTCATCGCCCGGATGCAACACTGCAAGCCGGGCGATCGACGAGACAAGCTCTTGTTATGCCCACAAGATGACCGGCCACGTCAGGTTAGCCGCTAGGCCTATGCCGTTTCGCGCAGCTCCGTGGCATGGATGGGATAGGGTGCGATCTTGCGAACCTGTGCGTCACCGCCCAGGCTGCTGGCGAAGCCGTGATTGACGTCGCGGTGATGCGCCTCGTCGGCGCGGACGACGAGCACGACATCGCGCAGCGTCGCTTCATCGGCCATCTGCCAGTAATGTTTGGCGATCGCGGGCGCCGGGACGTTGGGTGAGCGCCCTTCGTCGATCTCCTGCAGGTAAAGCGTGTAGCTAGTGACCGCCTCTTCCTCGAAATAGCCGACGACCCGGTGGGCCGTTCGCGAGGAAAGCAGGTACAGGATCGAGAACGCGACCAGGAAGACGCCTTGGACGCTCAGAATGACCATGCGCTCGAACCAGGTCGGCTTGGCGATCTCGATGAACGTCATCAGGTGCATCCGCTCGTTTTCGGCTTCCTCCATCAATGTCCGGATCCAGCCTTCATCGTCGCGCATCCGTCGCAGGCAGGTCAGGTGCGTGAACATCGCGCCGACCATGCCGGGCACCGCCGCTACCGTCTCCAGCACGATGGCACGGTGCCCGTAGCGTTTGGCGAAGAAGGTATCGGCGCTGAACCGCAGCAACTTGGTAAAGCCGAGGGCGAAGCGATCGGAAACGCCGTTCGGGGCGTGATGCACGACCGGTTCTGCGGCCCGCTCGTCTTCGAGCGCTCGGGCATCGGGCGTGAGGATGGAATTGACCATGTGCATGTCCTTGATGGCAGGGATACCCGCCGATGGGACGAGCCGAAGCGCAGACGGCCAGCGGAGATGCCGGCGCCCGTCCTGTCGGAGACGGCCTTGCCACTTGTCGAATCTGCTGGGCAGCATCGGAATCCACCTAGAGACACGGTTGAGGCGGCGCGCTGTGAACCGCCCACGTCCAGACAGCCGCAGCGACCTGTGCGTTGACGGTTGCGAATATCCGTCTGCGTAGTTCCCGAGGCTCCTCGCCGGGTTAAGCCATGCGTAGACCATAGGTCAGAATGAAGCGGTCGGGCTCAACCATCTTTTTCGGGGTCTGATCGATCTGACCCGCGAACGCTCGCCATCATGCAGGCAAGTTCCTGGATGTTCCCGGCTCTTCCCCATGAGGTCGCTGCGACCAGAGCGCCGAGCCGATGGACGCTGACCTAACCAGACGCTGCTTCCAAAGGGGATTTCCGCCGTGACCATCATCCATCCGGTCGATCGCGCGCGCGCCGGGACGACCGGCAACGACCGACGTGACTGGCACGCCGCGTCCGTGCCCGACACGATGGCGCGGGCCGGCACATCGAAGGGTGGTCTGACCGCGCAAGAGGCGGCCGTGAGGCTGGAGCGCGATGGGCTGAACGAACTCGCGCCGCCCTATACGCCGTCGATCTTCCGGCTTTTCCTGAAACAGTTCAACAGCCCGCTGATCTATTTGCTGGTGGCAGCGGCCGCCGTCTCGCTCGCTCTGAGCCATATGACCGATGCCGCGTTTATCGGTCTGGTCCTCCTCGTCAATTCCGTGATCGGCACGGTGCAGGAGGGCAAGGCTGCGGCCAGTCTGTCAGCCTTGCGGCACATGATCGGCCACATCGCGAAGGTCAGGCGCAGCGGATCGGCTGCGGCGATCGATGCGCGTCACATCGTTGTCGGTGATGTCGTCGAAGTCGAAAGCGGTATGTCCGTGCCCGCTGACATTCGGCTATTCTCGACCAGCGACCTGCGGATCGACCAGTCGGCCTTCAGCGGCGAATCGGCACCTGTCCGCAAAAGCGAAAGCGACGTTCTCAAACCGAAAACGGCCATCGGCGATCGCACGACGATGATCCTTGCCGGCACGACGGTCGATCGGGGTCGCGGCACCGGCGTCGTCGTGGCGACGGGAAGTGCGACCGAGCTGGGCGCAATCGACGCGACGCTGCGGACGACCGCGCCGACACTGCCGCCATTGGTCCTTTCACTCCAACGCCTCGCCCGACAGATCAGCATTGCGACGGTGGGTCTGATCATCCCCTTTGCGATCATTCTATTGTGGCAGGGCAGGCCGAGCGACGAGGTCCTGATCCTCGCGGTTGCCCTGGCGGTGTCGGCGATCCCGGAGGGGCTGTCGATCGCAGTCACGGTGGCGCTGGCGGCGGGCAGTCGCCGGATGGCCAGCCGCAACGTCATCGTCCGATCGCTGCCCGCCGTCGAAGGTCTCGGCGCATGCACGATGATCGCCAGCGACAAGACCGGCACGCTGACCCAGAACATCCTTTCGGTCGAACGGATCATCCTTGCGGACGGCACGGCATTCGATCGGGCGGGCTGGTCGGCGGACGATGCTGCGCTTTCGGCGCTCAGGCGGGCCGCCGCAGTGTGCAACGATGCCGCGCTCGACGCCAAAGGCGACCTGCTAGGCGACACAGTCGACGTCGCGCTGCTCCGCATGGCGCTTGAAGGCGGGGAGGACATCAACCGCCTGCACAGCCTCAAACGAACCGCAGAATTACCCTATGAGCCGGCCCGCAAGTTTTCGAGTGTCGCGCTCGATGATGAGGGCATTCATCGCCTTTACGTCAAGGGTGCACCCGAAACGGTGCTGCCGATGTGCGACGACATCGACACTCGCGCGGTCGCCGCCGCCGAGGATATGGCACGTGACGGCTACCGCGTGCTGGCGATCGCCGCGTCGCCGCCGGATGCAACCGGGGGCGGCACGGTATCAGCGCCAGCGCATCTGCGCCTGCTCGGCTGGGTGGGGCTGATCGACCCGGTTCGCCCCGAAGTCCCGGCAGCCATCGTCGCATGTGGCGAGGCGGGTATCGCAGTGCGTATGGTGACGGGCGACCATCCCGGCACCGCGCTGACCATCGCAAGGCAGCTTGGCATCGAAGCCCAGGCGGCTCAGGTCGTTACCGGAGGCGACATGGCCGACCTGGCCGGGCAGCCCGAAGAATTGACCCGTCGCATCCTCGCCGGTCGCGTCTTTGCCCGGATCGAGCCGAACCAGAAGCTGCGGATCGTTCAGCTCCTGGCCGAAAGTGGTGAGCGGGTCGCAGTGACGGGCGACGGTGTCAACGACGCACCGGCCCTGCACGCAGCCCATATCGGGGTGGCGATGGGTCGCTCAGGAACCGACGTCGCCCGCGATGCCGCCGATCTGGTGCTTGCCGATGACAATTTTGCCTCGATCGTCGCAGGCGTCGAGGAGGGGCGGGTAACGTACGCGAACGTCCGCAAGATCGTGATCTTCCTGATCACGACCAGCATCGCCGAGATCGCCATGTTCCTGGGTGCCGTCGCAACGGGCCTCCCGATGCCGCTGACCGCCATTCAGCTTCTCTGGCTGAACCTCGTCACCAACGGCGCGCAGGACGTGATGCTGGGCTTTGGCCGGGGGGAGGGGGACGAACTGAAACAGGCACCCCGGTCTCCGTCGACGCCGTTGCTGGACCGCAGCGCGTTCGCGCTGATGATACCGCCCGCCCTGACGATGACCGTACTGGCGCTCGTCATGGCCTATGATATGCGCGAACTGGGCCGGCCGCTGGCGGAAATTCAGAACGGCGTGCTGCTGATGGTCGTGCTGTTTCAGAACGCCTACGTCCTCGCCATGCGCAGCGAGCGTCGCTTGATCTGGCGCGAGCCGCTCTTCTCCAACCCGTGGCTTCTGCTCGGTGTCGGGACGGCGCTTTGCCTGCAACTGACCGCCATGTTCTGGTCGCCGCTTGGCAGTCTGCTCGGCACCGGACCGGTCAGCCAGCGCACACTTCTGTTCTGTTTGGTTGCGACCGGGGCAACGCTGCTGATCACTGAGGTGACGAAGATGATCGTCGCCCCCCGCAAGGCAGGATTATCGCGCATTTCAGATGCGTGATAATCCTGACCTCCGATGCGGCATGACGGCATTTTCGTTGCCCGTTTGGGAAGTTGGAAGACGCACTTTCGGCCCTGAAAATGCGACGGCCGGGGCGATAGGTAGCGATTGATCCTGAAATCACAGCTTTTAAACGGGGCTAAAATTTCTGAATGAAATCAACAGCTCGAAATTTTGACGGCACATGTAGCGGCATCCGAAAGCCGGAAAAATGTTTTAATGTGAAAAACCAGATAGTTATGGTGTGAGCGCACAATCGAGTGGGAGTGATTTCAGCTCCCGCGCAGTGATACGCGCAGGATGCGGTCGTTTGCTGCAAGAAACAGCGCGCGACCGCCTTCACCAAAGGCGCAGTTTGCGATTGGTGCCCCGTGTTCGATCAGGCCCAGCGGCTCTGCCTTGGGCGTCATCAGCATCATGCCGCCCGGCACCGAACATATCAGCGTACCGTCGGTGGCGACCTTCATCCCGTCGGGTAGGCCCTGTCCCCCCTTGGCCAGCATCGGTCGCGCATCCAGAAGGATGCGTCGCGCGCTCGCGGTACCGCTCGCATCCAGATCATAGGCCATGATCCGGGGCGCCACCTCGTCCGAGACTGAGACATATAGTTGTCGTTCATCGGGCGACATCGATATGCCGTTGGGTCGGGTAAGGCTTCCGTCGATCAGATGGACGGTGCCACCAGGCCGGCGGCGATAGACACCGTGGACGGGCTGCTCCCTCAGCAGTGACTTGTCGCCGCCCGTCAGGCCATAGGGCGGATCAGTGAACCAGATGGAGCCGTCGCGTGCGACATGCAAATCATTGGGGCTGCTGAAACGCTTGCCTGCATAGCGGTCGGCCAGCACGGTGCGGCGCCCGGTTGCCAGATCGACCCGATCGATCGTCCGCCCGCCGCTATTGGCGATCAGCAACCGGCCATCTGCATCGAGCGCGAGCCCGTTGGCGCCCGGTTCGCGGACCAGCGTCGGATCGGTGCCGCCAGCGCCGGATGGATCCAGCGCGACCGACACGCCGCGACCGGGTTGCCAGCGCCGAACAATATTAGCGGGCGGATCGGAGAAGAGCAGATAGCCGCCGCGCGGCACCCATAACGGTCCCTCCGCCCACTGAATGCCAGTGGCAATCACCTCTGGCTGGGTGCCGGGCGCGATTATCCCGTCCAGTTTGGGCGAGAGGCGGCGAATGCGCGGAGTGGTCGCCGCCCAGGCGCTGGCAGGTGCAGCGAACAGCGCGAGGCTGGCGGCAAGAACGGAGCGGCGCGAATGGGTCATGCCATCAACATGCGGAAAAGCCGATATGCCTGCAAGGCGACGCCTCGTCGGGCATCCGACACCGCTCCGAGCTCTGACGCCAAGCGCCGCCAGAAGATCGTTTCGTAGCCCCAAGCGATTGTTTTCGCGGTCATGTTCGCGCGCAGGCTTTCACTTGCCCGTCAGGGGCGCTAGCGCTGCTCGGTCATCCAATATCCAGCCATCGGCGCCCGACATGCAATATCAGCAATCTTGCCTCGGTGGCGGCGGTGAAGCCGGCGAAGTGCTTCGTGCCATTGACTGGGCGAGCAATCCGTTAGGCCCGGTCGACACTTGGCCCATGTCGCTGCAAAGTTCGGTGCGGCTGATGCTTGGCTCGGAATTCCCGATGATGATCCATTGGGGACCGGACCTCATAACCTTTTACAACGATGCCTATGCGCCCAGCCTTGGGCACAAACATCCTGGCAATCTGGGACGGCCAGCACGTGAATGGTGGTCCGAGATGTGGGATCAGCTGACTCCAATCTTTGACAAGGTGCTGGCAGGCGGCTCTTATTTCGTCGAGGATGCGCGGTACACGCCCGATCGGACCGGAACGCCGGAAGACGCCTTTTTCACCCATTGTCACAGCCCGCTTTGGGACGATGAAGGGCGGGTCGCTGGTATCTTTCTGGTCGTCACCGAAACGACCCGCCGCCTTACCGCAGAACGGATGCTGAGCGAGAGCAATGCACGGCTCGAGCGCGAAGTTGCCGCTTCCCAGCAACAGGGAGAGCGGCTGGCGGCGCTGGTCAGGGCGTCTTCGGAAGTGCTTTATTCGCTGAGCGCGGACTGGGGGGAAATGCGCCAGCTGTCCGGTGGATCGTTCCTAGCCGACACGCGAACCGCCAATCCCCGGTGGCTAACCGAATATATTCCTGCCGATGAGCAGCCCCGCGTATCGGCAGCGATCCAGCGGGCGATAGAAACCAAGTCGCTGTTCAACCTGGAGCATCGCGTCAACCGTGCCGATGGCAGCGTGGGCTGGACCCAGTCCCGCGCGACGCCGCTGTTCGATGCTGAGGGCGAGGTCGTTGAGTGGTTCGGCGCAGCAGCAGACGTGACAGAGCGCAAACGGTTGGAGACCGAGCTTCAGGCGCGCAACGAGCAACTGGCAAATGACGTGACGATGCGGACAGCCGAAAGGGACCGGCTGTGGGAAACCTCTCCCGATCTTTTGGTCGCGATTGGCTTCGATGGGGTGTTCCGTAAGGTCAATCCGGCCTGGACCACGATCCTTGGCTATTCGCCGGAAGAGTTGATCGGACGTCATCTGAACGAATTTGTGATCCCGGAGCATCACGCCAAGACGCAGGAAGCGCTTCAGGTGCTGGCAACCGGCGGTCAGCCGGCCATCGAGAACCGGTATCGGCACAAGGACGGCTCGCTGAGGACCATCTCGTGGGTGGCGGCACCGGCGGATGACGTGACCTATGCCACCGGGCGCGACGTGACAGCTGCCAAAGCAGCCGCGGAGGCACTTCGCCAGGCAGAAGAACAGCTGCGCCAGGCACAAAAGGCGGAGGCGGTCGGTCAGCTGACGGGCGGCGTGGCGCATGACTTCAACAACCTGTTGACCGTCATCCGCGGCTCCGTCGATTTGCTGCGCCGACCCGGCCTGAGCGAAGAACGGCGCAATCGCTATATCGACGCGATTGCCGACACGTCGGAGCGGGCATCGCGGCTGACCAGCCAGCTTCTTGCCTTTGCGCGACGTCAAACCCTCAAGCCCGTCGTCTTCGACGCGGGCAAAAGCGTTACCAATCTGGACGACATGATCCGCACCCTGACGGGATCGCAGATCGAGGTTCTGCTTGATGCAGGGGGAGAGCAATGCCCTGTGAACGCGGATCCAAGCCAATTCGACACCGCGCTGATCAACATGGCCGTCAACGCGCGCGATGCGATGAACGGGGTGGGAAAGCTGATCGTTCGGGTCCGGTCGGCAAGTGGCATGCCTGCGATCCGGGGCCACGCAGCCGTGTCGGGAGCCTTCGTTGCGGTTTCCATCTCCGACAACGGCAAGGGCATAGCGCCGGAACATCTCGACCGCATTTTTGAACCGTTCTTCACGACCAAGACGGTGGGGCAGGGTACCGGCCTCGGCCTCAGCCAAGTCTTTGGCTTTGCAAAGCAATCCGGTGGCGAAATAACGGTCGACAGCGTTGCCGGACAGGGCGCGACCTTTACGCTTTTCCTCCCCAGATCATCGGCTGTCGAGGATATTCAGTCGGATGAAGCCGGCCCAGCATCGCCATTGGGCGAGGGCGCCTGCGTGTTGATCGTCGAAGATAACGGCGAAGTCGGTCAGTTCGCGACCGATGCTCTGGCCGAACTTGGCTACAAGACCACTTTGGCAGTCAACGCCCGTGACGCGCTGGACATGCTGCGGGCAGGCGACGGACAGTTCGACGTCGTGTTTTCGGATGTCGTGATGCCGGGCATGTCCGGCGTTGAGTTGGGCCAGGAAGTAAACCGGCTATATGAAGGGCTGCCGGTGATTCTGACGAGCGGCTATAGTGCGGCACTGGCACAAAACGGAACGCAGGGTTTCGAGGTGCTCCAGAAACCCTATTCGGTTGAAGAACTCGCTCGCGCCCTTTTGAAGGCGACAAGCCAAACCAGGTAGCGGCTGACCGGGGGGCGCAAGCCGCCGCTGTTACCCCTGGATGGCAGCTTTGCCTGCGACGCATCGGAAGCCAGTACTGTCGTAATGGTCGGGGGAGGTTCCTTTAGGGAGCCTCGCACTCGTTCAAGCAACGGGCGGGCAAAGATGCGCGGCGGCGGCCTGTTGTAAGGACGCCGGAGTGAAGGGCTTGCTCAGGCGTGGGGCGGCGGCAAGATACGGATCGGCCAGGCTTCGCTCGACATAACCGGTGACCAGCAAATGGCGGATGCCGCTTTCCTGAAGCTGCTTGGCAACAGCGCCCGATAATTCCCCGTCCAGGTTGCCGTCCAATGTCACGGCGTCGGGCTGTAGTTCGTTGATCGCACGCAGGGCGTCGCCGACCGTGCCGGTCACCGCCACGACATTCGCGCCTATGTCGATCAGTACGTCCTCGATCGTCATTGCGATCAGGGTTTCGTCCTCGACGACAACGATCCGAAGGCCGTTAAGGCAGGACAGATTCACGTTCTCCACGACCAATTTCCTTCGCAATGTGAGGATTGCCGTCCGTTTCGAGCGGAAACACCAATTGCCACGTTAGAAAGGATGCACCTGTCTGGCGTGTGGCGGTTCCGCGCAGGTCGTTGGATACACAACGCCGGATAAGGCGGGTGCCGAACCCTTCCGACCCCATTACGGGAGCTGAAAGGAGGTCGCGCTCGTGCCAGTGCAGTTCGACCCGCCCGCACCCTTTGTCGATCGCCCAGCTGATTTCAAGCCGTGCGCCTGAATTGGCGAGCGCACCATATTTGACCGCATTGGTGGCCAATTCGTGCAGGATCAGGGCCAGCGCGATGCCCTGTCGGACGCTCAGTTCGAATTCCTCGCCGCACACGCTGACCGTATCGCCCCGGCTGCCGAACGGTGCCAGTACCAGCTCGACCAGCGCCTGCATCGAGACGCTTGACCAGTTGCTCTTGAGCAGCAGCGAATGTGCCGCGGCCAGCGCCTGAAGCCGCCCTTCGAACGCCGCGCGAAAATCTTCAAGCGAGCCTGCTCGGCTCAGGGTTTGCAGGGCCATCGCTTGAACGACCGCCAGCACGTTCTTCACGCGATGCGACAGTTCAGCCACCAGAACGCGTTGATGATCCAGCAGCCTGACCTGCTCATCGATATCAATGATCCCCACCACGCCCGCGATCAGCTGATCATGTTCGTCACGGATCGGCGCGCCCGCGATGCGAACCCAGCGCATGGAGCCGTCACCGCGCCGGTAATGATAGTCGCCCTCCGCGGGGCGGCCCGTCTGCAGCACTTTGGCAAGCGGATATTCGGCACCCGCCACCCGCGCGCCGTCGGCGTGATAACTCTCCCACTCCCGATAGGCCTCGGTATCGGGGGACGCGATTGGTGGGTGACCGAAAATCGTCTCGGTAGCGCGATTGGCAAAGGTGATCATGCCTGACGGCGCTTCGCCCAGCACGACGCCGATCGGCAAGCTGTCAAGGATTGCACGCAGGCGGCTTTCACTGTTCGCAAGCGCCGCTTCCGCACGGGCGCGCTCGGCGGCGTGCCAGGCGCGATCCAGGGTTTCCTGAGCGATGCTGATGTCATCGAAGGACCAGTCGCGGGGCTGATCATCGGCCACGAACATCAACGCCCGCGCCTTTCCGGCCCGCATAAGGGGAATATCGAGCGAAGCGCGCGCACCAAAGGCTGCATATGCTTCCTGCGCCATTATGTCGGCGGTACGCGGGTCCGTTCGAACGTCCCGGACCGTGACGATTTCGCCGCGAAGCATTGCGGCGAAACGCTCTGCCCCGGCAGAAGGCTGGTGATGCCGGCCGATGGTGGACGGAATGGTGTCAGCCTTGCGCCATTCGCTTTGGACGACCGTATGTTCCTCGTCGGCCTGTAACTCACCGACCCCGACAAAGATTGCGCCGAGTTCGTGCCCCAGTGCTTTGCATGCAGCGGTCACCGCGTCGCGGGCCGTGGGCGCATCTCTAAGGCTTGCCTCCAGCGCGAGCAGATAACGCTGGCGGTGTTCTGCACGCCGCAATTCATCCTCGATCGCGCGCCGTTCGGTAACGTCGGTTCCTGAACTCAAAGTACCGGTGATCCGGCCGTCGCCGTCGCGCAGCATGGTGTTGCGCCATTCGATCAGGCGAACCTGTCCGGTTGCCGTGATTACCTCATTTTCATAGCGATGCGGCGATGCGCCGTCGCCTGCAAGGACCGCGTGAAACACGGTTCGCATATGATCCCGGTGATCGGGTCGAATAGCAGTCTCGAACCAGTCGCGACCCTCCAACGCGGCGGCGCTTTCATAACCGAGGACTTCGGCACCTTTGCGATTGATGCGCTGTATTCGAGCCTGGCGATCAAGAACGACGATGATGACGTCCGCGATTTCGAGATAGACGTCGAGGGAGTCACTCCGGTCGGGCACTTACTGGCTTTCGCAGTTGCGCCGAGCAAAATCGTCGCGGGCAGGACGACGATCGCGCCTGACGGCCGGTTGGACCGAGAATATGCAAATGCCTGATCCCAACGGCCTCGTCCTGCCTTTTCGTATCATGCAACTGCGCGGGATTGCCGGCTATCCGGCGCCGATCCGGTGCTGTCGGCCCCGATGCTGTTCGGCGGTTCGTAAGCTGGCCGCCATTCCGGCATATCGCCATGGTGCAGCGGCGGCGCATTCTGGTGCGCAGGCATCCGTCGGATCATCAACGGCGCGCCCGTCGCGGGCCGGGTGCGCTTGGGCATGTCGATCACTGGCATGATGGTGGGTAACGCAATGCTTGCAATCCGTTTCATGGCCGATCTCCTGACCACACCCGATGGCTTTCGATTGGTAATCCTTCCCCTGTTCGACCGGGGAAAGCATGAACGCAGTGATGGAAAAGTCGTTTCCACGGATCGGATAATTGAGGATTTCCCGCCCAACATAGATTATGGAGGTGCAGCTTTGTGTGCCGCAGATAGGGCGTCGGATCGCGTGCTCTCAACGATCTGAGTTGCAGAAGCGCCATCTTACCCCCATATGATATGTTATCACAACACATCGAGGTCTCGATAATGGCTGGGAACGAGCGAATCTCATGTCCGGCGTGAGAAGGCAGCGTTGGTTCGACGGCATTGCGATCGCGGCATCATCGGCGTGTTTGGTCCATTGTCTGATCCTGCCCGGTCTACTGGTGGCTATTCCAGCGACCGCCGCATGGTTGGCGATCCCGGAAAGCTTCCATCTGGGTGCATTTCTATTTGCTATCCCAACCAGCCTTGTCGCGCTTGCGATCGGGTTCAGGGGGCACGGCCGGTGCCTGCCGATGACGATTGCGATCATTGGCCTGTTGCTGCTCGGCGTTGCGGCTGTGCCGCTGGCGGAAACCGTGGTCGAAACACCGATTTCGATTTTCGGCGCGGCGGCGCTAGCGATCGCGCATGTCGCCAATCTGCAAGCGCGGCGCCGGGTGGTTGCCTCAGATACGTGATTCATCGGTTTGCGAATGTAGTCGAAACCCGCGAGCGATGCGGTAATGGCGGGCAGGTCGTGCGTCTTTGACCCATGTGACGGGCGGCTTGCGAGACAAGGGGTGGCGATGATGAAGCAGACGATGAATTTTCGATCCTATCGCCGACGTGCAGCAGCGCTGATGCTACTGCCGTTATTGTTGGCAAGCGGTGCGACTGCCCAGCAGGCGTACCCCGCCAGCGATATTCCGAGCGATTTCACCCCGCCCATCGACGCGCGCGATTATGTGAAGCGCGAAGTGATGATTCCGATGCGCGACGGGGTGAAGCTGTACACCGTCATCGTTTATCCTAAGGGCGTGACCAACGCGCCGATCGTGCTGACGCGCACGCCCTATAACGCTGCGGGTCGCGCGAACCGGATGGACAGCCCGCACATCCTGTCCACGCTGCCGCTGGCCGATGAGCCGTTCGTCAAGGCGGGCTATATCCGCGTCTATCAGGACATTCGCGGCAAATACCGGTCGGAGGGCGATTATGTCGTCACTCGGCCCGTGCGCGGTCCGCTGAACCCGACCGAAACCGATCACGTCACCGATGCATATGACACGATCGACTGGCTGGTGAACAAGGCCAACCTGCCCGAATCCAACGGTCGCGTCGGCATGATCGGGTCGAGTTACGAGGGGTTCACCGTCGTGATGGCGCTGCTCAACCCGCACCCCGCGCTCAAGGTCGCGGCACCCGAAAGCCCGATGATCGACGGCTGGATGGGCGACGACTGGTTCCACAACGGCGCCTTTCGTCTCGCCAATATCGGCTGGATCGGATCACAGACGGGCTACAAGGGCACGGGACATGATCCCGCGACCGGCATCTATGACAATTACGAGGAGTTCCGCCGGCTTGGCGGCGCCAATGAATGGGCCAAGGCATCCGGCTTTGACCAGTTGCCGGCATGGCAGAAAATGGTCGCGCATCCCGCCTATGATGCTTTCTGGCAGGGACAGGCGCTGGACAAGCTGGTCGCGGCCAATCCTTCCAACGTGCCCACCATCTGGGAACAGGGACTCTGGGATCAGGAGGATATCTACGGCGCGGTTCATGCCTGGGAAGCGTTGAAGGCCAAGGGCAAGACCGGCAATAATTTCCTGGTGATGGGGCCATGGCGGCACAGCCAGATCAATCGCGAAGGGCGCGAGCTGGGGCCGCTGAAATGGAATGGCGACACAGCCGCGCAGTTTCGCGAGGAAATGGTCGTGCCGCTGTTCAACCAGCATCTGAAGGACGGCCCGCCCGCCAACCTGCCCGCCGCGACCATCTATAACACCGGCGAGAACAAGTGGGAGCGCTTTGCCCAATGGCCGCTGGCGTGCGAGCAGGGATGCGCTTCACCGCTCAAGCCCATCTATCTTCAGGCCGATGGCGCGCTGGGCTTCGACAAGGGTGCGCGCGGGGGCGACAGCTATGTCTCCGATCCAGCGAAGCCGGTACCGCACCTGCCGCGACCGGTGAATTTCAGCGACGGCCGCTGGCCCGACTGGCTTGTCAGCGACCAGCGCCATGCCGATGGTCGCCCTGATGTGATAACCTATCAGACGCCGGTGCTGACCAAGCCGGTGCGGCTGGCGGGCGCGCCCTTTGCCGACATCTACGCAAAGACCACGGGGACCGACGGCGATTTCGTCGTCAAACTGATCGACGTCTATCCCGATGAGGTCGCCAGCGATCCCAAAATGGGCGGCTATCAGCTGGCGGTCAGCCTCGACATCTTCCGCGGCCGTTACCGCGACAGCTTCGAGAAGCCGAGTGCGATCCCGTCGGGCAAGGTACAGCGTTATCGCTTCCGCCTGCCAACAGTGAACCATGTGTTCCAGCCGGGTCACCGCATCATGGTGCAGGTGCAGTCCAGCCTGTTCCCGCTCTACGACCGCAACCCCCAGAAGTTCGTTCCCAATATCTTCCTGGCGAAGAAGGACGATTATCAGGCGGCGACCGTGACGCTGGAACGCGGCGGCAATGCGGCGAGCGCGGTGTGGCTCCCTGTTGTGCAGTGATGCTGCGGGCGTGATTGCCTAAAGGCGCGGCGGGCCGGACAGCGTGACGCGCGCTTCCAGCCCGCCAAGCGGGGAGCGGCCAAGTTCAAACCGGGCGTCGTGGATGCGCGCCAGGTCTGCAACCACGGCCAGCCCCAGGCCGGTGCCAGGCGTTGCGGGGTCCAGCCGCCCACCAATCGCAAGCGCCGCCGCCCGGCGATCCGGAGCGATTCCGGGCCCGTCGTCGCCCACCGCGATGCCGCCGGCGGCGATCGTCACCGCGACGGTGGAACGCGCCCATTTACAGCCATTGTCGATCAGGTTCGACAATATCTCCGCCAAATCCCCCTCGTCGATCGGCAATCGCAGCGTTGGCGGTACGTCGATGCTGAAGCGGATATCACGGCCTGCGTGCAGGCGCCGCATCGCGCCCGCAATCTGTTCGACCAGTGGCGCGACATGCGCCAGCGTTCCGCCGCCGCGCGTGCCGGCAATTGCCGCGCGCGCCAGATGGTGATCGATCTGGCGCTGCATCACGGCGCAACGCGCGAGCAGGAAATCGCCTGCTTCGACATCGCCGCGCAGGCGAAGCTGCTCTGCTTCGTCACTGATCAGCGCCAGCGGGGTGCGCAGGTCGTGGGCCAGATTGCCCGCCTCTGTCCGCGCGCGCGCGATCAATTGGGCCTGCCCCTCCAGCAACGCGTTGAGCCGGGTGACGATGGGCGCGAATTCGGTCGGAGCATCGGTGGGCAGTCGTGCAATCTCGCCATGGCGCAGCCGGTCGATCTCGTCGCCCAGCCGCCGGACCGGGGCAAAGCCGAACCGCACCAGCAGCACCGCGCCCGCCATCAACAGCAGGCCGACGATCGCAATAGAGCGCAGCAGGTCGCTCCGGAACCGAGACACCTGCGTCTCCAGAAGCGAGCGTGCCGATGCGATGCTGACGATCAGCGTGCCGCCATCGGGGCTGCGATGGCGCACGCTGCGCTGAAGCACGGGTGCGTCCGCGACCTGTCGCTCGACCCACGCCTCCCCGACCACTGGCGCCAGCCGGTTATTCTGTAGCGACGGCGAGCGCGCCAGCGTGTCAGCGCCCTCCACCTGCCAATAGAGGCCCGATCCCGGCACGTTGAACAATGGGTCGGACAGCGGCTGGGCGACGCCCACCGTTCCGTCGGCGACAAAGGTCATCGCCACCAGCTCTTCCAGATGGTGGTCCAACTCTCCCTGAAAACGTGCGGTGGTGTGGACGCGGTAGAGGTGGCCGATGAACAGGCCTGCCAGCATCATCGCCAGCGCGACCCCCGCGACCGACCCCAGGATCAGCCGGAGCCTGAGGCTGTTGAGGTCGGGGCGCGTCACGGCGCCAGCCTGTAGCCCATGCCGCGCATGGTCATGATCCGGTCTCGGCCCACCTTGCGGCGCAAACGGCCGACCAGCACCTCCACCGTATTGGCGTCGCGTTCGGTATCGACGGGGTAGAGGCCGTCCAGAATGGCCGCGCGCGTCAGTGTCCGGCCTGCATTGTAAAGCAGCATCTGCAACAGCCGAAACTCGCTGGCGGTCAGCGCAAGCGGGGCGTCGTCCAACCATGCTTCGCCGCTGGCGGTGTCGAGCGCCAGTGCGCCCGCAACCAGCCGAGTGGCGCTGTGCCCCGCCGCGCGGCGGGCCAGGGCGTGGAGGCGAGCAACCAGTTCTTCGGTGCGGACGGGTTTGACGATGAAATCATCGGCGCCGGCGTTCAGCCCCTCCACCTTTTCCTGCCAGCTGCCGCGGGCGGTCAGGATCAGGATCGGCACGCCGAGCGCACGGGCGCGCAGCCGGCGGACCAGTTCGATCCCGGACATGCCCGGCAGGCCGATGTCCACGATCAGCGCGGTGAAGCCGTCGCTGGCGAAATCCAGCGCGTCCTCACCATTGGCGGTGTGTTCGCACGTCATGCCGTGGCGGGACAGGTTGGCGACCACGCGCTGCGCCAGTTCGGCTTCGTCCTCGACCAGCAGGATTCGCATCGCGGCATCCTGACAGCAAAATGACAGGAAAGGCCAGTAGATGCTGCACCCGCGAACGCCATTCCGGGGGGTTTCATGTATCGTTCAGCGCAGGTGCCGGCTCTGGCGCTGCTTTGCCTGATTGGCGCCTGTTCGGCCGGTGAGGAACCGGCGGGCGATAACGAGGCGCAGGTCGCCGCCCCGCGCGCGGCCGATGGCACGATCGCGCTGACGGCCGCCCAGCTGGAGCGTTCGGGCATCCGGTTCGCGGCGGTGGAGGCGGCCAGCGAAGTGCCGGTCGCAACCGTCCCCGCCACCGTCGCGCCGCCGCCCAACTCGCGCGTCGCGGTTGCCGCCGTCATCCCCGGCGTCATCACCCGGACCCATGTGGTCGAGGGCGACAGCGTGCGCGCGGGTCAGCCGCTGGCGGAGGTTGCCGCGCGCGAAATGTTCACCATCGCCGCCGGTCTGGATCAGGCATCGGCCCGTGTCGCGGTGGCGCGCGCCAATGACCGGCGTCTGGGCCAGCTTGCGCGCGAGGGCGTGATCGCGGGCGCGCGCGCCGAGGAAGCGCGCGCCGCGTTTCGGGAGGCGCAGGCCGAGCTGAACGAACAGCAGCGACTGATCCGGCTGGTCAATGGATCACCGGCGCGCGGCACCTATACGCTCACCTCGCCAATCGCTGGAAAGGTGACGACGGCGTCGGTGCAGACCGGCTCCCCGGTCAGCGAGGCGACCGCCGCTTATGTGGTCGACGCGACCAGCCGTTATGAACTGACCGCGCAGCTGCCCGAACGGCTGGTAGGGCAGGTCCGCCCCGGCATGGCGGTGGCGCTGGACGGCGATGTGCGCGGGGAAGTGACGAGCGTCGGCAGCGTGATCGACCCCCAGACGCGCTCCGCGACGCTGCGCGCGCGTATTCCGGCGGCACCGGGCGTGGTTTCGGGCCGTGCGACGGCAGCGACCGTGCTGGCGCCCGCGCCGGAGGGCGCGGTGACCGTGCCCAGCCGCGCTCTGGTCGAAGTGAACGGCGCGCCGACCCTGTTCGTGCGAACGGATGCGGGTGTCGTCGCGCGGCGCGTGCAGCCGGGCATGACCGCAGGCGAATGGACGGTGATCGTCCGCGGCCTGAAACCCGGTGAGCGGATCGCGGTGGAGGGCACCGCCGAACTCAAGTCGATGGCGAACTGATGCTGCGCGCGCTGGTCGCCTGGTCGCTGTCCTATCGTGTGCTGGTCCTGGTGCTGACGCTGGTCGTCGGCGGGCTTGGGGCATGGGCCTATTCCGCGCTGCCGGTCGATGCCTATCCCAACATTGCCCAGACGCAGGTCAAGATCATCCTGAAGGCACCCGGCATGACCCCCGAAGAGGTCGAGACGCGAGTGATCGCGCCGACCGAACTGGAGATGCTGGGCCTGCCCAATCAGGCCGTGCTGCGATCGACCGCGAAATACGCGATCGCGGACATCACCATCGATTTCACCGATGGCACGGACATTTACTGGGCGCGCCAGCAAGTCGGCGAGCGGCTGGCCAGCGTGATGGGCGAATTGCCGCAGGGCGTTGAGGGCGGCATGGCCCCGATTTCGACGCCGATGTCGGACGTTTTCATGTTCACCATCGACGGCCCCTTGTCGCTGACCGAAAAGCGCGAACTGCTCGACTGGACCATCCGGCCCGCGCTTCGCACGGTGCCGGGCGTGGCGGACGTGAACGCGCTGGGCGGCCATGTCCGCACGTTCGAGGTGCGGCCCGACCCGGTGGCGCTGGCGGCTGCGCGGCTGTCGGTCGACGACCTGCGGGAAGCGATCGAGCGCGGCAATCGAAACGATGGCGCCGGGCGGCTGGGCGCGGGGGAAGAGGCGCTGATCGTGCGCGCCGTCGGTGCGGTTCAGGATGCCGCCGACCTTGAGCAGATGGTCGTGGTGGCGCGCGACGGGCGCATCGTGCGCGTGGGCGATGTGGCACGCGTGGGCACGGGATCGCTGACCCGTTATGGCGGTGTGACGGCGCATGGCGATGGCGAAGCGGTGCAGGGGCTGGTCATCGCGCTGCGCGGCGCCGATGCGCGAAAGGTCGTGGACGGCGTGCGCGAACGGCTGGCGGAGGTCGAACGCAGCCTTCCCGCCGGAACGAAGCTGACCATCTTTTACGACCGTTCCGACCTGATCCAGCGGGCTGTCGGGACTGTGCAAAAGGCGCTGATCGAAGCGACAGTGCTGGTCGTCGTGCTGCTGATCCTGTTTCTGGGCGACTGGCGCGCGGCGGCGATCGTCGCGGCGACGCTGCCGATGGCGGCGCTGCTGACGTTCCTGTTCATGGCGGGCATGGGCCTGTCGGCCAATCTGATGAGCCTGGGCGGGCTGGCCATCGCCATCGGCATGCTGGTCGACGGCGCGGTCGTCGTGGTCGAGAATGTCGTCGACCGGCTGAACCACGCCAAGGACGATCATGCGCCGCGCCTGAACATCGTGTTCCGCGCAACCGCCGAGGTCATCGTGCCGGTATCGGCGGGCATCGTGATCATCGCGCTGGTGTTCCTGCCGCTGCTGTCGCTTCAGGGGCTGGAGGGCAAGCTGTTCGCGCCGGTCGCGCTGACGATCATGTTCGCGCTGGCGGGGTCGCTGCTGCTGGCGCTGACGCTGGTGCCGGTGCTGGCATCCTATGGCCTGAAGAGCGGGCATCATGGGGAGCCATGGGTCATGCGCCAGCTGGCGCCCCGCTATGCCGCGCTGCTGTCCGGTGCGTTTGCGCGCAAGAAGCTGGTCTATGCGCTGGCCGGGCTGGGCCTGGTGCTGGCGGGGCTGGCCTATGGCGCGGTTGGCAAGACGTTCATGCCGACGATGGACGAAGGCTCCGTCGTCATACAGGTGACCAAGCTGCCGACCGTCGGGCTTGGCCGGTCGCTGGCGCTGACCAGCCGGATCGAGGCCGAGCTGAAGCGGCGCGTGCCCGAAGTGACCGGCGTGATTTCGCGCACCGGCACCGACGAGATCGGGCTGGACCCGATGGGCCTGAACGAAACCGACCTGTTCGTGACGCTCAAGCCGTCCAGCGAATGGCGCGGCGAGCGCGATTTCGTGGTCGAGGAGATGCGAAAGGCGCTGGACGGGATGCCGGGCGTCGAGCCGACCTTTACCCAGCCGATCGAAATGCGCGTCGCAGAGATGCTGACCGGCGCGCGCGGCGACCTGGCCGTCAAGATCTTTGGCCCCGATCTGGCGACGCTCGCCGATCTGGCGGGCAGGGTGCAGGGCGTGCTGCAATCGACGCCGGGCGCGGCAGAGGTGACGACGGTCGCCAATGACAGCGTCGATTATTTCCAGCTCGACATCGACCGCGCCGCCGCCGGCCGGGCGGGTATGCCGGTGGAGACGTTGCAGGACACGCTGCGTGCCCAGCTTGAGGGGCTGCCCGCAGGGATTGTGGTCGAGGGGACAAAGCGGGTGCCGGTGGTGATCCGCGGCGACGATACGGTCCGCAACGATGCCGCGCGCTTTGCCGACCTTCAGGTGACGACGCCGACCGGCGAGCTGGCGCGCGTCAGCGACCTGGCCCGCATCGCGCGGACGCAGGGGCCGATCCGGCTGGATCACGAAGCGGGTTCGCGATACGCGCTGGTGCAGGCGTTCGTGTCGGGCCGCGATCTGGTCGGTTATGTCGACGAGGTGAAGGCCAAGGTCGCCGAACAGGTGCCGCTGCCGCCGGGTTACCGGCTGGTGTGGGGCGGCCAGTTCGAAAATCAGCAGCGTGCATCGGCGCGTCTGATGCTGGTGATCCCGGTCGCGCTGCTGCTCATCTTCTTCGTGCTTTACGCCACGCTGAAGTCGATGCGGGGTTCGTTGCTGATCCTGGCCAACATCCCCTTTGCGGCGGTGGGCGGCATCGTGTCGCTGTGGATCGCGGGCGAGTATCTGTCGGTGCCCGCATCGGTCGGCTTTATCGCGCTGTTGGGCATCGCGGTGCTGAACGGCCTCGTCCTCGTCGCCTATTTTCGGCAGCTGCGCCACGACGGCATGCCCATGGCGCGGGCGGTGCGGATGGGGGCGGAGCGGCGATTGCGGCCGGTGATGATGACGGCGACGATCACCGGCTTCGGTCTGGTGCCGCTGTTGTTCGCCACGGGGCCGGGTTCGGAAATCCAGCGGCCACTGGCGATCGTGGTGATCGGCGGCCTGGTCACCTCAACCCTGCTGACGCTGGTGCTGTTGCCGATCCTGTATGAACGGTTCGGCGAAAGCCGGCGGGAGGCGATGGCATGACCCGCCAGTTGCTGACGATCATGTGCGCCGCGCAGGATGCCGAGGCCATAGCGCGGGCGCTGGGTGCGCTGACCCAGGCGCCGGTCCACCAACGGCGCGAAGCGGTGCTGGGCCGCGATTTCGACGATGCGGCTACTGGAGAGCGGGTGTCGGGCACGCTGGCGCGCATGGCGGTCGAGGTGGAATTGGGGGCCGCGCAGGTCGCGGATGCGGTGGCGGCGGCGCGGGACGTGCGGCGGCGGCTGCCCTTTCGGTGGCGCACGGTCGCCCTTGTCGATGGAGGACGCGTCGAATGAAGTGGGCCGGTCTTCTGCTTGTTGCCGCGTCGATGCCGGCGCTGGCCCAGACGGCGCCCGCCGGCGACCTGCCGCCGCCCGAACTGGTCAACCGCGCGCTGGATGCGCAACCGGGGGTGCAGGCGGCCGAAGCGCGGGTCGACGCCGCGCGTGCGGAGGGCGATGCCCTCAGGCGCGGGGATCATGAAATCATGGCGCAGGGCACCCTGTCGCGTCGGCGGGTCGACGGAGACGGCGACTATACCGAATATGACACCACGATCAGCCGCGCCTTTCGCCTGCCGGGCAAGGCGCGGCTCGACCGGCGGGCGGGCGAGCTGGGCGTCGATGTTGCGCGCAACAATATGGAGGATGCGCGGCATCAGGCGGCGCTGACGCTAGCGACGCTCTGGTATGACTGGCTGACGGCGGGCGAATTATATCGCAACGCGGGTGCGCTGGTCGCCAATCAGCGCGAGCTGTCGCGCACGACGCGCCGTCGGGTCGATCTGCGCGATGCGGCGCAACTGGATCTCGATCAGGCGGAAGCGGCGCTGGCCATGGCGGAGGCGCAGCAGGCGGATGCCGCCGCGCAGCGCGATCGCGCGCGGGCCTTGCTGGCGGCGCGGTTTCCCGACCTGCCGCTGCCGCCCGAACCGCCGCGACTGGCCGATCCGGCGTTGCCGGGGGAGGGGCTTGAGCGGCTGCAAACGCTGATCGTCGAGCGGAGCCATGAGATCGGTGCCGCTGTCGGCACAGCGGAGCGGCAGGCGGTGCTGGCGCGGCGCGCGCGGCGCGACCGGTTTGCGGACCCGTCGCTTGGCCTTCGCCTGTTCAGCGAGCGCGGTGGGCAGGAACAGGGCGCGGGGCTGTTCGCGTCACTGCCGCTGGGCGGTGGCCATCGCCGCGCGCTGGCCGACCAGGCCGCCGCCGAAGCGGGCGCGGCTGAGGCGGAGCGGCTGAGTGTGGAGCGTCTGGTCGCGGGCAATGCCGCCGCCGATGCCGCCGAGTTCCGATCCCGCCTGCTGGCATGGGAAGCGAGCCGCGCCGCCGTTCGCCGTGCGGAGGCCAGTGCCGCCCTGTCCGGGCGCGGGCAGCAACTGGGCGCGATCGATCTGGCCGACCGGCTTTATGCCGAGCGCCAGGCCAATGAAGCCCGTGCCGATGAAATCGCCGCGCGTGCGGCAGCGGCGCGGTTGTTGCTGAAGCTGCGGATCGACGCGCATGTGCTGTGGATCGACTGAGCGGCGACCGTTGATCCGCACGCACGGGCTTTCGGCGCACCCACCCCGATTTCGATAGGGCCGCGCCGTGCGGATTCGCCTGAAAAGGCCGGATTTGCTTGCAACCCTGCCCACCTCTCGGCGATTGGTTATGCAGACCGGCTAAAGCCGGCAACCGCAGGAACAAGTCGAAACCAACGAGAAAATCGAGAGGAGGAACAGATGTCTATTGTCCTGTCGCTCGCGGCCTTTGCCCTTGGCGAGGCGATCGAGCACCGCGTGACGCTGGCCCATCGCGGGGCCGAAGTGGCCGCTACCTACCGCGCCCACGTCGCCATCGACACGCGCAC
The DNA here is from genome assembly GCF_041321155.1 of Sphingomonas sp. IW22. Taxonomy (GTDB): domain Bacteria; phylum Pseudomonadota; class Alphaproteobacteria; order Sphingomonadales; family Sphingomonadaceae; genus Sphingomonas. The sequence continues at coordinate 1,082,865 of NZ_JBGGWB010000001.1, read as the reverse complement.
GCGCGGCGCGCATGTGCCCAACCGGCCGTCGCCGCAAATCTGTCGCTGGACCGCCGCCGTGACGGTGGAGCGTGCATTGGACGGCGCGGCTGGCAGCGCACGTCCGGTAGGGTCCGATCATTCGTTGTCGGGCAGCCATCCGGGCTCGTGTGAAACCGCACGCCCGGCGATCGAGGCCGAAGTCGCGCGGCGCACGCCCGCCGTTCGCGACCATCTGATCGCGGCGGCAGAGGCCGATCGTGCCACGCTGCTTGCCGAACTCGATGCATTGCGGCCGAATGGTTGAGTTCCGCTGGTTCGCCGCCGCCGCGCTGGCCATGGTCGCCGGCGAGGCGGCGGCACAGGAGCTTTTCCGCCCGACCGGCTCGATCGAGGCGACCACCGATCATCGCCGTCGCGGCCTGAGCTGGAGCGACGGCGATCCGGCACTCGACGCCATCGTGTCGGTGCCGGTCGCGGGCCTTCGCCTGGATGCGCGCGCCACCACGACGCGCGGGGCCATCCGGCATGACGCGGCGGATGCGGTGTTCGACGGATCGGCCAGCTATACGCTGCCCCTGTCCAGTGGCCTCAGCCTGACGGGCGGGGCGACCGGGCATTTCTTTGCCGGGGCGGCGGGCAAGGCCGATTATGGCGAGATCGATGCGATGCTGGGCTATGCGCTCGGCCCGCTGCAACTGGACCTGGGCGCCAGCTATGCGCCGGATCAGGAAGCGATCGGCGGCGACAACCTGTATCTACAGGCGCGGGCTGGTGCCGGGTTGCCGGGCACGGGCATCGACATCTCCGCGCATGTCGGGCGCACATCGGGTTCGACCGATGACCCGGTGCGGGCCGCGCGGCTGCGTCCGGGCGGCGGCAGCTATGTCGACTGGGGTGTGCGGGTTGAGCGCCGGTTCGGGCCGCTGGCGCTGGGCCTGCGCTATTCGGGGACCGATATCGACACCGATGCGGTCGCGACGTCCCCGCTGGCCGATCTGGATGATGCGGGCGACCGGCTGACGGCGCACGCGGTCATTTTCTTCTGACCAAAAAAAGGGGCGGCGCGTCTGGTAACGTGCCGCCCGCTTTTCATCACTCGGCCTGGGCCGCTTCGGATTTGCGACCGCCCTTGCGCTTCGCCTTTTTGGGCGGGGCAGGGACGATTTCGAACGACAACGCATTGTCCTTGAGCTTGACGGACACTTCGCCGCCATGGACCAGCTTGCCGAACAGCAGTTCCTCGGCCAGCGGCTGCTTGATCTTTTCCTGGATCAATCGGCCCATCGGGCGCGCGCCGTACAGCTTGTCGTAACCGCGTTCGGTCAGCCAGCTCTTGGCCTCCTCATCCAGCCGGATATGCACCCCGCGATCGGCGAGTTGCAGTTCCAGTTGCAGGATGAACTTGTCGACCACGCGCGCCACGACGGCGGGCGGCAGATAGCCGAACGGCACGATCGCATCGAGACGGTTGCGGAATTCAGGGGTGAAGAGCTTCTTCACCGCTTCTTCCTGTACGTCTTCGCGCGCGATTTCGCCAAAGCCAATCGATTCGCGCGCCATGTCCGACGCACCGGCATTGGTGGTCATGATCAGGATCGTGTTGCGGAAATCGACGGTCTTGCCGTGGTGGTCGGTCAGCTTGCCGTTGTCCATCACCTGCAACAGGATGTTGAACAGGTCTGGATGCGCCTTCTCGATCTCGTCCAGCAACAGCACGCTGTGCGGGTTCTGATCGACCGCATCGGTCAAGAGGCCGCCCTGATCATAGCCGACATAGCCCGGGGGTGCACCGATCAGCCGGCTGACCGAATGGCGTTCCATATATTCGGACATGTCGAAGCGCTGAAGCGGGATGCCCATAATCTCGGCAAGTTGCTTTGCCACTTCGGTCTTGCCGACGCCGGTGGGGCCGCTGAACAGATAGTTGCCGATCGGCTTGTCCGGATCGCGAAGCCCCGCGCGGCTGAGCTTGATGGCCGACGACAGCACGTCGATCGCCGCATCCTGCCCGAACACCACGCGCTTGAGATCGGTTTCCAGATTGGCCAGCACGCGGGTATCATCGGTCGAAACCGTTTTCGGCGGGATGCGGGCCATGGTCGCGATGACCTGTTCGATTTCCTTGGGCGTGATGACCTTTTTGCGCTTTGACGGGGGCACCAGCATCTGCATCGCGCCGACTTCGTCGATCACGTCGATCGCCTTGTCGGGCAGCTTGCGGTCGTTGATGTAGCGCGCCGACAATTCGACCGCCGACTTGATCGAATCGGGCGTGTACTTGACCGAGTGATGCTCCTCGAAAGCGGAGCGCAGGCCGGACAGGATCTTGATCGTATCCTCGACCGACGGTTCGTTGACGTCGATCTTCTGGAACCGGCGCAGCAGAGCGCGGTCCTTTTCGAAATGGTTGCGGAATTCCTTGTAGGTGGTCGACCCGATGCAGCGGATCGTGCCGCCCGACAGCGCGGGCTTCAGCAGGTTCGACGCATCCATCGCCCCACCGCTGGTCGCGCCGGCGCCGATGACGGTGTGAATTTCGTCGATGAACAGCACCGCATGCGGCAGCTTTTCGAGTTCGTTGACGACCTGCTTCAGCCGTTCCTCGAAATCGCCGCGATAACGGGTGCCTGCCAGCAGCGCGCCCATGTCGAGCGAATAGATGACGGCGGGCAGCAGCACTTCGGGCACGTCGCCCTCAACGATCTTGCGCGCCAGCCCCTCGGCAATGGCGGTCTTGCCGACGCCGGGGTCGCCCACGTAAAGCGGGTTGTTCTTGGACCGGCGGCACAGGATCTGGACCGTGCGATCGACCTCTGGCCCGCGGCCGATCAGCGGATCGACCTTGCCCGACTTGGCCTTTTCATTCAGGTCGACGCAGAACTGCTTGAGCGCGCTTTCGCCCTTCTGGCCCTTGTCGCCGGGCTTTGCCTGCGGCTTTTCGTCCTCGGCGCCCTTCACGTCGCGCGGTTCGGCGGGCGACGCGCCCTTGCCGACGCCGTGGCTGATATAGCTGACGGCATCCAGGCGGCTCATATCCTGCTGTTGCAGGAAATAGACGGCATAGCTTTCGCGTTCGCTGAACAGTGCGACCAGTACGTTGGCGCCCGTGACCTCGTCGCGGCCAGACGATTGGACATGCAGGATCGCGCGCTGGACGACGCGTTGAAACCCGCTGGTGGGCGAGGGATCAGTCACCTGATCGACCTTCAGCGCTTCGAGTTCGGTGTCGAGATAATGGGCGACCGTGGTTTTCAACTCACCCAGATCGACGCCGCACGCGCCCATCACCTTGGACGCATGTTCGTCGTCGACCAGCGCCAGCAGCAGATGTTCCAGCGTCGCATATTCGTGGCGACGCGCGGATGCGGCCTCCAGCGCCTTGTGCAGCGTGGATTCGAGTGCGGATGCAAAGGACGGCATTGGGGAAATTACTCCGGTGGGGCCGCTTGGGGACTCGCGACCCGTAGGGGCAATGTCGGGTCTGGATGCGCCGCGCGCAAGTCATCCCGTATCGCGACCGGTCGCACCCTGGCGGGACAGGGCGCGCGGTGCCCGGTCATCGGCTGAAAAGCGCTTCGGCACTGGCGCGGTGGCTGCCCGCCTTTTCCTTGTGTGCGCGAACGCGGGCGATTTCGGTTTCCAGGGCGGCGACCCGCGCGTCGAGTTCCGCGATGGACAGGGGGTCCAGATCCTCGCGCGACAGCCGGGTGACCAGATCGTCGCCGCGGCGCGGCGGGGTATCGTCGGCATCCATGCAGCGAAGCGTTGACCGCAGGCGCGCCGATGTCAATAAGCGCGCCGTTTACCACGATCAGTATGGCGGGACCGTCGATGGAAATTCCGGGCGTGATGCGTGCAATCGATCCTCAGGCACCGGGTGGCCCCGACGTGCTGGAACTGGTCGAACGCCCGGTGCCCCGACCGGGCGAAGGCGAAGTGCTGATCCGGGTGGATGCTGCGGGCGTGAACCGGCCCGACGTGCTGCAGCGACAGGGCGGCTATCCGCCGCCGCCGGGCGCGTCGAGCATCCCCGGCCTGGAAGTCGCGGGCACCGTGGTGGCGGTGGGCAGCGGGGTGATCGACATGCTGATGGGCCAGCCGGTCTGTGCGCTGGTCGCGGGCGGCGGCTATGCCGAATATTGCGTGGCGCCGACCGGACAGTGCCTGTCGGTTCCCGAAAGCCTGTCGATGGTCGAGGCGGCGGCGCTGCCTGAGACGCTGTTCACCGTGTGGACCAACCTGTTCGAGCGCGGCTTTGCCGGTGAGGGCGACACGGTGCTGGTGCATGGCGGCACCAGCGGCATCGGCACCATGGCGATCGCGCTGGGCGAGCTGTTCGGGCTGAACGTCATCGTCACGGCAGGCAGCGATGCCAAGTGCAAGGCGGCGCTGGAGCTGGGCGCGGCGCACGCGATCAACTACCGCGAGCAGGATTTTGTCGAAGTGGTGCGCGACGTGACCGGCGGGAAGGGCGTTCAGGTCGTGCTCGACATGGTCGGCGGGGATTATGTGCCGCGCAATCTGAAATGCCTGGCCGATGACGGTCGTCATGTGTCGATCGCGGTGCAGCGCGGTGCGGAAGCGACGATCCCGGTATTCGAGATCATGCGCCGCCGCCTGACCCTGACCGGATCGACGCTGCGCGCCCGCGACGTTCAGTTCAAGACGATGGTTGCCGACGAATTGTCGCATTATGTCTGGCCGCATGTCGAGGAAGGGCGGCTGACGCCCGTCATCGACCGAAGCTTTCCGCTGGCACAGGCAGCCGAGGCACATCGCCGGATGGAGGCGGGGGAGCATATCGGCAAGATCGTGCTGACGATGGACTGATCGGCCGATGTGACAATGGCGTAACCCGGACTTCGAATCATTGTAACAAAGTTGCTGCATGGAGCGCCAAGCCAAGGGCTTGCCGGGGAAATCGCCATGGGCACCGTCACGCAGCTTTCGTTCGACGCCGTCATCAGCGACCTTGCGGCGTCGCATCCGCATGTTCCCGAACGCGAGGGGGTGGAGCGCCGCCGCTATCGCACCGTCTGGATCAGCGACGTCCATCTGGGCACGCGCGGCTGCAATGCCGAAATGCTGATCGATTTTCTGGACCATGTCGACAGCGACACCATGTATCTGGTCGGCGACATTTTCGACGGGTGGCAGCTCAAGAAGAAGTTCTACTGGCCCTCGACGCATAACGACATCGTGTGGCGCATCCTGAAACGCGCCAAGCGGGGTACCGACATCGTCTATATCCCCGGCAACCATGACGAGATGTTTCGCCAGTTCACCGGTCTGAACTTTGGCGGGGTCAAGATCAAGCGACAGGCGATCCACACCACCGCCGACGGCCGCCGTCTGCTGGTGCTGCACGGCGACGAATTCGACGCGATCACGCTGTCGCATCGCTGGCTGGCCCATGCCGGGGACGCGGCCTATCACCTGATGATGCTGCTCAACCGCTGGGTGAATGGCTGGCGGCGGATGATGAACCTGCCTTATTGGTCGCTCAGCAAATATGCCAAGCACAAGGTGAAGAACGCGGTCGAGTTCATTTCGAAGTTCGAGGAGATCGTCGCGCACGAAGCCGTGCTGCGCGGTGTCGACGGCGTGATCGCCGGACATATTCACACCGCCGACTATCGCAAGATCGACGGCATTGACTATTATAACGATGGCGACTGGGTCGAGGGCTGTACGGCGCTGGTCGAGCATGAGGATGGCCGGATGGAAATCCTGCATTGGGCCGATGAGATAAAGGCACGCGAGGTCCGCGAGGGCGTCGCCGTGACGCGTGTGGCGGCCTGATCCCGGCGGCGCCCCCTTCGATGCGGATCGCCATCGTCACCGACGCCTGGGCGCCGCAGGTCAACGGCGTCGTCCGCACGTTGAAATCGGTGCGTGAAGTGCTTGAGCGCCAGGGGCACGTCGTGCGCGTCATTTCGCCCGACCTGTTCTATTCGCTGCCGTGCCCGACCTATCCCGAAATCCGCCTGGCGATGGTTCGTACTGCCACTGTGGGGCAAATGATCGAGGATTTCGCGCCCGACGCCATCCATCTGGCGACCGAAGGGCCGGTCTGCGTAGCCGCGCGGCGATGGTGCCTGCGACAGGGCTATCCCTTCACCACCGCCTATCACACGCAATTTCCCGACTATGTCTCCGCACGGTCGGGCGTCCCGGCAGAGTGGATATGGCGCTATATCCGCTGGTTCCACGCACCTGCCCAGACGGTGCTGGCATCCACGCCATCGATCCGGCGCACGTTGGACGAACACGGCCTGCGCCGCGTCAGCCATTGGGGACGGGGCGTCGATCTGACCCGCTTTCATGCCGGGGTCGTCCCGCATCCAGAGATGACGGGACTTGCCGGACCGGTGCAGCTTTATGTCGGGCGGGTTGCGGTCGAAAAGAATCTTGAGGCGTTTTTGCGCACCGACCATCCCGGCACCAAGGTGGTGGTCGGCGACGGTCCCGCGCGCGCGCAGCTTGAGGGGGGCTATCCCGACGCGCTGTTCCTGGGCGCGCGTTTTGGGGACGAGCTGGCGCAATGCTATGCCGCCGCCGATGTGTTCGTCTTTCCCAGCCGCACCGATACCTTTGGCCTGGTGATGATCGAGGCGCTGGCCTGCGGTACGCCGGTCGCGGCGTATCCGGTGACCGGGCCGGTCGATATATTGTCGTCGGATGTCGGGGCGATGGATGAAGATCTGGGCGTCGCCATTGCCAACGCGCTGGAACGCGACCGCGCGCGGTGCGCTGCTTATGGCCGCAGCTTCACCTGGGAAGCCAGTGCCACCCAGTTCCTGAACGCGCTGGTTCCCATTCATCGCAGTGCGGTGGCGGCCTGAACCACTGCGGCTTGCCCTTTCGCGGTAGCTGCACTAAGTCGGGGATATTCAGCGGCCACCCCGGAAGGGGTGGCCCTTGTTGTTTTGAAGCCGATCAGGTTTTCGGAGACCGACACCGTGGCTCAGCCGCTCATGCCGCACGCGACCGCCTCTTGGCTGGTCGACAATACCGCGCTCTCCTTTGAGCAGATCGCCGATTTCTGCGGCCTCCACATCCTTGAGGTGCAGGCGATCGCGGACGATACCGCCGCGACCAAGCTGACCGGGCGCGATCCCGTCCGCGCGCACGAACTGACGATGGAGGAAATCGAGAAGGGTCAGAAGAACCCCGATTACCGCCTCCGCATCCTGAAGGGGCCGGAGCAGGTGCGCCGGACCAAGGGGCCGCGCTATACGCCGGTCAGCAAGCGTCAGGACAAGCCCGATGGCATCGCATGGATCATCCGCAACCATCCCGAAGTGTCGGATGGCGCGATTTCCAAGCTGATCGGCACGACGCGCACGACCATCGCCGCGATCCGCGACCGCACGCATTGGAACATCGCCAATATCGTGCCCAAGGACCCGGTGACGCTGGGCCTGTGTTCGCAGCGCGAGCTGGATGCGCTGGTATCCAAGGCTGCCAAGGCCGCCGGCATCGAGGAAGTGCAGGACACCCGGCTGGAGGGTGATCGCGAAGCGTTGCTCGAACAGCTGCGCGCCGAACGCGAAGCCGCGTCGCGCAGCGGCGAAGAGGGTGAGGAACGGCCCCTGTTCGAGGATCCGTTCCGCCGTTGATTTCGGCGATGTCGCGTTGCCAGTGTCGTCACTGCACCGTAAAGGGCTGGATATGGGTCTGAACATCTTCACCTGGTGGAATGGCGCCACCATCGGCACGCTGATCGGTCTGCGCGGCAAGACGCGCGTCGGTACCGACGACCTTGGCAATGCCTACTGGCAGGGCGGCTCCGACACGGCCGGTCGCCCGCGCCGTTGGGTGATCTACAAGGGGTCGAACGACGCCAGTGGCGTGCCCCCCGAATGGTTCAGCTGGTTGCATCACCAGATCGACGACGTGCCCGACCGGGCGTTGCCGCCGCATCGCGCATGGCAGCAGCCGGCAATGCCTAACATGACGGGCACCGCTTTGGCCTATCGCCCGCCGGGTGCGCTGGAAAAGGGGGGTGACCGCATCCGCGCGACCGGCGATTACGAGGCGTGGTCGCCCGAGGCGTGAGCCCTCGAATCAAGTGGATCGGCGCGATTGCGCTTGCCCTGCTGATCGCCATCGGCGGCTGGCTGGGCTTTGCCGCGTGGCGTGACAGCCGCGACTCCGCACAGGGCAGCGGCCCGCCCCCCAATGCGGCGCTGCCTTCGGCCAGCGGACCGGCGGGCAGCGATACGGCGGCGCCCGGCGACGTCGTGGCGATCGCCGAAAGCGCCACCGTGGTGACGAAGGGCGTGACTCCGATGGCGGAGCGGGTCGCCGTCCTTGGCCTGCTGAACAAGCGCAATGGCGAAAGCCGCGACCTGACCATGAAGCCAGGGCAGGCGCTGCGGGCGGGCAATGTCGTCGTGCGGCTTCGCGCGTGCGAGCGCACCGGACCATGGGAGCCGGAGCAATATACCGGCGCGTTCGTGCAGCTGGACGTTCGCGCCCTGGACCGCAAATGGCGTCGCGCCTTTTCCGGCTGGGTGTTCAAGGAGCGGCCCTCGCTGAACGTCGTTCAACACCCGATCTATGACGTCTGGGTCAAAAGCTGCACGATGTCCTTCCCCGATGGCGGTACCAATGCTGCCCCCGCATCCGGCGGATCGGCAGCGCCCAGGCGGTCGAGTGCGCCGAACGAACCGGTCACGACCGGCGCGTCGGAAAGCAGCCCGCCAGCGGACGGCCCCAACGCGGCGCTCAGCAACGCCATATAGGCGTCGCGTCGGATCTCGACCGCGCCCATGGATCGCAGATGGTCGGTCTGAAACTGGCAGTCGAGCAAGCTGAATCCGCCAAGGCGTAACCGTGCGACCAGCCAGGCCAGCGCCACCTTTGACGCGTCGGTCGCGCGGCTGACCATGCTTTCACCGAAAAAGGCGCGACCCAGCGCCAGCCCGTACAGACCGCCGACCAGCCGATCCCCGTCCCAACATTCGACCGACTGCGCGAATCCCATCTGGTGCAGCCGCACAAAGATATGGGCGATGGTCGGGTTGATCCAGGTTTCGGTCCGATCGGCTGCGCTTTCGCCGCACAGCGCGATGATCGCGTCGAAGGCCTGATTTGCCGTGACCCGAAAGCGGTCCTGAGCAATCGTTTTCTTGAGCGAGCGCGACAGATGAAATCCATCGAGCGGCAACACGCCGCGCATCCGCGGTTCGACCCAATAGACGCCGGGGGCATCGCGGTGGTCGGCCATCGGAAACACGCCCATGGCATAGGCGCGCAACACCGTTTCGGGGTCCAGTTGCTGGTAAAGGGACAGCCGCCGGGTCATTTCGCCTTCGACAGGCGCTTTTCGATGGCACGCCATAATTCGCCAAAGGCCTTAGCGGCCGTGCTGCGCGGCGCGAAGCTGCCGACGGGGGCCCGGCGCGCGGCCATCCCCTCCACCAGGCTGGCCATCGGGATGACGGGCCAGTCGGGCTGGGCGGCCAGCGTCTCTGCATGCAGCTTGCGGCGGCGGTCGACCATGGCGTGGACGGGCAGCAACGGCACCTTGCCGCGCTTGGCATCGAGATGCGCCACCACTTCCTCGAACGCGCGGGTCGACAGGGGGGAGGGGATCACGGGCACGACGATCAGGTCGGCGGCGCGCATCACCTGTTCGCTGGTTTCGGTCAGGCCGGGCGGACAGTCGAGGATCAGCCGGTCATATGCCTTGTCCAGCGCGGCGACCAGCTTGGCCAGCCGCTTCTTCTTGTCCAGTTCGTGAAACACTCGGTCCAGGCTGCGAAGCGAGGTGTCGGCGCCGATCAGGTCGATCCGGTCGAACGCGGTCGGGCGGATCAGGCGTTCGGCCTCCACATCTTTCGTAAAGATCGCCTGTGCCTGATCGCGCGCACTGGTGTCGCCGCCCATCAGCCAGGTCGAGGCGGCCTGCGGGTCGAGATCCCATAACAGCGTTCGCCGCGACGAGATATTTGCCGCGCACCAGGCAAGGTTGACCGACAGGGTCGTTTTTCCAACCCCGCCCTTCAGGCTGTAGACCGCGATCACCGCCACGTAGCTTGGCCCTTTCCTCGGTTCCGCCAAAGCTGCCTTGCCCATGCGGGGCACGCAAGAGGTGCGGGCAGCAAAAAGGGCCGGGAGGCGCTTTGCCACCGGCCCTTTCGTTGTTCGGATCGTACAGGATCAGACGTGGCAGGTCATCTCGTCCTTGCCAGGCACCTTGACCGTGATGTTCTCTTCGTCGCCGGTCAGCGAATAGCCTTCGGCCGTCAGCGGCTGGCCCGCTTCCTCGGCGGTCAGCGCGGTCGGGGTGCCGCCCTTTTCGGTGCGCAGGTTGGCCAGCTTGTCGCCCTGGAAGAAGTCGACATACAGCAGGCTGTTGTCCTTGCAGCGGAACGAGACCGAGGCCTTCATGGCGGGCGGCAGTTCGACGGGCGCGGCATTTGCGAGTTCCGCAGCGTACGGATCGCGCGGGCGGGTGTCGATCACCTCAGGCTCATTGTTGCAGGCGGCGAGCGACAGGGCGGCAGCAGCCGCGGCGAGGGGGAGAATGTTCTTCATACGGGCCGGACGCTTCGCCCATGCAGCATTTTGCGTCAAGGGTATACGAACGCAAATGCCCGTAAAAATTGTATGCAACGCAACATTGTTTCAGCCGCCGAATGGTTCAAATCCATCGCCGGCTGGCCCATATGGCGGCAACAACAGCATTCAGGGAGCAACCGGTATGAAGACCCGCGCCGCCGTCGCGTTCGAAGCGAAAAAGCCGCTCGAAATCGTCGAACTCGATCTTGAGGGGCCAAAGGCGGGCGAAGTGCTGGTCGAAATCATGGCGACCGGCATCTGCCATACCGATGCCTATACGCTGGACGGGTTGGACAGCGAGGGAATCTTTCCCAGCGTGCTGGGCCATGAAGGCGCGGGCATCGTGCGCGAAGTGGGCGCGGGCGTGACCAGCGTGGTACCCGGCGACCACGTCATCCCGCTCTACACCCCCGAATGCCGCCAGTGTAAGTCGTGCCTGTCGGGCAAGACCAACCTGTGCACCGCGATCCGCGCGACGCAGGGCAAGGGGCTGATGCCGGACGGCACCACCCGCTTTTCGTACAAGGGCCAGCCGATCTTTCACTATATGGGCTGTTCCACCTTTTCGAACTTTACCGTCCTGCCCGAAATCGCGGTCGCCAAAATCCGTGAGGACGCGCCGTTCAAGACCAGCTGCTATATCGGCTGCGGCGTGACGACGGGCGTGGGCGCGGTGGTCAACACCGCCAAGGTGCAGGTGGGCGACAATGTCGTGGTGTTCGGCCTGGGCGGCATCGGCCTGAACGTGATTCAGGGCGCGAAGCTGGCGGGTGCGGGCAAGATCATCGGCGTCGACATCAATGCCGATCGTGAGGAATGGGGCCGCCGTTTCGGCATGACCGATTTCCTCAATTCCAGGGGCCTCTCGCGTGAGGACACGATCGCGAAGGTGCTGGAGCTGACCGATGGCGGCGCCGATTATAGCTTTGACTGCACGGGCAATGTCGAGGTGATGCGCACCGCGCTGGAATCCTGCCATCGTGGCTGGGGCACCAGCGTGATCATCGGCGTGGCCGAGGCGGGCAAGGAGATCGCAACCCGCCCGTTCCAGCTGGTCACGGGCCGCAACTGGCGCGGCACGGCGTTCGGTGGCGCCAAGGGCCGGACCGACGTGCCCAAGATCGTCGACTGGTACATGGACGGAAAAATCCAGATCGACCCGATGATCACCCATGTCCTGAGCCTTGAGGAAATCAACAAGGGCTTCGACCTGATGCATGCGGGCGAAAGCATCCGCAGCGTTGTGGTTTACTGAGCGGAAAAGGGGAGGACCTGCGATGTTCAGCCACATTCATCTGGGCAGCAATGATGTCGAGCGGTCCAAGCGCTTCTATGACGCGATCATGGATGCGCTGGGCGGCGCCAAAAGCTGGAAGGACACCGACCGCAATCGCTGGTTCTGGCAGCGCGACAGCGCGATGCTGATCGTGGGCGAACCGCTGGACGGGGAAGCGGCCAGCGACGGCAATGGCGTGACGATCGGCTTTGCCGTCGACAGCCCGGAACAGGGTGATGCCTGGCACGCCGCAGGCCTGGCCCATGGCGGCACCGCGTGCGAGGATCCGCCGGGCATTCGCGACAAGGGCGCGCGCGGCGGCATCTATCTCGCCTATCTGCGCGACCCCGACGGCAACAAGCTGTGCGCGCTCAAGATGATGGGCGGCGCATGACGATCGAAACCGTCTCGACCGCGCGCGCCTTTGGCGGGACGCAGGGTGTTTATCGCCATGCGTCGAGCGCGACGGGAACCGACATGACCTTTTCGGTCTATGTTCCCGATCATGCGCCGGGGGCGCGGTTGCCGGTGGTCTGGTATCTGTCGGGCCTGACCTGCACCCATGCCAATGTGACCGAGAAGGGCGAATATCGCCGGGCATGTGCCGAACACGGGCTGATATTCGTTGCGCCCGACACGTCGCCGCGCGGGGAGGGGGTGCCGGACGATCCCGACGGCGCCTATGATTTCGGACTGGGCGCCGGATTCTATGTCGATGCGACACAGGCGCCGTTCGATCGGCATTATGCCATGTGGTCCTATGTCACCGAAGAACTGCCCGCGCTGATCGGCGCGCAATTTTCCGCGGACATGGATCGTCAGTCGATCATGGGGCATTCGATGGGCGGCCACGGCGCGCTGACCATCGGCCTGACCCATGCGGAGCGGTTTCGCGCCATCAGCGCCTTTGCGCCGATCGTCGCGCCGTCACAGGTGCCGTGGGGGCACAAGGCGCTGGGCGGTTATCTGGGGCAGGACCACGCCGCGTGGCGGCGGCACGATGCCGTCGCCTTGATCGAGGACGGCGCGCGGGTCGACGCGCTGCTGGTGGATCAGGGTGCAGCGGACAATTTCCTGGTCGAGCAGCTTCGCCCGCATCTGCTGGCGGCGGCATGCGAGAAGGCCGGGATCGACCTGACCTTCCGCCTGCATTCGGGATATGACCACAGCTATTATTTCATCTCGACCTTCATGGCCGATCATCTGGCCTGGCACGCTGCCCGGTTGAAATAAGCGGGGGTCAGCGTGCCGGTTCGACCAGCACGCGCCCCTCCCGCCGGGGGTCGTAGCCGCCGTCGATGCGGCCATCGCGGACCAGCACGGCGTGGACGCCCGAATCCTCACCCTGACCCGGCGTCAGCGTCACGCCGCGCGCGGCCAGCCCCTGGATCACGCCGGGCGCGAACTTGCCGACTTCACCGCTCATCCCGCGCCCGCGCGCGACCAGATTGGGCAGCGCCAGCGCTTCCTGCATCGACAGGCCCCACCACACGCTGGCGACCAGCGACTTGCCGACATAGGGCAGGATGGCATTGCCGCCCGCCGAGCCGATCGCACCGGCGAACCGGCCCTGTGCGTCGACCAGAATCATTGGCGTCATCGACGAGCGCGGCCGCTTGCCCCCCCCGACCGCATTGGCGGCGGGCGTGCCGTCGGACTCGGTCGGGGAGAAGCTGAAATCGGTCAGCTGATTGTTCAGGAAAAAGCCGTCGACCATGCGGCCGGTGCCGAAGATCGATTCGACCGTCGAGGTGATCGACACGACATTGCCGCGGGCGTCACCGACGATGAAATGCGTGGTGCCCGCCGGTTCGGCGGTACGGTCGGCGCCGACGACAGGCGCGCCGGCGGGGGTGCCATAGGCTGGCGGCGCACCCGCCCGGTCCCCGATCAGCGCCGCGCGCTTGTCGAGATAGGCGGGGTCGAGCATCCCCTTGACCGGCACGCGGACAAAGGCGGGGTCGCCGACATAACGGTCGCGGTCGGCGAACATCACGCGGTTGGCCTCTTCGAACAGGAACCATGCCTGTGGGTCGGTCGGCCCGCGCCGGGCGATGTCGGTGCGCTCCAGCAACTTGAGCAGCATCAGCATGCCGACACCCGATGATGGCGGCGGCGGCACGCAGGCGCGATAGCCCGCCCACGGCTCACACAGCGCCTCTCGCTCGACGGGTTTGTAGGCGGCAAGGTCGGCCAGCGTCATCGTGCCTTCCAGCGGGGCAGCGCGTGTTTTCTGGACGATGCGTGCGGCGGTCTGCCCCTTGTACAGCGCGTCCGGGCCCTGAGCCGCGAGGCGACCGAGAAAGGCGGCGTAATCGGGATTGGTCAGCCGGTCGCCCGCGTCGAGCAGCGTGCCATCGGCCTCGGTGAAATAACGGCGCGCGTCGGGCGCCTGAAGCTGGGGGAAGCTGCCGGTCAGGAAGCGGGCCAGGCGGGGGGAGACGGTGAAGCCGTCCCGCGCCGTCCGCTCTGCATCGGTGAACAGGCTGGACCATGGCAGCTTGCCATGTGCGCGGTGCGCCGCCGCCAGCATCGCCACAGCGCCGGGCACGCCGGTCGCACGCCCGCTGACTACCGCCTGCCGAAAGGGCAGCGGCTTGCCATCGGGGCCGAGGAACATCGACGGCGTCGCCCCCGCCGGCGCCTTTTCGCGCCCGTCATAGACGCGGACCCGCTCGGCCGAAGCATCGAAATAGGTCATGAACGCGCCGCCGCCCATGCCGGAACTTTGCGGTTCGACCAGCGACAGCATCGCCTGCACCGCAATGGCCGCGTCCACGGCGCTGCCGCCCCGGCGCAACACGGCCATGCCCGCCTCTGCTGCCAGCGGGTTGGCGGCGACCACGAACATCTGTTTTGCGGCGGGGGCTGCGCTTGCGGCCTTGCCCAGCGTGGCGGCGTGCGGAGCCGGGGCGCAACCCGCCAGCGTCAGTGCGGCGGTTGCAGCCATGGCGGCAAGGGGGCGGAGGAGGCGCATCATGGGGGTTCCCTGTCATGCGGTCTCGAGCGGACCGTTCGCACTCGCGATAGGGCAGCGGCGCGCGCGCGCCAACCGCCGGTTCGCATCGGCGGGCTATGCCGCCCGCAAAAGCCGAAGTATCAGGGAAAAAAGGAAGCGGCGACCCGCCGGGGCGCCCGCAGGAGCAGGAACCCGATGTCGCGCAAGCTCGAACACTTTCCCAATCTGGTGACGATGTTCTTCGCCCGTGCGCGCGAACGGGGGAGCAGGCCGTTCCTGTGGGCCAAACGCGACGGCAAATGGGTGTCGACCAGCTGGGCCGAAGCCGCCGATCAGGTCGCGTCGCTGGCCACAGCGATCAAGTCGCTGGGCCTGAACCCCGGCGAGCGGGTGATGCTGGTCAGCGAGAACCGGCCCGAATGGTGCATCAGCGACCTGGCGATCATGGCGGCGGGTTGCGTGACGGTGCCGACCTACACCACCAACACCGAACGCGATCACCAGCACATCATCGAAAATTCGGGCGCGCGGGCGATCATCGTGTCGGATGCAAAGCTGGCGCGCACATTGTTGCCGGCCGCCATCCGCGCGGGCACGGCGCAGCATATCATCGGCATCGAGCCGCTTCGTGCCAGTCAGTCGGGCGCGCTGGAATATCACCAATGGGCGGATCTGATCGCCGATCATCCGACCAGCGCCGACACAATGGCCGCACAGGCCTTTTTCAAGCGCGGTGATCTGGCCTGCATCATCTATACCAGCGGCACGGGGGGCAGCCCGCGTGGCGTGATGCAGCATCACGGCGCGATCCTGCACAATGTGGAGGGATGCTGCACGGTCATCAGCGAGGATTTCGGCTGGGAAGAGGAAGTGTTCCTGTCGTTCCTGCCGCTCAGCCACGCTTATGAACATACGGGCGGGCAGCATTTTCCCATCGGGCTGGGCGCCGAAATCTATTACGCCGAAGGGCTGGACAAGCTGGCGTCGAATATCGAGGAGACGCGCCCGACGATCATGGTCGTGGTGCCGCGACTGTTCGAAGTGCTGCGCCAGCGCATTTCCAAGGCGATCGAGAAACAGGGCAAGCTGCCCGCCTGGCTGCTGGACCGCGCGGTCGAGATCGAGGGAAAGCGCGTCATCACGGGCCGCACGCCGATCGGCGACCTGCCCGCGCAGCTGGCCGTCAACCAACTGCTGAAGCCCAAGATCGCCAAGCGGTTCGGCGGCCGGATGAAGGCGATGGTGTCGGGCGGCGCGCCGCTGAACCCGGAAGTCGGCAATTTCTTTCAGGCATTGGGCCTGACGTTTCTGCAAGGCTATGGCCAGACCGAAGCGGCACCCGTCATTTCGTGCAACCGCCCGTCGGCGGGGCTGAAGATGGACACGGTCGGTCCGCCGCTGGTCAATACCGAGGTGCGGATCGCCGATGACGGCGAAATCCTGGTTCGCGGGGAACTGGTGATGCACGGTTACTGGCGGAATGACGCCGAAACCGCGCGCGTGCTGAAGGAGGGGTGGCTGCACACCGGGGATATCGGCATCATCGACGACAAGGGCCGCATCAAGATCACCGATCGCAAGAAGGACATCATCGTCAATGACAAGGGCGACAATGTCGCCCCGCAAAAGATCGAGGGGATGCTGACCCTGCAGAACGAGATCGTGCAGGCAATGATCTATGGCGACCGCAAGCCTTATATGGTGGCGGTGCTGGTGCCCGACCCCGAATGGACGCAGAGTTTTTGCGCCAAGGGTGGCGCCAGTTGCGATTTCGCGGCCCTATCACGCAACCCAGAATATCGTGCGGCCCTGAGCGCGGCGGTGGAGCGGGTGAACCAGGACCTGTCCCAGATCGAGCGTGTGCGTCGGTTCATCATCGCCGACGAACCCTTTGCGATCGAGAACCAGCAAATGACCCCCAGCCTGAAAATCCGCCGCCATATCCTGAAGCGCGTCTATGGCGAGCGGCTGGACGCACTTTACAAGGCTTGAGCGCAACTCGACCCGGCGGCCGCATGGCACGTTTCGTCGCGCGGAACGGCTAGGTGTTGGTCGCATTACAGGCGGCCCAAATGCCTGTTAACATTGGAAAGTCGCTGTGCGTCCAGTCGCGGTTGGCCGCTTCCTGAACCCCCGATAAAGGAACGGCGACCGGGCGCCCATTGTTTTGTCCCCTGTTCGCAACGAGCAAGGAGCAAGACGATGATCAAGCCTATGTTCGCCTGCGCCGCAGCTATCGCGGCGCTGACTGCCGCCCCCGCCGCCATGGCCGGCGACAAATATGCCGGCATGTTCGACGACAGCAATTCGCATTATCTGGACTACAAGACCGACCTGTCCGAAGCGCGCCGGGAGCTGAAAAACGACCTGCGCGGCGCCGACAGCGACGCCGACCGTGCCGAGGTGATCGCCGAATTCGAGCGCGAAGTCGCTGATGCCGAGACCGATTTCATCAAGGAAATGGCCGAGGATGGTGTCGTGCTGCGCCGGGGCACGGTGACGGTCGAGCCAGAGGTTGCCGCACTGGTCGCGGTGCCGCGCTACTGATTTCCGATTGGGCAACAGGGATAGGGAGGTCGCGCGCGTCGCGGCCTCCCTTTTGCCGCGTGGTTGTGGCAGGGGTGGGGGATGAGCAGCCTGCGCCCCTTTCATCTTGCCTTTCCCGTCCATGATCTTGCCGCCGCGCGCGCCTTTTACGGCGATGTGCTGGGTTGTCGCGAAGGGCGATCGAGCGAACAGTGGATCGACTTCGACCTGATGGGCCACCAGATCGTCGCCCATCTCGACCCCGGCGCGCGGCCGGCGGGGCACACCAACCCGGTCGACGGGCATGACGTGCCCGTGCCGCATTTCGGCGTCGTGCTGACGATGGATGACTGGCACGCATTGGCCGAACGGGTAGAGGCAGCGGGCATCACGTTCGGCATCGCCCCGCATATCCGCTTCAAGGGGCGGCCCGGCGAACAGGCGACGATGTTCTTTCGCGACCCCAGCGGCAACGCCCTTGAGTTCAAGGCGTTTGCCGACGACGCGCAACTTTTCGCCACGGAGCAATGACATGAGCGACCCGGTAACGGTCGAAATCCCCCACCAGCTGTCGAATGACGATCTGCGCCAGCGGATCGACGGCGGCATCGGAAAGCTGGGCGCGATGATCCCCGGTGGCGAGGTCGTCGAGCATCATTGGGAAAGCGACCGGCTGATGACGGTCACGATGCAGGCGCTGGGCCAGCGTGTGGCGGCGAAGATCGAGCTGCTGGAAGGCCGGGTCCGTGCCGAGGTGGACCTGCCGCCCATGCTGGCGCTGTTTGCGGACAAGATCCGCGCCAAGCTGGTCAAGGATGGGCCATCGCTGCTGAAATGACCGGGAACCCTGTCGGCGCCTTTTTGTTGTGACCGACAGGGAGATGGCCGCATGTTTCGCACGTTTCGCCTTTTGATTGTCCTGTCGGTTGCCGTGGTCGCGCTGGGCGTGCCGCTGGGCATGATGCTGGGCAGCTTCGCCACGGGTGAGGCGCTGCACGCCAGCATGCGGGGCTATTCGCTGCCCGATCAGGGGTCCAATCTGCGCTCGGCCGGCAGCGCCGACGCGGTGCAGCCCGCCGCCGTCGCCTATACCCAGCATGATCGTTATGCCGCCGCCGCAGTGTCATGGGTCGACTGAACCGTCCCGCGCGGCTATCGGCGCGGCATGTACGCCTTTGACATCGCGGCCGACGACAAGCCCGGCCTGTATCGCGACCTGACCGCTGCGCTGGATGCGCTGACCGACGGAGAGCCCGACGCCATCGCCAACATGGCCAATGCGGCGGCGCTGATCTGGCAGGTGATGCCCGACCTGAACTGGGCCGGCTTTTATCGCAACGTCGATGGCGAGCTGGTGCTTGGCCCGTTTCAGGGCAAGGCCGCGTGTATCCGCATCCCGTTCGGCAAGGGGGTTTGCGGTACCGCTGCCCAGACGCGGGAGACGCAGCGGGTTGAGGATGTCCATGCCTTTCCCGGCCATATCGCCTGCGATGCGGCCAGCCGTTCGGAACTGGTCGTGCCGATCGTCCATGACGGGCGGTTGATTGGCGTGCTCGATCTCGACAGTCCCAGCCCGGCGCGTTTCGACGCGGCGGATGCGGCGGGGTGCGAGGCGCTGATGGCAGTTCTGGCCCCCCGCATCGCCTGATCGCCCGCGCGTCGGCGGGCCGACGATTCAGCCAGCCAGCGCCGCCAGCAATTGCCCGTCCAGCCATGCCTGCTCGTCGGCGCGGTGGAGGTTGGGACTGTCGCTGTCGAGTGTCGCGAATTGGGCGCTGTCGGCCAGTTCCGCATAAGCGGGTGTCGCCAGTGCTTGGGTAAAGGCGATGGCCGCGTTGTCGCGTTGCGCCGTCAGGATGGTGACTGGCACTCCCTTGCCCGCCAGGCCCGCTGCGACCCGGCCCGCCAGCCGGTCGGGCGGCGTGTCAGCGCCGCCTTCCCGCCTTGCGATGTTCAGGCGGCGGGTCAGCAACCGCTTGCCCCAGGCCAGCGGCGACTCCTCGGCGGTGGGCGTGACGGGCTCGGCGGGATCGACGATCCACGGATTGGCCAGCACCAGCGCGTCGATGCCAGGGGTGTCGTGCAGCGCCAGCGCGCTTGCCGCGTCGCCCATGCCAAAGCCGGTGACATGGATCAGCGACGGCATCGCGTGGCGAAAGGCCGCGATGGCGGCGGCGATGTCGGGGCCGCTTTCCTCGAACCCGCGATTGGAGCCGGTCGAATCGCCGATCCCACGCCGGTCGAAGCGGAATACCGGATGCCCGCGATCCGCCAGCCGCGCCGCCATCAGCGCCATGCCACGATGCGCGCCGATCCGGGGTTCATTCCCCGCCGACACGATCAACAGGCCACGTGTCCCCTCCGCCCGGTCGAGCGTGCCCAGCAACGTGTCGCTGCCGCAGCGAAAGGGGATCAACTCGCGCATTGCTTGACCCACTGGGCAAGGTCGGCGGCCAGTTCGCGCGCCAGGGCGGGATTGTTTTGCGGATCGGCGCGACGCCAAAGCGGCCGGGCGAGGATCTTGCGGTCGGCGGGTGCGGTGTCGGTATCCAAGCGCAGCGTTCGGAGCCCCGGTCCGGCAAAGGGTGCCGCACCCTGAAGCTCCGCCAGCATCGCCCGGCTGATGCAATGGCCCGCCAGCTCGACCGGCGGCCCGTCGCCCGCAATCGCCCTGGGATCGAAATCCTTACCCGATTCGCGTGCAGCGGCCTGTTTCGCGCGCACCATGTCGCGAACCAAAGCGGCCCCGGTCAGCGGCGCAAAGTGCCAGCGCGACTGGCAATTGGCGCGCCCGTCGAACAGCGCGCCGCCCCGAATCGCTGCCACATGCACCCGCGCACCCGCCCGCGTCAGTTTTTCCTCCGCCGCGGCAAAGGCGCTGCGCCAGTCGTCCAGCGCCGCGCGCTCGGTCGGCCAGATGCTCTCGCCCTGGCCGGGCATGTCGGGCAATGCCGCGCCGATGCCATGGTCGCCCAGCGCGCGCAGCAGGGTGACGAAAAAGGTCCGCAGGCGGTTCGCCTCCTCGAACGGGGGCAGGGCCGCCAGCACGACCTCTCCACCCTGCGGGCCGAACCGCAACAGGGCTTCGCGGCCACCGTTCCAGGCATATTCGTCGATCAGACGGCTTCAACCTTGGCCACGGAAAAGCGGGTCAGTGTGCCAAAGCTTTCCAGCGTTTCGCCGTCAATGTCATCGTCGTCGATGACGATGCCAAGCCGGTCTTCCAGTTCGGTCAACAGCCCTGCGACCGCCATCGAATCGAGCTCGGGCAGCGCGCCGAACAGCGGCGTATTCGCATCGAACGCCGCGACGCGGTCCTCTGACAGGGCCAGCACGTCGCGAAGCACGGCGCGCACCGTCGCCTCGACTTCGGCATGTTGCTCGGAAATCATCAATTACTCCGTGGAAACCCGCTTTTCGCCGCGCCTAGCCGCCACGCACGCAGCGGACAAGGGCAACACCCATATCCAACGGCGGCGTGCCGAAATGGGTGCAAGCGCGACACCGGGTGCGCCGTGACCGGGTCATCGAACTATTCGGCGCGGCGGGTTATGGACGGGCACGATGAGCATTGCGTTGAATCCCGAACCGCGCCCGGTCGACCATCTGCCGCTGATGGGCGCCCCCGATGCGCCCGCGCTGCACGACCGTGCCGGAACATGGTGCTTTGCCGAGCTTGAGCGCGCGGTCGGTGCGGCGGCGGCATGGTTGCGCGCGCAGGGCCTGAACCCCGGCGACCGGGTAGCAAGCTGGCTGGCCAAGACGCGGGCGGCGTGCGTCCTGCCGCTGGCGGCGGCGCGGGCGGGGCTGGTGCATGTGCCGGTCAATCCGCTGCTGAAACGCGCGCAGGTGGCGCATATCCTGTCGGACAGCGGCGCGCGGCTGCTGATCGCCGGTGCAGCGCGGCTGTCGACGTTGGAGACGAGTGACGTGCCCGGCGATGCCCGCACGGTCGATGAAGCGCAGCTGCCGTTGGCGGGCGAAGGGCTGGCGCCGTCGAACGCGGACGCCGCTTCGCTGGCGGCGATCCTGTACACTTCGGGGTCGACCGGGCGGCCCAAGGGCGTGATGCTGAGCCACGCCAATCTGTGGCTCGGCGCGATCAGCGTTGCCCATTATCTGGACGTGACGCGCGCCGACCGGGTGCTGGCGGTGCTGCCGCTGAGTTTCGATTATGGGCAAAACCAGTTGTTTTCGACGTGGGCGGCGGGAGCCAGCGTCGTGCCGCTCGATTACCTGACCGCGCGCGACGTGGTGAAGGCGGTCGAGCGGTTCGACGCCACCAGCCTGGCGGGTGTGCCGCCGCTGTGGGTGCAATTGCTCGACAGCGACTGGCCGGTCGAGGTGGCGGCGCGGCTGAAGCGGCTGACCAATTCGGGCGGCGCGCTGACGCCGCGCATGGTGCGCGCGCTGCGGGAGCTTTTCCCGGCGGCGCGGCTGTTCCCCATGTATGGCCTGACCGAGGCGTTTCGTTCGACCTATCTCGACCCCGCTTTGGTCGACGCGCATCCCGACTCGATCGGCCGCGCCATTCCCTTTGCCGAAGTAATGGTGGCGCGCCCCGACGGTACGCGCGCAGCGGCGGGGGAGGCAGGCGAACTGGTCCATGCCGGGCCGCTGGTCGCTCAAGGATATTGGCAGGATGCGGAGCGGACGGCGCTGCGCTTTCGCCCGGCACCCGCATGGGCCGAGCATGGCGGCATGGCGGTATGGTCGGGCGATACGGTGGTCGCGGACGAAGCGGGCCTGCTGCGCTTCGTCGGCCGCGATGACGAGATGATCAAGTCGGCGGGCAACCGCATCAGCCCGACGGAGATCGAGGAAGCGGTGCTGGCCGGTGGTGAAGTGGGGGAGGCGGTGGCGCTGGGTGTGCCCGACCCCCGGCTGGGTCAGGCGATCGTCGTCGTCGCCAGCGCGCGCGGCGAACCCCAGGCGGCGGAGGCGAGCCTGCGCGAACGGTTGAAGCGCGAACTGCCCGGCTTCATGCAGCCGCATCGTTATGAATGGCGCAGCGCCCTGCCGCGCAACGCCAATGGCAAGCTCGACCGATCGGGCGTGAAGGCGGAGATACTGGCATGAAACCGATGGGGCCAATCCCGCCGCACTTCGCAGACGGCGACACGCTGACGATCGCGGGGCACGACGCCGAACACTGGATCGGCGTGGCGGGCGATACGCCGCTGTTCGTCTATGACATGGGCGAAGTGCGCGCACGGCTGGCGCGATTGCGCGCGGCGATGCCGGACCGGCTGGACATCCATTATGCGATCAAGGCCAATCCGCATCCGCAACTGCTGGCCGCCATCGCGCCGCTGGTGGACGGGCTGGACGTGGCGTCGGGCGGCGAACTGGCACGCGCATTGGCGGTGAAGCCCGCGTCGGTCATCAGCTTTGCCGGGCCAGGAAAGCGCGACGACGAACTGACCGCCGCGATCGAGGCCGGGGCAACGCTGAACCTGGAGTCGGAGGGGGAGGCACGGCGCGCGCTGGCGATCGGCGAACGGCTGGGGCTGCGTCCCCGGCTGGCGGTGCGGGTGAATCCGGATTTCGACCTGAAGGGGTCGGGCATGAAGATGGGCGGTCGTTCGTCCCCCTTCGGCATCGACGCGGCGCGGGTGCCCGCGTTGGTGGGCGAGATCGTGGGCGCGGGCGCGGACTGGCGCGGGTTTCACATCTATGCCGGTTCGCAGGCGCTGTCGGCGGCGGCAATCATCGAGACGCAGGCGGCAACCGTTGCGGTGGCGCGGCGGCTGGCCGATGAAGCGGGCGCGGTGCCACCGCTGGTCAATCTGGGCGGCGGGTTCGGCATTCCCTATTTCGCGGGTGACGAGCCGGTCGATATCGAGGCGGTGGGTGCGGCGCTGTCAGAAACGCTCGCCGATGCCGATCCGGGCACGCAATATGCAATCGAACTGGGGCGCTGGATCGTCGGCGAATGCGGTGTCTATCTGACACGCGTGGTCGATGTGAAGGAGAGCCAGGGGGAGCGGTTCGCCATCGTCGATGGCGGGTTGCACCACCAACTCGCCGCCAGCGGTAATTTCGGCACGGTCGTCCGCCGCAATTATCCGGTCGCGATTGCCGGACGGATGACGGGGGAGCCGATGGCGGTGTCGGTCGTGGGCAGCCTTTGCACCCCGCTCGACCGGCTGGGCGACCGGGTAGGCCTGCCCGATCCGCGCGTGGGCGACCTGATCGCGATCTTTCTGGCCGGCGCCTATGGCTTTACCGCCAGCCCCGGCCTGTTCCTGGGCCACCCGCCTGCACGCGAACTGGTGGTCGATACGGCGCAGGTTTAAGCCTCGTCGTTCCCCTCTTGTTCTCATGGTGCAACGGGGTTATATCGGGGGCGGCGCGTTGAACCCGGCGCGCGGTTGCTCTAGCGATGGAAGCGAAGAATGGCAGCTCAGCTCAAGGTGATCGGGAACGATATGGCGACCGCGAACGCAGACCGGCAAAAGGCGTTGGACGCCGCATTGGCCCAGATCGACCGTGCCTTTGGCAAGGGGTCGGCAATGCGGCTCGGCCAGAAGGAAACGATGCAGGTGGAGGCGGTTTCGACCGGCTCGCTGGGACTCGACATCGCGCTTGGCGTCGGCGGCCTGCCGCGCGGGCGCGTGGTCGAGGTGTATGGCCCCGAAAGCTCGGGCAAGACGACGCTGGCGCTGCACTGCATCGCAGAGGCGCAAAAGGCGGGCGGCACCGCAGCCTTTGTCGATGCCGAACACGCGCTCGACCCCGTTTACGCACGCAAGCTGGGCGTCAACATCGACGAATTGATCGTGTCGCAGCCCGATACGGGTGAGCAGGCGCTGGAGATTACCGACACGCTGGTGCGCTCAAACGCGATCGACGTGCTGGTGGTCGATTCGGTCGCAGCCCTTGTTCCGCGCGCCGAGATCGAGGGTGAGATGGGCGACAGCCATGTCGGCCTTCAGGCACGCCTGATGTCGCAGTCGCTTCGCAAGCTGACCGGTTCGATCAGCCGCTCGCGTTGCACGGTGATCTTCATCAACCAGCTGCGCATGAAGATCGGCGTGATGTACGGCAATCCCGAAACCACGACCGGCGGCAACGCACTGAAATTCTATGCTTCGGTGCGTCTGGACATCCGCCGCACGGGGCAGATCAAGGATCGCGACGAGATCATCGGCAACGCGACCCGCGTGAAGGTGGTCAAGAACAAGGTCGCGCCGCCGTTCAAGCAGGTCGAATTTGACATCATGTATGGCGAAGGCATTTCGAAGATTGGTGAGATCCTCGACCTCGGCGTCAAGGCGGGGCTGGTGGAAAAGGCGGGCGCCTGGTTCAGCTACGACAGCGTGCGGATCGGGCAGGGGCGTGAAAACGCCAAGACCTTCCTGCGCGAAAATAACGAACTGCGTGAGCGTCTGGAAGCCGCGATCCGTGCCCGCACGGCAGAGGTTTCGGAAGAGATGATGGTGGGCGCCGGTCCTGAGGACGAGTGACGCTCGTCCTGCTGTCGACCGATGACAGCGGCGACATATGAATCGAAATGATGCCCGGCCGATGGAAAATATCGGCCGGGCATCGTCGTTTCCGGCCCTGTGGGGTTCAGCTTCGGCGCCTTAGGCCCTAGATCATCGGTCATGCGCCGCACATCATCGCCGCTTTTGCTCGCCGCCCTCGTCCTTGCCGCGCTGGCGGGATTTGTCGATGCCTATGCCTTTGTCCGGCTGGGCGGGTTCTTCGTCTCCTTCATGAGCGGAAATACGACGCAAGGTGCCGCTGCGCTGGGCACTGGCGACTGGAACACCGCGCGCATTGCGCTGACGCTGGTCATGGCGTTCGTGGCGGGCGTCATGCTGGCAGCGATTGTCGCGCGTGCCGTCACCGCGCGCGCGATGGCTGCGGTGATGGCGCTGGCGACGCTGTTGCTGGGGGCCGGGGCGGTCAGCACACTCCTGTCGCCCGCCATGGTCCTGCCGCTGCTGGCCGGCGCAATGGGCGCGATCAACGGCGTGTTCACCCGCGATGGAGAGGTGACCATCGGCATCACCTATTTCACCGGCAATCTCGTCCGAATGGGACAGAGCCTCGCCGCCGCGCTGATGGGTGAGGGCGGGGGCTGGGTGGCGCTGCGCTATCTGCTGCTGTGGCTGGCCTTTGTCGGCGGAGCGATGGGCGGAGCGACTGCCGAACATGCGATTGGCGACCAGGCGCTGTGGTATGCGGCGCTGGCATCGGGCTGGATGACCCTGCTGCTGGCGCGGCCTGCGCCTGCCCGCGCCGCCTGAGCCAGTACGCCACGAAAAAGGGCCGCTGTCGATTTGCGACAGCGGCCCTTTTCAAACGATCCTGATCCCGTGTGTCAGATGTGGATCGGCTTGCCCGTCACCGCCATGGCGGCTTCCTTGATCGCTTCCGAATGGGTCGGATGCGCGTGGCAGGTATAAGCGATGTCCTCGCTCGTCGCGCCGAATTCCATTGCCTGCGTGGCCTGCGCGATCATCGTCCCCGCGACCGAGGTGATGATCCACACGCCCAGCACGCGGTCGGTCTTGGCGTCGGAAATGACCTTCACGAAACCGTCGGGTTCGTGGTTGGTCTTGGCGCGGCTGTTGCCGGCCATCGGGAACTTGCCGACCTTGACCTCGCCCTTTTCGCGCGCGGCTTCTTCGGTCAGGCCGACGCCGGCGATTTCGGGCAGCGTGTAGACGACCGACGGGATCAGGTCGTGGTTCACGATGCCGGTCTGGCCCGCGATGTTCTCAGCCACGGCAATGCCTTCATCTTCGGCCTTGTGGGCGAGCATCGGGCCGGGGACGACGTCGCCGATCGCCCAGATGCCGTCGACCTTGGTCGCGAAATCATGGTCGATCTCGATCTGACCGCGCTGGTTGACCGACAGGCCCGCCGCTTCGAGGTTCAGGCCGTCGGTGTTCGGACGCCGACCGATGGCGACCAGGACGTTGTCCGCCTCGATCGTCTCGGCCTCGCCGCCCTTGGCGGGTTCGACGGTGACGGTGGCCTTGTCGCCATTCAGCGCGACACCGGTCACCTTGGTGCCGGTCTTGAACTCGATGCCCTGCTTCTTGAACAGCTTGAGCGATTCTTTGCGGACATCGCCGTCGAAGCCGGGGAGGATCTGGTCGAGGTACTCGACGACCGTCACCTTGGCGCCCAGACGGCGCCAAACGCTGCCCAGCTCAAGCCCGATCACGCCGCCGCCGATGACGACGAGATGACCCGGCACCTTGGGCAGTTCCAGCGCCCCGGTCGAATCGACGACGACCCTCTGGTCGACCTCGACGCCCGGCAGGGGCGTGACCGACGAGCCGGTCGCGATGACGATGTCGCGCGCGGTGACGGTGCGGTCGCCGACCTTGACCGTGGTCGAATCCTGGAAGCTGGCGCGGCCCTTCAGCCATTCCACCTTGTTCTTCTTGAACAGATATTCGATGCCCCCGGTCAGCCCCTTCACCGCGTCGAGCCGCTGTGCGTGCATCGTGTCGAGGTCGAGTTCGGGCGTTACCTTGATGCCCATCTTGGCCATCGCGCCATTGGCGGCCGCGTCGAAATATTCGGACGCGTGCAGCATCGCCTTTGACGGGATGCACCCGACATTGAGGCAGGTGCCGCCCAGCGTTTCGCGCGATTCGGCGCACGCGACGCGCAGGCCCAGCTGGGCCGCGCGGATCGCAGCGACATAGCCGCCGGGGCCGGCGCCGATCACCAGAACGTCGAAGTCGTATTCAGCCATTTCCATTCTCCGTCGCGCCGGGTGTCCGGTGCCGCACGTTAACTCAAAGGTCGATCAGCAGGCGCGTCGGATCCTCGATCGCGTTCTTCAGCGCAACGAGGAAGGTCACGGCTTCGCGACCGTCGATGATGCGGTGATCATAGCTGAGCGCCAGATACATCATCGGGCGCACCACGACCTGACCGTCGCGAACGACGGGGCGTTCCTCGATCCGGTGCAGACCCAGCACCGCCGACTGGGGCGGGTTGATGATCGGGGTCGACATCAGCGAACCGAACACGCCGCCGTTGGAGATGGTGAAGGTGCCGCCCTTCATCTCGTCCATCTTCAGGCTGCCGTCCTTGGCGCGCTTGCCGAAATCGCCGATCGTCTTTTCGATCTGGGCGACCGTCATGCTTTCGGCATTGCGGATGACCGGGACGACCAGACCCTGCGGCGCCGACACGGCGACCGAGACGTCGGCATAATCGTGATAGACGATCTCATCGCCCTGGATCTGGGCGTTGACCGACGGGATGTCGCGCAGCGCCTGGCATGCGGCCTTCACGAAGAAACCCATGAAGCCCAGGCGGACGCCGTGCTTCTTCTCGAACAGGTCCTTGTACTTGGCGCGTGCCTCGATGACGGCGGTCATGTCGACATCGTTGAAGGTGGTGAGCAGCGCCGCGGTGTCCTGCGCTTCCTTCAGCCGCTTGGCGATCGTCTGGCGCAGGCGCGTCATGCGGACGCGCTCTTCGCGGCGATTGTCACCCGCGGGCGCCGAGGCCGAGGCGGCGGGCGCCGGAGCGGCGGGGGCGGGCGCGCTCGACTTGCTGGACGCGGCAGCGACCACGTCTTCCTTGGTGATGCGGCCGTCCTTGCCGGTGCCCTTGATCGTCGCGGGGTCGAGGCCGTGTTCCAGAATGGCGCGGCGGACCGAAGGCGACAGCGCGGCTGCCTCGACATTGTCGCCAGAGGCGGGCGCCTGCTGACCGGCTTCGGCCGGGGCGGGGGCGGGGGTGGGCGTCGGAGCAGCGTCCTGCTTGGGCGCTTCGGCCTTGGGTGCGGCGGCGGCGCCGTCGCCCGCGTCAATCGTGCCGATCATCGCGCCGACATTGACGGTGTCGCCCGGCTGCACGCCGTGCTGACCCATGATGCCGGCAGCGGGCGCGGGCACTTCGACCGACACCTTGTCGGTTTCGAGGCTGGCGACAGGCTCATCCGCTTCGACGCGGTCGCCCGGCTGCTTGAGCCATTCGCCCAGCGTCGCTTCGGTGATCGATTCGCCCAGCGTGGGGACGAGGATTTCGGTGGCCATGGTTTTCGTCCTTCTTCAGGCTTCGATCACGACGCGGCCTTGCCGGTCGCACTGTTGTCGGTCTGGCGCGTGCGGCGAATCTCTTCGCGCACATTGTGGCCGAGCGCGTCGGCAATCAACGCGCCCTGTTCGGCCTGGTGCCGCTTCATCAGGCCGGTTGCGGGCGATGCAGATGCGCCGCGGCCGGCATAGCGAGCGCGCTTGACGGCCGAATTGGCGGCGGCAAGCGACTGTTCGATCTCCGGTTCGACGAAGAACCACGAACCGTTGTTCTTCGGCTCTTCCTGTGCCCAGACCACGTCTTCCAGCTTGGGCATCCGCGCCAGGCGGACGGCAAGCGGATCGCCGGGGAAGGGATAGAGCTGTTCGATGCGGATGATCTGCGTTTCGGTATCGCCCGCGGCATCGCGCGCTTCGATCAGGTCATAGGCGACCTTGCCCGAACACAGCACGACGCGCTTCGTGTCGGCATCGGCGGCGCCATTGGGGTCCGACAGGATCCGCATGAAGTGGCTGTTGCCGACGAAATCCTCCGTCTTCGACACCGCCATCTTGTGCCGCAGCAGCGACTTGGGCGTGAACACGACCAGAGGCTTGCGGAAATTGCGGTGCATCTGGCGGCGCAGCAGGTGGAAGTAGTTGGCGGGCGTGGTGCAGTTCGCGACCTGCATATTGTCCTGCGCGCACAGCTGCAGGAAGCGTTCCAGACGCGCGGAGGAGTGTTCCGGACCCTGACCCTCGTAACCATGGGGCAGCAGCATCACTAGACCGTTGGCGCGCAGCCACTTGGCTTCGCCTGACGCGATGAACTGATCGATCATGATCTGCGCGCCGTTCGCGAAGTCGCCGAACTGCGCTTCCCACAGCACCAGCGTCTTGGGATCGGCCAGCGCAAAGCCATATTCGAAGCCCAGCACGCCATATTCGGACAGCGGGCTGTCCAGCACCTCGAACCGGCCGTGCCGGATTTCCTGGAGCGGGACGTAGCGGCGCTCGTCATTCTGGTCGACCCAGACGGCATGACGCTGGCTGAAGGTGCCGCGACCTGAGTCCTGACCGGACAGGCGGACGCCATAACCCTCGGACAGGAGCGAGCCGAACGCCAGCGCCTCACCCGTGGCCCAGTCGAAGCCGGTGCCCGAACGGAACATTTCCGCCTTGGCATCCAGCACGCGGCCCAGCGTCTTGTGCAGTTCGAACCCTTCGGGCCGTTCGGTCAGGGTGCGGCCCAGCGAATCGAACAGCTTCTGTTCGATGCCGGTTTCCACGCCGCGACGCGCGGTTTCGGCGTCGACAGGGGCGTGCAGGCCCGACCAGCGACCGGCGAACCAGTCGGCCTTGTTGGGCTTGTAACCCTTGGCTGCTTCGAACGCTTCTTCCAGCGTCTGGGTAATTTCGGCGGTCTTGGTCTTGACGAATTCGCCGTCGACCACGCCTTCCGAAGTCAGGCGCTGGTTATAGACTTCGCTGACCGGCGGATGCTGGCGGATCGCCTTGTACATCAGCGGCTGGGTGAAACCGGGCTCGTCGCCCTCGTTGTGGCCGAAGCGGCGATAGCACCACATGTCGATCACGACGTCGCGCTTGAACGTCTGGCGGAATTCGGTCGCGACCTTGCAGGCAAAGGTCACGGCTTCGGGATCGTCGCCGTTGACGTGCAGGATCGGCGCCTGAACGCCCTTTGCCACATCCGACGGATAGGGCGAGGAGCGCGCAAATTGCGGGCTGGTGGTGAAGCCGATCTGGTTGTTGATGACGAAGTGGATGCAGCCGCCGGTATTGTATCCACGGATGCCGGAGAAGCCGAGGCATTCCCAGACGATGCCCTGACCGGCAAAGGCTGCGTCGCCGTGGATCAGCACGGGTAGCGCCTGCTCATGCTTATCCAGATCCTGGCGGAAGGTCTGCTGCGCGCGCACCTTGCCCAGAACGACGGGATTCACCGCTTCCAGATGGCTGGGGTTGGCGACCAGCGACATGTGGACGTTGATGCCGTCGAACTCACGGTCGGTCGAGGTGCCGAGGTGATACTTCACGTCGCCCGAACCGCCGATTTCATCCGGGTTGGCCGAACCGCCGGCGAATTCGTGAAAGATGACCTGGAACGGCTTGCCCATGACGTTGGCGAGCACGTTCAGGCGACCGCGATGGGCCATCCCATAGACGATCTCGCGCACGCCCATCTGGCCGCCATATTTGATGACGGCTTCGAGCGCGGGGATCATCGCTTCGCCGCCATCAAGGCCGAAGCGCTTGGTGCCGACATATTTACGGCCCAGGAACTTTTCCCACTGCTCGGCCTCGATAACCTTGGACAGGATCGCCTTCTTGCCCTCGGTGCTGAATTCGATCGCCTTGTCCTGACCCTCCATGCGTTCCTGCAGGAAGCGACGCTCTTCGACATCGGCGATGTGCATATATTCAAGGCCGACATTGCCGCAGTAATTCTTGCGCAGCGTGTCGACGACCTGACGAATGGTCGCGGTCTGGAAGCCCAAGGCGCCGCCCAGATAGACGGGGCGGTCGATCTCACTGTCTGAAAAGCCGTGATATTCGGTCTTCAGATCTTCGGGCATCTCACGCTTGGACAGGCCCAGCGGGTCGAGATTGGCGGCCAGATGCCCGCGCACGCGATAGGTGCGGATCAGCATCATGGCGCGGATCGAATCCTGCGCCGCGCGCTGGATGTCGGCAGTGGAAGCCGCAGGGGCGGGTGCCTTGGGTGCCGGGTCGCCCTTGCCGCCCTTGGCGGGCTTCGGCGCCGGTTCCATCTGGGTGGGGTCGAGCGCGGCGGTCAGTGCGTCGGTGTCCTTGAGCGGCCAGTTGGCGCGCGCCCAGCTGGGGCCGGTCACGACATTCTCAAGCCCTTCGAAAAAGGCGCGCCAGCCGGGTTCGATCGCACCGGGATCGGCCTGGTAGCGGGCATAGAGCGTATCGACGAACGCGGGGCTGACGCCACCGGCGATATCGGAGAAATCCTGACCTTCGTAACCCATCGCGCACCTCATCCCCGCACATGTCGCCGGGGCTGTTCAAGCGGCCCGCACGTTCGCGTGGCCGATTGCCACCCCCGGATGTCGGGGGTGGCGAAAAAGGATCAACCCTTCAGCACTTCGACCAGCGTCTCACCCAGCAGGCTGGGCGAGGGGCTGACACGGATGCCGGCTTCTTCCATCGCGGCGATCTTGTCCTCGGCGCCGCCCTGGCCGCCCGACACGATCGCACCGGCATGGCCCATGCGACGGCCCGGAGGCGCCGTGCGGCCCGCGATGAAGCCGACCATCGGCTTCTTGCGGCCACGCTTGGCTTCGTCCTTCAGGAACTGGGCGGCTTCTTCTTCGGCCGAGCCGCCGATTTCACCGATCATGATGATCGATTCGGTCGCGTCGTCGGCCAGGAACAGTTCCAGCACGTCGATGAAGTTGGTGCCGTTGACGGGGTCGCCGCCGATGCCGACGGCCGTGGTCTGGCCCAGGCCAGCATTGGTGGTCTGGAACACCGCCTCATAGGTCAGCGTGCCCGAACGCGACACGACGCCCACCGTGCCCTTGGAAAAGATCGAGCCGGGCATGATGCCGATCTTGCACTCGCCAGGCGTCAGAACGCCGGGGCAGTTCGGGCCGATCAGGCGCGACTTCGAACCCGACAGGGCGCGCTTGACCTTGACCATGTCGAGCACGGGGATGCCTTCGGTGATCGCGACGATCAGCGGCACTTGGGCGTCGATCGCCTCAAGGATCGAATCGGCGGCGAAGGCGGGCGGGACATAGACGACGCTGGCGGTCGCGCCCGTCGTGTCCACCGCTTCGGCAACGGTGTTGAAGACGGGCAGGCCGATATGCGTCGAGCCACCCTTGCTCGGCGTGACGCCGCCGACCATCTGCGTGCCATAGGCAAGCGCCTGTTCGGTATGGAAGGTGCCGGTCGCACCGGTCATGCCCTGGACGATGACCTTGGTGTTCTTGTCGACGAGGATGCTCATCGGTTTTCCCTGAAATTTGCGGCCGGACGGCCCGGATAGAAAGGCGCGACCCCGGCAGGACGCCGGGGCCGGGCGGGATCAGTTAAGCGAGCTGTCGATGCCCTTGCAGGCGACCAGCAGTTCCTTCACCGCGTCGACCGAGGTCTGGAAATTGGCCTTGGCCTCTTCCTTCAGCTCGATTTCGACGATGCGCTCGACGCCATTGGCGCCGATGATGATCGGCACGCCGACATACAGGTCGTCGACGCCGTACTGGCCGGTCAGATGCGCGGCGCAGGGGAGCAGGCGCTTCTTGTCCTTGAGATAGCTCTCGGCCATCGCGATTGCGGAGGTGGCGGGGGCGTAGAAGGCCGAGCCGGTCTTGAGCAGGCCGACAATCTCGCCGCCGCCCGAACGGGTGCGCTGGACGATCGCGTCGATGCGCTCCTGCGTCGACCAGCCCATCTTAATCAGGTCGGGAATGGGGATGCCCGCAACGGTCGAATATTCGACGACGGGAACCATGGTGTCGCCGTGGCCGCCGAGCACGAACGCGGTGACGTCCTCGACCGAGACGTTAAATTCTTCGGCCAGGAAATGACGGAAGCGCGCCGAGTCGAGTACGCCGGCCATGCCGACGACCTTGTTGTGCGGCAGCCCCGAAAATTCGCGCAGCGCCCAGACCATCGCGTCCAGCGGGTTGGTGATGCAGATGACGAACGCGTCGGGGGCGTGCGCGGCAATGCCCTCACCAACGGCCTTCATCACCTTGAGGTTGATGCCGAGCAGGTCGTCGCGGCTCATGCCGGGCTTGCGCGGCACACCGGCGGTGACGATCACCACATCGGCGCCGGCAATGTCCTCATAGCTGTTCGCGCCCTTGAGGCTGGCGTCGAAACCCTCGACCGGGCCCGACTGGGCGAGGTCCAGTGCCTTGCCCTGGGGCATGCCCTCGGCGATGTCGAACAGGACGATGTCGCCCAGTTCCTTCATTGCGGCCAGATGGGCGAGCGTGCCGCCGATCATGCCAGCGCCGATGAGCGCGATCTTCTTGCGAGCCATGGATCCTCCCTAGACGGATGCCGGGCGGGCACGCGGCAAGGCGCCCCGCGAAACGCAGGCGACTTAAGCCTTTTGCGAAGGGCGGGCAACCGCCAATCAACAGGGTCGATCAATTATCTTTGCGAATGTTTCGCAAGTGCATTAAGGCGCGAGCGCGACCTGCGCCGCCGTCTTCACGGCTTCGTCATCGGGCTGCACGCCGGTATAGAGCACGAATTGCTCGCGCCCTTGCAGTACCAATACCTCATCGCCGGTAATGATCCGCCGACCCGCCGCGCGTGCGGCGCGGATCAGCGGCGTTTCGGTGGGAATGGCCACGACATCGAACACGATCGCTGCATGTTCGATGGCCTTCATGGGGAAGGACAGGGCTTCCGCCTCTGCCCCGCCGGCCATGCCGATGGGCGTGGCGTTTATGATCATGCCGCCGTCCCCCGGTGTTTCGGCAGCATGGGCCAGCCCCAGGCGGTCTGCCAGCGCCGCCCGCTTGTCGGCATTGCGCGCCACGATCGTGCCGTTGGTGTAGCCGTAATCGACCAGCGCAGACGCCACCGCCTTTGCCATGCCGCCCGCGCCCGCCAGCGCCCATCGGATATCCGTCGGCACCTCATGCCGGCGCATCAGCGCGACGACCGCAAGATAGTCGGTATTATAGCCGGTCAGATGGCCGTCATCATTGACGATGGTATTGACCGCGCCGATCGAGTCTGCCGACGGGTCGAGCGCGTCGATCAGGGGAATGACCGCTTCCTTGAACGGCATGGAAATTGCGCAGCCGCGAATGCCGAGCGCCCGGATGCCGCGCACCGCCCCCTCGATATCCTGGGTGGTGAACGCCTTGTAGACGAAGTCGAGGCCCAGCGTCTCATACAGGTGGTTCTGGAACCGGGTGCCGAAATTGCCGGGCCGGCCCGACAGCGACATGCACAATTTGGTGTCGCGATTGATGCGCGCGGTCATTCCTGTTCCCCTTCGCCATGTCCCAGCGCCAGATAGTCGTCGGAGCGCATTTCATTGAGGCGGCTGACGGTGCGCTCGAATTCGAACGCGCCATCGCCCTTCTCATACAGGGTTTCGGGCGTTGCGTCGGCGGCGGCCAGCAGCTTGACCTTATGTTCGTACAGCGCGTCGATCAGCGTGACAAAGCGTGCGGCTTCGTTGCGGTTGTCGGGGCCGAGCTTGGGAATGCCGACGATGATGACGGTGTGGAAACGGCGCGCGACGGCCAGATAATCGGCGCTGCCGCGTGCTTCGCCGCACAGCCGCTTGAAGCTGAACACCGCCACGCCCTTCAGGCATTTGGGGACATGCAGCGCGCGCCCGCCGACATCCATGTCGCAGGAAGGGACGTGCGCGCGGTCCTCGACCGGGTAATCGGTCATCCGGAAAAAGGCGTCGGACAGCTTTGCTGTCGCCTCTGCGCCATTCGGCACCAGCCAGGTTTCCATGCTGCCCAGCCGGTCGCGGCGATAATCGACCGGGCCGTTCAGCGGCATCACGTCCATACGGTCACGGATCGTGTCGATGAACGGCAGAAAATGCTCGCGGTTCAGCCCGTCCTTGTACAGATCTTCCGGCACGCGGTTCGATGTCGCGACCACGGTCAGGCCGTGTTCGAGCATCGCGGTGAACAGCCGCGACAGGATCATCGCATCGGCGGAATTGTTGATCACCATTTCGTCGAACGCCAGCAGACGCGCCTCACCCACCATCGCGGCGGCAACGGGGGGGATGGGATCGCCGCTTTCGTTCTTGCGCTCTTCGCGCAGGCGCTGATGCACCTCCAGCATGAAGGCGTGGAAGTGGACCCGCCGCTTGGCCACGATGGGCACATGATCGTAAAACAGGTCCATCAGCATGGACTTTCCGCGCCCGACGCCGCCCCACATGTAAATGCCGCGCGGCGCATCGGGCGTGCGACCGAACAGGCGAGAGAATAGGCCGCCCCTTGGTGTGTCGGCCAGTTCGCTGGCCAAGGCGTCCAGCCGCACGGCGGCGGCGCGCTGATCGGGATCGGCGCGAAGCTCGCCATTGGCGATCAGTGCGTCGTAAGCGTTCAGAACGTCAGTCATGATTTGCGGCTCCCCGCCTTGCGTGCGGTGGCGGTAAAGCTGGCGCAGACGGTGCCGTCCTGCACGATCAGCCCGCGCACGAAAAACAGGCGCCCGGTTTCGCGCAGCAGCTCGACCTCCGCCTCGATGGGATGGGTTGCGTCGGCTCCGGCGATAAATTGTGCGGACAGGTCGACGGTCGAGGCGCCTGCTTCATCCATGATGCCAAGCGCACGGGCAGCGGCAAAGACGGCGACGTCCATGAAGCCCAGCAGCGCGCCGCCATGGACGTGATCGCGGATATTGGCGTGGATGCGCTGCGGCACCATCCGCACGCGCGCCGCCCGCTCACCCTCTGCACGAACCGACAGCGGCGCCAGAAAGGCGTTGTAGCGGGTGGGATCGGTCAGTTCCCAGCGGTGCCAGCCGGGCAGGTCGGGATCGTCAATGAAGCGAAAAGGCGCAGTGGCTTCCAAGCGGCAATATCCGGGGGTCCGGGCCTGTCGATCGGCCCGCCCCGGCGCGGGATTGAGCAGAGGACCGAACGGATCAGACGATCCGCTCGACCTCCATCTTCTTGATTTCGGCGATCGCCTTGGCCGGGTTCAGCCCCTTGGGGCAGACATTGGCGCAGTTCATGATCGTGTGGCAGCGATACAGGCGGAACGGATCCTCCAGATCGTCCAGACGCTCACCCGTCATCTCGTCGCGGCTGTCGGCCAGCCAGCGATAGGCCTGAAGCAGGATGGCCGGACCCAGGAACTTGTCCGAATTCCACCAATAGCTGGGGCAACTGGTCGAGCAGCAGGCGCACAGAATGCACTCATACAGGCCGTCCAGCTTCGAGCGGTCCTCAGGCGACTGGAGCCGTTCCTTGCCTGCGGGCGGCGGGGTGACGGTCTGCAGCCACGGCTTGATCGAGGCATATTGCGCGTAGAAATGGGTGAAATCGGGGACCAGGTCCTTGATGACATCCATGTGCGGCAACGGCGTGATGCGGATGTCGCCCTTGATATCCTCGATCGCGGTGGTGCAGGCCAGACCGTTCTTGCCCGCGATGTTCATCGAGCAGGAACCGCAAATCCCTTCACGGCACGAACGGCGGAAGGTCAGCGAAGGATCCTGTTCGGACTTCATCTTGATCAGCGCGTCCAGCACCATCGGCCCGCAATCGTCGAGGTCGATCTCGAACGTGTCGTAGCGCGGGTTCTGTCCCGAGTCGGGGTCGTAGCGATAGACCTTGAACCGTTTCACACGGCCCGCGCCCTGCGGAGCGGCGTGGGTGTTGCCGTCCTTCTTGATGACGCTGTTCTTGGGCAGAGTGAAGGTGGCCATGATCCGTCTCTATGTTTCCTGCGTCTGAGGTAGCGCGCCGGGCGCCGTCTTCAAGACGATGCTTCCCGATGACAGGAGCTGTGCTGCAATGCAACCCGGACCGAAGTCCGGTAGCGGCGCCTCAACGCCGCACGTCGCGCCCACCCGCCAGAAAGGCGTCGATATCGGCGCGGCGGAACAGGCTGGCGTCGCCGGGCAGCGAGTGTTTAAGGCAAGCGAGGGCCAGCCCTGCCTCGACCGTCGCCTGACCCGACAGTCCGTCATGGATGCCGTGCAATATGCCCGCCGCGAACGCATCGCCGCCGCCGATCCGGTCGACAATGCCTGACACGTCGATTTCCTCCGTCTGGAACGACCCGTCGCGCAGGTCGAGTCGGGCGGACAGACGGTGATGGTCGGCATCGTCCACATGCCGCGCGGTCGATGCGATGCGGGTCAGGTTGGGGAAGGCGTCGAACGCGGCCTGTGCCGCTTCGCGCCGTCGGTCGGGACCGTCGCCCGAAAATTCGCGGCCCAGCAAAAGCCCCATGTCGCGGTAATTGCCGAAGAACAGGTCGGCCAGCCCGACCAGCTCGCTCAGTACGCCGCGCGGGTCGCTGTCCCATGCTTCCCACAGCCGC